>JALZDF010000041.1 GCA_030862645.1 Chloroflexota bacterium
TCATTCGATTTCATGCCGGCCGCAAGCCAGGTCATGCCGTAACCTCCATGGACATCAGCGAACAACAGAGTGCGGTAAACCCCAGAGTCGCGCAAGCGCTCGTGTGCCCCCCGTAGCGCAGCCGTGCTTGGCTACGTGCTTGCCTGGCATCGACGAAGGATCTCCTCGACAACGTGCTCAATCGGTGCGGTGGCGTCGATCAGAATGCCGTTCTCGGGGACGTCTCCTTTGGTCTGATGCCATTGCACGATGAGTTCGCGTTCCGTCGGCTGTCCGCCACCCCACTCGTCGTCTGGTCGCTCGTCAAGCCGCCGATGCAACGTGGCGAGGTCAACTTCGAGGACAAAGACGGCGTCGAACAGATTGATGAATTTCGAGAAGTTCCTTGAGCCACCGCAAAAGAATGTGACCGCTTCAGTCCGGTCGGCGACAAGGGCCTTCACCGTTCCTACATTCCAGATGTGGTGCTCGTGTCCGCTGCCGTCCCTTGGTTCGCCAGTTTCCGGATCGCCTCGGTAAGCCAGCTCGCGGTCGCCATGGATGGCGTGATAGCCGCGCCGCTGCAGCTCATCGCAAACGGAAGTCTTGCCTGTGCCGGAAAGGCCTTCGATCAGATAATTCCGCCTCCCCATGCGCTGGAGAATACTCACCATGAGCGACAGAAGTGGAAGGCGTGAGCAATTCGGCCAGGTGAGTGGTGGGTGAACTTGACAGTGGCGCCGATGGTCGCGCTGATTTGCCCGATCTGGCGTGCCGAATGCTGTACCGTCGGCCACCCGGTGTTCTGCCGGCCGATAGGAGGGTCACTCGGTGATGCGGTGGATGCGGGGCACCAGATCAGGTGCCGTACCGGCATTGGTACTCATGGTTGCCGCCCTCGTGGGCTCCCCGGGACGCGCCCTTGCAGCCGGGACGTACGAGAACCCGCTGCTGGCGCAGATCCCCGGCGACGGTCTGGTGGAGAGCTGCGCGGACCCGTCGACCATCTACGCGGCGGGCGTCTGGTACACCTACTGCACGACCGATCCGCTCAACGACGCGGAGACCACCGACGGATCGCCGACCTTCCACAAGATCCCGATGCTGAGCTCGTCCGACCTTGTCTCGTGGACGTACCAGGGCGATGCCTTCGAGGTGACGCCCGAGTGGGCCGAGCCGACTGCCGGCATGTGGGCCCCGGAGATCGAGATCATCGGCGAAACCTACTACTTGTTCTACGGAATCACCGACGTGAAGCCCGAGGTGAGCGGCACGGCACCCGAGTGCGACGCCGACAATGCTATCGGGTACGCCACCGGACCGACACCGCTGGGTCCCTGGACCGACTCCGGAGAGCCGCTCATCGGCCCGCGATCGAACGGCGCACCGGGTGACTGCAACTTTTTCTGGACCTACGACCCCGAGGTCGTCGACACGAACGGCGACGCGCCCGGCGGCCTGCTGATCTACTACGGCTCGTACTACGGGGGTATCCACGCCCAGCCGATCGCCCCCGATGGCGCAGCGGTGCTCCAGCCGACCGGTGGCTCGACCCAGATCACCATCGCGAACCGCTACGAGGGCGCCGAGGTGGCGTACCGAGACGGCTACTGGTACCTGTTCGTGTCGGCGGCGAACTGCTGCAACGGCCCGCTGACCGGCTACAGCATGTTCGTCGGCCGCTCTGCCGATCCGCTCGGGCCGTTCGTCGACCGTGAGGGAGTCTCGTTCCTCGCCGGACGCGTCGGGGGTACGCCGTTCCTGAGCATGAACGGCAACCGCTGGGTCGGTCCCGGGCACAACACGGTCTTCACCGACTTCGACGGCCAGTGGTGGACGATCTACCACGCCATCGATCGCCATGATCCATACTACGAGGGCGCCGTCGGCTTCACCAAGCGGCCGATGCTCCTCGACCCGATCGACTGGGTTGACGGCTGGCCCACCGCTCGTGGCGGCCTCTGGGCCTCTGACGAGCCGATGCCGGCGCCGGCTGCCCAGGCTGGGGAGACGACGGCATACACCCCCACTCTCGTCGCCGTGGACGTGCCCGGTGCTAGGCAGGGGTACGCCAGTGACGCGTTCACTGGCCCGAACCTCCACCCGCGCTGGGAGTGGGTCCGCGAGCCGGCGGACACGGAGTACGGCGTCGAGAATGGGACCTTCCGCTTCGAGACACAGCCCGGCGACCTGTTCGTCGACTCCAACTCCGCGCCGGTCCTGCTGACCGATGCGCCCCAGGGCGACTACATCGTCGAGACCAAGGTGCGGCTCAATCTGCCGGCCGAGGGGTGCTGCTACAACTACGTGCAGGCCGGGCTCGTGGTCTACGGCGACGACGACAACTTCCTCAAGCTAGTCCACGTGTCGATTTGGGAGACACGCCAGACCGAATTCGCCAAGGAGCTGGCACCCGTGCCCGAGGGCTTCCCTCGCTACGGCAACACGGTGGTCGGGCCGCCCGGTGAGTGGACATGGCTGCGGATCGCAAAGCGAACCGTCGGCGAGGAGGAGCACTACACCGCCTATACGAGCCGCGACGGCGAGAACTGGGAACGGGGCGGCACCTGGGCCCATGACCTCGGCGAGGGTCAGCAGATCGGGCTCGTCTCGATGGGAGGCGACGGCTTCACCGCATGGTTCGACTACGTCGAGACCTCAAAGCTGAAGTGAACTGACGGCTGGCCGGGGCGAGCTCCCCGGCCACCACGGCGGCCGTCGGCGGCCGGCAGGCTGCGCGCCTGCGCAGCCCTGCCCGGCCCACAGCGAGAGATTGGTTGCGTCGTGCTGCGCGGCGGCCGCGGCGCGGATCGGACGCATCAGGGCGTTCTGCACTCGGAATGCGGAGTCGCGTGGGCCTCGGCATCGATGAGGTCCATCAGCGCGTGACGAGGCCGTTGTGGCTGGCCGGAATGCCGGATTAAGGGACAGCGGAGCGGCAGGACCGCGGGCCCACCTGGTGCCTTGACGCACCGGGTAGGGTAGGGCCGAAGCCGACCGCAGAACTCCTTGTTTCCCCCCATGGGGTTTGCGGTCGGCTTCGTCCTATCCGCGATGCTATCAATGACGCCTTGCAGGCCACCTTACAAGGACGGGTGCAACCGACCGGCCGGCGACCGCGCTCCGGGGGGAACAGAGCGCCGCCGGAATTTTGCGAGGGAAGTGCCGCGCGGTGCGCCTCCGACGCACCGCTTCCCCCCGTGGGCACGTCCGGCTGATTTGCAGCCGATATGCCAACTCCAAGCGTTGAACGATAGCGGCTCAATCTTCAGCGCTGGTCGGTGAGCGCGCCAGCATGGCGCGACTTTTGGCCGGCGAGCCGTGGAGCCAAGCAGCTTGGGCCCCCATGGCACGTGCGATGCATTGCGAGCGTGATGCGACCACGACGCTCGCGCCGGCTGAGGCAGGGGGGGCACGGTGGCCTGCATGTCGACAGCCGCACCATGTCGGTACGGCGCATATCAGGAGAGGTACACCATGCACCCGTCCCACATTCCCGTGGCGAGATCCGCGTCCCTCGCCACCATCCTCGCCGTCCTGGCGATGATGCTGCTGCTCGCGGCACCGGTGGCCGCTGATGCCAGCTTGAGCGCCGAGTTAACCGGTGCGGCCGAGGTCTGCGAGCCGGCGGACACCTGTAATGACCCCGAAGGCAGCGGCACTGCGACCGTCGACATCACGACGGACAGTGGTGAGATCTGCGTCACCCTCGAATGGTCCATCTCTGACGGCACCGCCAGCGCCGCTCATATCCACGAGGCTCCGGAAGGCGAAGCTGGTGATGTCGTGTTGCCGCTCTTTACCGAGCCCGACGACGACGGCATGTTCGAGGGTTGCTTCACCGACGCCACTCTGGCTGCGGCGATCGAAGAGTCGCCCGCCGACTACTACATCAACGTCCACAGCGAGACCTATCCCAATGGCGCAGTGCGCGGACAGCTGGCGGCTGCCGATGGCGGCGAGACCGGGATGCTGATGATCATGAAGCATTACTGCAACGCCGACGACTCCAACCCGGAGACGACCGTCGACGTCCGCAGCGAGGAAGAGTTCATGGAGGTCGAGGCCGGCGGCGGAGGCAATCCGGTGATCGCTGTCGCACTGACCATCCTTGCCTGCCCGGTCGAGCGACTGCCCGGCGATGAGCCGGCACCGGACTCGATCGCGCACTTCGAGGAAGAGTTCGACTTCCTGGTCACCGATTCGACCGGCGCCACCTTCACACTGGCCGATGCCACCTTCAACCAGGCGCTGGTGTGCGAGCAGGACAAGGAGGTTGCATCCGGCCCCGACCCGATCGTCATCGGCGAGGTCGATGGCGATGAAGCGACCAACGTATGCGTCGACTTCAGCTTCTACTCGATCGACGGTGTGGCTGAGGGGGAAGTGACCGTGACCGAGACCTTCCACGAGGGTGAGCACGAATTCGGTACCGTGCGCTTCACGCCCGCCGAGCTGGATCCGGATGATGACTCCCGGACGCTCATCGGGTTCGATCGGGAGACGTCGACGGTCGTCGTTGATACCAGCCTGGACGACGACGGCATGACGATGCTGCACATCTACAACTTCGACACCGCCGCCGCGGCGCCCGCTCCGACGGCAAGCACCATGCCCGACACAAGCGTCGAGTCCGCGCCCGGGCAGCCCAACGGCACGGCTGCGACGGTCGGCCTCCTGGCCCTCCTTGCTGTAGCGGGGGGCATGGTCGGGTACCGAGTGTTCGCCACCAAGCGCACTCGCTAGATCGCGGAACACGACCTTGCAGGTGGAGCCCCCGGTGCATCGCCGGGGGCTCCACTGTGGCCGGGCCAATCCCGCCCACTGACGTGGTGGCTGCGCGCCGCCGTCGAGCTCCCATTTGCCGGTTCCCTGGGACTGCCGGTGTGACGATCCGAAGACTGCCAGTCTCCGCTCATGTGGCGTGCCGCGGGCGTCCCCTCCACCACGCTGGTCGCGACGCTCGTCGAGACCGCCATCAGGCGCGACCGATGGAGCTTCCCGCATGGGCCCGTGGCCGTTGACGGCCTTGCCTCATCGCGACTTGCCATGACAAGGAGCCATCGGGGCCGGGCGCTCAATCGAGCTTCGCGCCCTGTCGGATCCAGGCCCCCAGGGTGTCGCGTTCGTCTTGGGTCATCCCCGTGACGTTGCCGAGCGGCATCGCCTCGGTGATCACCGCCATCTGCTCGATGCGCTCGGCCTGAGCCCGGATCTGCTCCGACGTGTCGAATGCGATCCCCATCGGCGGCGCGCCGAATCCCTCGTGGGTCGGATGATCGGAGTGACAGGTCTGACAGCGCAGCTGGATGATGGCCTGCACCCTGTCGAAAGGCACCGGCGGCTCTGTCTCCCCAGTATCGGCCGCCCCTGGCCGCGACGGCGCGATGGCGACTGCCAGCAGTGCAGTGGCGGCTGCGGCAGCCACGGGGATTGCCCAGACGGTTCGCCCCTGGTGCCGGAGATTGAAGAAGTGGCGAACCGAGACCGAGATCCCGAAGATCGCAACCAGGATCAGCCAGCCATGTTCGTGGCCGTAGGTCATCGGGAAGTGGTTGCTGAGCATGGCGAAGATGGCCGGCAGCGTCAGGTAGTTGTTGTGGACAGACCGCTGCTTGCCACGCAAGCCGGGGATCGGGTCGGGCGCGCTGCCGACCTGCTTGGCCCGCACGAGGTCCCAGTGGCCGGGGATGATCACGAAGAACACGTTCGCCACCATCCAGGTGCCGATCATCGCGCCGACCTGGATGTACACAGCCCGCGACGCGAAGAGCAGGCTGGTGCCGTAGGCCACCGCGATCACGAGGGCCGCCAGGACCGCAGCCAGAAGTTGGTCGTGGGCCTCCAGCAGCCGGCATAGGGAGTCGTACACGAACCAGCTCAGCACCAGGATGCCGACGCTGATGCTCACCGCAGCCAGCGGAGCGAGGTCGGCCACAGAGCGATCGATGAGATATGTTCCGGGGTTGAGGTAGTACAGCAGGACCAAGAGGACAAAGCCGCTCAACCACGTGGTGTAGGCCTCCCATTTGAACCAGGTGAGCCGCTCCGGGAGCGTCTCCGGTGCGACGCGGAACTTCTCGATTCGGTAGAAGCCGCCGCCGTGGATCTCCCACGCTTCGCCGCTCACAGCCCTCGCGGAGTCGCTCGGGTTGCTCGGCGGCCGCAGCGAGTAGTCGAGCGCGATGAAGTAGAAGGACGAGCCGATCCAGGCGATGGCGGCTACCACGTGGAGCCAGCGAACGAGCAGGTTGAGCCACTCGGTGATGTACGGGTCCACAGGCCCTGCTCCCGACTTCCAAAAGGCGGACGACGATGTCGATGCCGCCGGCAAAGCCGAACGCTACCAGACCGCCACTGCCGACGACCGCCGCCCGGCCCGATGCCGCGTGGTGCCGGCGTCCTCCCGAGGGTTACCGCTGAGGCGTTCTACCGCCAGCGAATACCACGGCGGCCGCCCGTTCGTGCTCGCGCCGCCTGCAACGGAATCTGCTGACCGTTGTCACACTGATCACGACGCCACGCGGCAGCATGTGGTGACGTCGGGACCGGTCGGCGACAATGTCACATTCGACGGACCCTTTGCGTGTCCCCTCTATGGCGACCTCGAACATGACGACGACATGACACGACGCGACTGGCTGGCCGAAGAGTTCGAGCGACACCGCGGGCATATGCGGGCGGTTGCCTATCGGATGCTCGGATCGGTGTCCGAGGCCGATGACGCAGTACAGGAGGCCTGGCTGCGCCTCGATCGCAGCGACCCGGGCGGGACCGATGGCCTGCGCGGCTGGCTGACTGTGGTGGTTGGCCGGATCTGCCTCGACGCACTCCGCCGACGCAAGTCGCGTCGCGAGCAGCTCAGCGGTTCATGGCTTCCAGAGCCGATCGTCCGCACGTCGCATGAGGCCGAACCGGAGCGCGACACGGTCATGGCCGACTCAGTAGGACTGGCGTTGCTCGTGGTCCTCGAGTCGCTGACCCCACCGGAGCGGCTCGCATTCGTGCTGCACGACGTGTTCGGCGTTCCGTTCGAGGAGATCGCTCCCATGGTCGAGCGATCCCCGGCGGCGGCGCGACAGTTGGCGAGCCGCGCGCGGCGGCGCGTTCGCGCCGAAGCGCCGGAGCCGGATGCCGACCTCGCCGTCCAACGTCGAGCGGTGGATGCCTTTCTGGCCGCGGCACGCGACGGGGACTTCGAGGGACTGCTGCGGGTGCTCGATCCGGACGTGGTCCTCCGCGTCGACGGCGGTCCGAACGCACCGCGACCCTTCGTACGGCCACCGCTTCTCGGGGCCGAGGCCGTGGCGCGCCAGGCACTGCTTTTCCAGGGTGGTGCCGACCGGGTCGAGCCGGCCATCGTCAACGGTGCGGCAGGGCTGGTCGTCCGGTTCCCGGCACGGTCCATCGTCGGAGCCTTCACGGTCGCCGACGGGCGCATCGTCGAGATCGACATCATCGCGGATCCGGAAAAGTTGCGTGGACTCGGCCTTGCTTGACACGAGTACGCAGGCCTTGCCCAAAGAACGAAAGGAGCCGATTGCGTGAGGGGTGGAGCGGAGAGCCGCACTCGCCCGTGCAATGTCCTGATCATCGGGACCGGGGCGGCCGGCCTCAGGGCGGCGATTGCGGCCCGCCATGCCGGTGTCGACGTGGTGGTCATCGGCAAGCGCAGCCGATTGGATGCCCACACCGTGCTGGCCGCCGGGGGCATCAACGCGGCGCTTGCCACGGTCGACCCGGAGGACTCGTGGCAGCAGCACTTCGCGGACACCATGCGCGAGGGCTACTTCCTGAGCGACCCGCGCGTGGTCGAGATCATGACGATGGAGGCTCCTGCGGCCATCAACGAGCTGGCCGACTGGGGCTGTCCGTTCGCGCGCAGGAGCGACGGCAGGCTCGACCAGCGTTATTTCGGTGCCCACCGCTATCGGCGCACCTGCTACGCCGGTGACTACACCGGGCGTGCCGTCCTCTCCACATTGGCGGACCAGGTCCAGAAGCTGGCGATCCCGGTGATCGAGAACCAGTACGTCTCACGGCTGCTTACCGCAGACGGCCAGTGCTTCGGTGCACTTGCGTTCGATCTCCACACCGGGGAGCGCACCGTCTTCGAGGCCGATGCGGTCGTGTTGTGCGGTGGAGGGCATACGCGTCTATGGCGTCGCAGCTCGTCGCGGCGCGACGAGAACTACGGCGAGGGCATGTGGCTCGCCTTCCAGGCCGGTGCCCGGCTGATGGACATGGAGCTCGTCCAGTTCCATCCGACCGGGATGGTGCTGCCCGAAGAGGCGGCAGGCACCCTGGTCACTGAAGCAGTGCGTGGAGAGGGTGGCCGGCTCTTCAACGCGCGAGGCGAGCGGTTCATGGAGCGGTACGACCCGGAGCGGATCGAGCTGAGTAGCCGCGACCGTATCGCGCTGGCCAACTACACCGAAATCAGGGAGGGCAGAGGCGGCCCCAACGGCGGCGTGTTCCTCGATGTGACCCACCTCGGCAAGGACGCGATCCTCGAGAAGCTGCCACGCATGTACCGCCAGTTCGTGGAGTATCAGATGCTCGACATCGCCAGGGAGCCGATGGAGGTCGCCCCCACCGCCCACTACTCGATGGGCGGCATCGTGGTCGATCCACCGACCCATGCCAGCGAAGTCGCCGGCCTCTATGCGGCCGGCGAGTGCACTGCCGGATTGCACGGCGCCAACCGGCTGGGGGGCAACTCGCTGGTCGAGACGGTGGTGTTCGGTCGGCGTGCCGGCGAGGCGGCGGCGCAATTCTCACGCCAGAGCGAGTCGCAGCTGCGTTCCCGAGGAGCGATCGACGAGGCGAACGGCGAGCTGGACAGCTTGATTCACAACGGCACCGAGCTCAGCCGGGCTCACCAGCGCGAAGTGCGCAACGTCATGTGGGAGCAGTGCGGCGTGGTGCGCAATGCGACCGACATGGGCCGGGCGCTCGGGACGCTGGACGAGATCCGGTCGGTGCTACCCAGCATCGACGTGCGCCCCAGCGAGGAGGGGTGGAGTGACCTGGCCCAGATACTTGATCTCCATGCCATGCTGGGCACCGCCGAAGCCACACTGCGCGGAGCGATCGCACGCGAGGAGACCCGTGGTGCGCACATCCGCTCCGACTTTCCGGATCTGGATGCGAGGATGGACGTCAATTTCGTTATCGGTCGCGGCACCGGTGTCCGCTTCACCATCGAGCCCGCACCCCTGCCTGCGGTGTCCGCGGAGCTCATGCCGTGGCTCGCCCGGACCGGGGAGCTGCAGTCGCAGGGAAGATTGTTGGAATGAGGAACGCGCCACCCCATTGACCGCTTCAGACCTTGACGGTCGGCAGCCGATGTCGACGCGGCGCTCGTGTAACGCCGCCCTCCCGCAATGGGATCGGCTTTCACGGCTGATGCGTTCAGAGTCCTGGCAGCCAGGGCTCACCCGAATCCAGCGTATGGTTCCCGCACTACGACGCGTCCACTATCGCCCAACATCGCGGCCTTCTGCTCCAGCACCTGTAACGCTGTGTCGCTGATGCGGCCGTACACCTCGATCGAGCGAAGGCTGATCAGGTGTGCGAGCTTGCGGAACTCCCTGCCGGCGACGTTCATGTGAAACTCGAGCGATGCCGAGTCGGGGTGGACTGCGACAACGGTCATCCGATCGGCCTCGTCATCGATATAGAAGCCGTATGAGATCAACTGAGGTTCGTGCGTCTTGACGAACGCGACCAATCCGCTGACCCCGGCTCTGAGTTCATCAACCTTCCCGTCGCGGATGTCGGAGTGATCCATGTAGACGATGGTCTCAACAAAGCTACGCCGTCCGGAGCCCGTCACCCCTCCTTCCTCCTGGAGATCGGCGCCGGTGACCGTTTCAGTGCGGTTGGCGTCTCAGTCGCCGCCAGCGGAAGCGACGCCAACAGCTCGCCAACGACGCCGTAGAACGGTTGGAGGGCCTCCCACAACGCAGCGAATGCGCTCGTGCCACATCCCAGGCTCGGGCCGTCCACCGTATCGGCCGAGGCTATCCAGCGGCCGTTGACCTCGAGCAGCCGAACATTGACCCAGGACCCCGAACAACCCAGCCGATAGGTCTGCACCACAACATCCTGCACCGCAGCGGACCGCACTTCCATCCCCCTTTGAGGGGATTGGTGCCATCAATCAACGGCGATTTCTCGGCGCGGGTTGACGGCAGCGCTACGGTTCGGGGTAAGAAGCCGGTCCCCGTACGTCCGCTCCCCCCGGACCCGGGAGACCGGCTTCTGTTCCCCCTGGCGTTCAATACGTGCGTTAGGGCACACACGCACTGGCAGCCGGTGCCATTTTGCATGCCGCCTCCAACCGCCGCCTCTACCACCTGCGGAGCGCCTGGGACTCCCGGCCGATCCTCACCGTGGCGGCGGCCGTGGGCTACGGTGAGCTGCTCCTGCGGTCGACGCACAGCGCCAGGGCCGCCGGTACAGCTACCTGATGGTGGCGGGCGCCGCTCAGCCCCCGACGAGGAACGCCTCGAGCGCGTCGCGCGTCGGCAACCCACCTCGCGCGCCGGCGGCGCTGACGGAGAGCGCGCCCGCGGCATTGGCGGCCGTGATCGCCTCGCCCAGGGAGCGGCCCTCGGCAAGCCAGACAGCGAGCACTCCGCAGAATGCGTCGCCCGCACCGGTGGTGTCGGCGATCCTGGGCGGCAGCCGCCCGTCGAAACGCTCGCGCCGGTGGCCGTGCACCAGCAGCGCGCCCGCCGGACCCTGGGTGACGATGATCGGCCCGCCGTGACGGTTTGCGAGCTCATCGAGCGCGGCCCCCGTGATGTCGTTGCCGATGGCGACCACCAATTCGTGCTCGTTGGGCGTCAGGATCGGTCCGAGGGCGAGCACCTCGGAGGATAGGGCGCGCGCCGGCGCGGGATTGAGGATCGCAGTGATGCCGCCCGCATGGGCCGTCCGCAGCGCCTCCAGCGTGGCGGCAGGGGGAATCTCGTGGTTGGTGAGCACGCAGGCGGCGCCTCGAATGAGCGCGCGATCTTCATCGTCAAGCTCGAGCGTCCCATTCGCACCCGACGCCACCACGATCTGGTTCTCGCCGCGCGGACCGACCGCGACGATCGCGGCACCTGTGGGCTCAGTCTCGACGCGTCGCACGCGGGACGTCTCGACGCCCTCGGCGGTCAGTGCTGCGAGGCTGCGCTCGGCATGGTCATCGGTACCAACGGCACCGATCAGGCTGACCCGTGCGCCGGCCCGTGCCGCGGCCACAGCCTGGTTCGCGCCTTTACCGCCGTCGTGCACCTCGAAACGGCCGCCCAGCACCGTCTCGCCGGGCGCCGGGAGGCGGTCGGCAACGACCACCAAATCGACGTTCAGGGAGCCGATGACGACGACATGCGCGCTCACCGAACGAGTATGCCCGACTGCACGAGCCAGCGAGAGGGTGCCATGATTGATCCCGATGCGCACCGCACTGCTCGTGGCGGCCCTGGTGGCAGGCTTGGCCGGCACGCTGGCCGGGTGCCTTCCGTCCGGCACCTCCGGGACGCTGGCTCCAACGCTGACCATGGTCGACAGGGGAGGGCTCGCCGTCGCCATGCAGAACGGGCTGGCCGTGCCGAGCTTCGATTGGCAGCCGCGGCCGCGCCTCGAGCTCGATGGCCCGTGGCGCGTCGAGCGCGTCGAGCTCGACCAACGGTTGACGATGAGCGCCCGCGACACATCGCTGGCCGGGATCGAGGAGGAAGCGGGGGAGCGCCACCTGCCGGACCACGACGACCTGTCGTGGGACACGGTCACCGTGCCTGGGACGGCCAACCCACCGCCCGATGGCGAGGAGGGCGGCACCTGGTACCGGCGCACGTTTGACGCGCCCGCCGACTGGGCCGGCCGGGCAATCACGCTCAAGTTCGGTTCGGCCAACTACGTGGCCGACGTGTGGCTCAACGGTGCCTGGCTCGGCTATCACGAGGGCGGGTCCACGCCATTTGCGTTCGATGTGGGCCCAGAGCTTGCGCTCGGAGAGCCCAACGTGTTGGCGGTGCGAGTCCACACCATCCCACTTGGCACCCGCAGCGACACGATTCCGTGGGGCATCATCGATTGGTGGAACTACGGCGGCATCACGGGGCCGGTCTGGTTCGAGGCCGCCGCTCCATCCAACGTGGTCCGGGCAGACGTGGTCACCCACCTCGACGCGGTCGAGGTCGATGTTCTGATGAGCAATGCCGCCCGCCTGGCCGGGATGCGGAACGAGGGCCAGGATCCGGACACCGAAGCCCTCCCCGGTGGGACGGCCACGCTGCGCGCCACCCTGCTGGCGGCGACCGTGGACGAGGTCAACCTGCTCGACCCGGACCCGAGGTCGCTCGTGGCCGACATCACCGACCCGCTCGCCGTCGTGAGCCAGGAGGTGCCATTCCCGCCGCGTGGAGACGTCGGTGGAACGAGCCTTGCCCTCGAGTTCGGCAATGCCGATGCCTGGTCGCCGGCCGTCCCGGCCCTCTACGTCCTGCGGATCCAGCTCCTGGCCGGCGAGTCGCCTCTCGACGCCCGCGAGGGACGGGATCGCGACGAGTTCTGGACGACCTTCGGGATCCGCCACGTTGGGGTCGACCCGGACGGTCCCAGTGTTCTCCTCAACGGCGAGCCGGCGTTCTTCCGAGGCGTTGGCCTGCATGGCGAATCTCTCACCTTCGACGAGGGTGGCGACCTTGCGTCGGGGACACCCGCCCAGCAGCCCGAAGAGATCCGAGAGAAGCTGCGCGACGCCGCCCGCGTCGGAGCGGACCTGTTGCGCACGGGTCATCAACCGGCCGATCCCACGACCCTGATGCTGGCCGATCGGCTCGGATTCGCGGTGTGGGAGGAGATCCCGATGTATCACGCCACGCCGCTGATCTACGAGCGCACGATGGGACGCGGCATCCCGCAGCAGATGCTGCGCGAAATGGCGCTGCGGGACATGAATCGGCCCTCGGTGCTCTTCCACGGGTTCTCGAACGAGTCGACCGGTGACCAGGAACGGACCGATGCGCTGCGCGAGCTGCATGAGGTGGATCGCGCCATCGACGGCAGCCGGCTGACCGGCCAGGCGGCGTACGGGTGGGCCCCCGATGATCCAACCCACACCCCGCTCGACGTGGCGGGCTTCACCTTTTACCACGGCGTCTTCTACGGAGAGGACCCGGCCACCGACACCGGTCCGGCGCTGTTCGCTGCGCACGAGGCGAGCCCGGACAAGCCGATCATGATTCTCGAGTTCGGTCGCTGGGCGGATGAGCCTCTTGACGAGGAGCGGCAGCGGGCCATCTTCGAGGATACCTATACGGCCATCGAGCGGCTGCGCGGAGACGAGCCGTTCGGCTTCGTCGCCGGGGCGACGTGGTGGAGCCTCCGCGACTTCGCCACCCAGATCGCCGGCATCGAGGTCGAGCAGTTCGGCCTCTACAGACCGGACGGCAGCCTGAGGCCGGCCGGTGAGCTCGCGGCCGATGCCTTCCTGGCGCCGGCTGGGCGGGGTGACGCCCTTGCGTTGGAGCCCGATCTCGATCGGCCGCGTGTCCAGCAGCCGCCGCTGGTGGGCGACTGGTCGCTGGTGCTCTACCTCGCCTACGGCATCGGCCTCTCGATCGGCGCGCTGGGGCTGGCGCTGTTCATCATGACGCGCCGGGGCGGTCGAGCGGTCAGGAAGCCCCCCGCCCGATGAGGCTCGTGCGTGGCCGCCTGGCCGCCATCTCGGTGCGAGCCTCGTTCGGGGCGGGAGCCTGGGTCGGCGGAACGCTGGGGCTCGTCATCGGCGCCGTGCTGGGAGCGATGCTGTGCTGGTTCGCCGGCACTCTGCTCGAATGGCAGCGCGACCTCGCCTTCACCCTTGGTGTCGCGCGCGCGCTGTTGCCGTTGGGCGACCAGGTCGGTGCCCTGCGATGGATCTCGACCACCTGGTACGCCGTGATCCCGGCCACCGCCCTGCTGCTCGCGATCCTTGCGGGGCTGATCGGTGGGCTGATCGGAGCGCTCATCGCGGCGGGGTACAACCGTTCGCCACGCCATGCCGCGGTGGTCGTGGAGCTTCCCGGCGTCGACGAGGAGGTGGACTAGGGCTGCAGCCTGCGGGGATGCCATGAGCCGTCCCCTCCGCGACGGAACTCGACCCGGTCGTGCAGCCGGTCCGGCCGGCTCTCCCAGAATTCGACCGTCCGCGGGACGATCAGGTAGCCGCCCCACATCGGCGGCAGCGGAAGCTGCTCGAGACTGCGGGCCGCCAGCTCCGCCACTCGGGCCTCCAACTCGTCGCGCGAGGCGATCTCCTGGCCCTGCGCCGAGACGGTTGCCGACAGCTGGCTACCGCGCGGGCGGGTGCGCCAGTAGGCCAGTGACTCTGCGTCCGGCAGGAGGCGGACGGAGCCGCTGACCCGCACCTGCCGATCCAGCGATGGCCACCAGAACGCGGCGGCCGCCCACGGGTTGATCGCCACATCGCGGCCCTTGCGGCTGCCGCGGTGACTGAAATAGCGGAGTCCGTCGGAGTCGAGGCCGTTGAGCAGCACGTAGCGGACCGACGGCATGCTGTCGTCATCGGCGGTGGCCAGTGCGAAGGCGTTGGGGAGCGTCAGCCCGGCATCGGCAGCGTCGTCGAGCCAGACGCCGAGCTGACGGACCGGATCGGGGTCGAGCGTGGTCGGATCGATCGGCACCGGACGATCCTAGACGGCCGCGGCCATGGCGGCCGGCAGTCGCTCCACCAGACGTTCAAAGTCCTCGATCGCCACGTATGCGGCGGCGCTCAGGCGAACCAGGCGGCGCCACGGCCGGTCGCCCGGCGGGCGCTGCGGCCACGGCGCGACGGCGACCTGGATCCCGCTTGCCAGTAGGGCGGCGTGGAGCGGGTCATCGGTCGTTCCGTCGTCGTCCGGTGGCGCGTGCGTGGCGGGCGGCAGCGGTATCGACGCCATGCTGCCGACCATCTCATCTGGAGCAGGGGATTCAATCCCGAGCGCCGCGCACAGCAGGCCGCGGCCACGAAGGGCGAGGTCGCGGTTTCGTGACTTCAGTGCGGGCCAGCCGCCGTCGAGGAGCGACGCCCCGAACTGCGCGGCGGCGGGGATGCTGAGGTGGGCGGACGGGTCGGCAGTGCCCGTCCAGTCCGACTCAAGGCGGAACCGCGAACGGTCCGTTCGCGGCGACGTGGCGCCGTGGCTGATGGCCAGCGGCCGGATGTCTGCCTGTCGATCGCGGCGCACATGCAGGAAGCCGGCGCCCTTCGGTGCGCACAGCCACTTGTGGCAATTGCCGGCGTAGTAGGCGGCGCCGATGCCGTCAACGTCCACGTCGATCATGCCCGGCGCGTGGGCACCGTCGACGAGCGCGTCGATCCCGCGCTCGCGGAGGGCGGCGACGATCGCCGCCACTGGCAGTACCAGGGCGGTCGGGCTCGTGACGTGGTCGATCAGCACCAGTCGCGTCCGCGGCGTCACCGCGTCGAGCAGACGGTCGGTTACGTTGCCGGGCGTGGTCCCCGGGAAGGGGACGGCGGCCACGACGAGCTTTGCGCCGCTGCGTTCGGCCGCATGCGCCAGGGCGTTCCGGGCCGCGTTGTAGGCGTGGTCGGTGGTCAGCAGCTCGTCGCCCGGCACAAGCTCCAGGGAGCGCAGCACCGTGGCGATGGCGGCCGTGGCGTTCGGGACCAGGGCGAGGTCGTCGGGATCGGCGCCGACGAGTCCACCCAGCGTCGCCCGGACACGGTCCGCGGCCGCCTCCAGGTCGCGAGCGAAGAAGGCCACCGGTTCCCGCTCCATGCGCTCGCGCCAGGCGGACTGGGCGTCGAGCACGGGCCGCGGAGTGGCCCCGAACGATCCGTGGTTCAGGAAGATGACGTCGGGGTCGAGCGTCCAGTGGCGGGCGAACTCGCTTGGCATCGGGCCGGTATCGTACGACCGTGCCGACATCTCGTACGCCCGATGCCATCCTGTTCGACCTCGACGGGACGCTGGTCGACACCGTCCCGGCGCGCATCGACGCCTGGTCCGCCGTGTTCGAAGAGTTCGGCATTCCCTCGACGCCCGCGCAGCTGAGGCCGATGATCGGCATCGACGGCAGGCGTCTCGCCCTGGAGGGGGCACAGGCGGCCGGCCGCACCCTGCCTGCGGCCATCGCCGAGGAGATCGACCGGCGCAGCGGCGAGCTGTTCAACGAGCGCAACCGGGATCCGCGCCCATTGCCTGGCGCGACGGCGCTGCTGGCGCGGCTGACCCTGGATGGGGTGACCTGGGCCATCGCGACCTCGTCGCGGCGGGAGCAGGTGGCGCCGTCGATTGCGGCGCTCGACCTTCCAGCCGAGCCACGGATCGTGGACGGAAGCCACGTGGAGCACGCGAAGCCAGCGCCGGATCTTCTGCTGCTCGCCGCGCGCGAGCTCGGCGTGGCGCCGGGACGCTGCTGGTATGTCGGCGACGCGACCTGGGACATGCGCGCCGCGGTCGCGGCCGGCATGGAGGCCATCGCGGTGCTCGCCGGCTCCGGCGTCGACGAGGCGGCGCTGCGCGGCGCCGGCGCGCGTGTGGTGCTGGCCACGCTGGACGATCTCGCCCTACCGGCCTGAACGAAACCATGCCGCTCGAGGAGTATCGGCGCAAGCGGGACTTCGCGGCGACGCCCGAGCCGGCCCCGGGCGACCTGGCCGAGCGCAGCGGACGGTTCACGATTCAGCGCCACCGCGCCACGGCATTGCACTACGACGTCCGACTCGAGATCGGGGGCGTGCTCGTCAGTTGGGCGGTGCCCAAGGGGCCGACGCTCGACCCCACCGCGCGGCGCCTCGCGATGCGCACCGAGGATCACCCGATCGAGTACTTCGACTTCGAGGGCGTCATCCCGGAGCGTCAGTACGGCGCCGGCGACGTCATCGTGTGGGACTGGGGCACCTTCGAGCCTGAGGCCGAGACCCCCGACGCGGCGGCCGCTCTGCGCAACGGGGAGATCAAGTTCGTGCTGCACGGCGAGAAGGTACGCGGCCGCTTCACGATCGTACGCACCGATGGCCGGGGCGCCGGCGACGACGGCCGAGAGAAGTGGCTCCTTCTCCACAAGCGTGACGAGACCGCGGTCGACGGCTGGGACGCCGAGGACCACCCCGCCAGCGTCAAAACCGGCCGCACCAACGACGAGGTGCTCGCCGGCGACGCTCCACGCTTCATCGCCGAAGCACCGCGACCGGTCGGCGAGGTCGACCTCTCGGCGGCGCGAGAGGCACCGATGCCGGACTTCATCCCGCCGATGCGCGCGACCCTGGCGGGGGACGCCTTCGACGACAGCGATTGGCTGTTCGAGATCAAGTGGGACGGCTACCGGGTCGAGGCCGTCATCCGTGAGCGCCGCGCCCGGCTCTGGACCCGCAACCAGCAGGATGCTGCGCGCTACTTTCCGGAACTGGCCGGCCCCGCGACCTGGATCGACGCGCGCGAGGCGATCGTCGACGGCGAGGTGGTCGCCCTCGACGAGAGGGGGCGCCCGAGCTTCAGCCTGCTCCAGGACCGGACCGGCGTTCGCACCGGACGCGCGCCCGGCACCAAGCGCCACGGACCGCCCGCCCCGGCCGTGTACCAGGTGTTCGACCTCCTCCACCTGGACGGCCGCTCGCTGCTCGACGTCCCGCTCGAGGAGCGAAAGCGGCTGCTCCGATCACGCCTGCGTCCGCATCCGCTCGTTCACTACGCGAGCCACGTGGAAGCCGAGGGCCGGGCCTTCGTCGAGGCGGCGCGCGTCCAGGAGCTGGAGGGGGTCGTGGCCAAGCTCCGCCGCTCGCCGTACGAGCCGGGGCGGCGGGCGCGCAGCTGGCTGAAGCTCAAGCTGAGGCGCGAGCAGGAGGTGGTGGTCGTCGGCTGGCTGGATGGGCAGGGCACCCACCGCGATCTCGGATCGCTCATCGTGGCGGTGCGCAGCGGCGATCGCTGGGCGCATGCCGGCCAGGTCGGCAGCGGCATCGACACCCGCACCCGGCGCGAGCTGCGTGCCTCCCTCGAAGGGATGGAGAGGGATGCATCGGTCCTGGAGCCCGTCCCGCGCCTGAAGGGCGCGCACTGGGTGGAGCCGAAGCTCGTCATCCGGGTCGAGTTCGCCGATTGGACGGCGGACGACCTCCTTCGACAGGCGGCGTTCAAGGGCCTCGAGGTCGGCAAGGCGCCAACCGCGGTGCGGCGCGAGCGGCCGGTCGACACCGAGGCCGCCACGGCGGCTGCCGAGCGGGAGCTTCAGAATGAGCCGATGAAGCGAACCGGCGACGCGGCGGGGGCGCTGGAGGCGATCGAGCGGGAGGGCGTCTGGGAGGTGGCCGGCCGTGAGCTGCGGGTCACGAATCTCGACAAAGCCCTCTTTCCGGGGCGCGACGGCGGCGCGCCGGTCACGAAGCGCGACCTGCTGCGGTATCACCTCGCCATCGGCCCGACCCTGGTGCCGTACCTCGCCGACCGCGGGCTCACGGTACAGCGCTTTCCGAACGGGATCGAGCAGAAGGGCTTCTGGCAGAAGGACCTGCCATCCCACACGCCGGCCTGGGTCGGCCGCTTCACGTACCACCACCGCGAGGAGGGTCCGAAGGACTACCCGGTGGTGAGCGAACCGGCCACGCTCCTGTGGCTCGCCCAGGAGGCGGCCATAGAGCTCCATCCGTGGACCTCGCCGGCGGAGACGCCGGACCGGCCGTCCTACGCGCTCATCGACATCGATCCGGGCCCCGACACCACCTGGGAGGAGGTCGTCGCACTGGCGCGACTGTATCGCACCGCGCTCGAGCACCTGGGCGTGCGCGGATGTCCGAAGGTCACCGGCAAGCGCGGGATTCAGGTCTGGATCCGGATCAACCCGGGCCCCTCATTCGCCGATACGAGCGCTTGGGTGGAGAACCTCTCACGGGCCATCGGCGCAACCGTGCCGGATCTCGTCAGCTGGGAGTGGGCGAAACGCGCCCGCAAGGGCAAGGCGCGCCTCGACTACACCCAAAACGCCATCAACAAGACGCTCGTCGCGCCCTACAGCCCGCGCCCGGCGCCCGGCGCGCCGGTGAGCATGCCGATCGCATGGGACGAGCTGGAAGACGCAGCGCTGCGTCCCGACCGATGGACGATCCGCGAGGCACCCGGGCGGCTCGAGGAGCGAGGCGACCCGTTCGCGCCGGTGCTGTCCGACGCGCAGGACCTTCCGCCCCTCGGCTAGCCGCCCAGGGGATCGGTCACCTCGGTGGCGACGAGGGCGACGTCGCCTTCGAACTCCGCCAGCGCGTCATCGTCCAGAGAGAGCCCGGCACCTGCCGCCTCCAGGTCCTCGGCCGTGAAGGGCACAAGGCTGCCCGTCACGCTCAGGACCCGGTCTGCCTGGACGCCTTTCTCGATCGTGGCACCGGGGGTGAGGACGACGAGGATCTGGCCCTCCACCTCGATACCACTGAAGAGGAATGCGACGTCCTCCACGAACACCTGGTCGACGTTTTCGGAGAGCGTGACCTCGTGGCCCTCGAACGCGGCGGGGTCGGTCAGCACGTCGTCGATGGAGACGCGCCCGTCGTCGCTGGCCTCGCCACTGCTGGCGGCAGGGCTGGATGTTGCCTCACCGGCACTGGGTGCCATCGAGCCGGCCATGTCGTGGCCTGGCGCCATGCCGGGATCCGTCGCCGGATCGGCAACGCTGCCACTGCTGCCGGGGGCGGCGCACGCTGCCGTCGTGAGCGCGAGGGCCGCCACCAGGCCTACAACTCGGCGCATCGAGAACATGAAATGGGTCCCCTTTCGCTGGAAGCTGGGTTCGCTTGGCGGACGCCGCGGCGTCGGCGGCTGGACTCGGGGCACACGACGTGCCGGCTGGGAGACGAGGTCGCCCGTCGAGCGCGAGCGCTAAGAAAACTACGCTCCGGCGATGTCGCCGGTTCACATCCGCGCCGGCGAATGGTGATGCGCATTCGCCCGCCACCCGCGGTACCATGGCGGCGATGATCCAACCGCTTCTCTCCATCACCGACGATGCCCGGACCAAGATCGATGGCGTCCGGACCTTCAACGACTTTCCCGATGCTGTCCTCCGTGTTCGCGTTCTCGCCAAGGAGGGCCGCCGCTTCCGCTACGAGATCGCCCTGGAGGATCCGCGGGAACGCGCCAATGACGACCTGGCGGTGGAGGCGAATGGCCTGACCGTCGTGGTCGACCCGGGCAGCGCTACGGATCTCGCCGGCGCCACCATCGAGCTCGACCCGGCCATCACCGGCGGCGGTCTGCGCATCGACAATCCGAACGAGGGCTGGCAGGACCCGATCGCGCGCGCCGTTCAGGACGTGATCGATCGGCAGATCAACCCGGGCGTCGGCTCACACGGCGGGCAGGTCACCCTGGTCGACGTGAAGGACGGCACCGCGTTCATGCGTTTCGGCGGTGGCTGCCAGGGATGCGCGGCCGTGGACGTCACGCTCAAGCAGGGAGTCGAGACGGCCATCCGCACCGCGGTGCCATCCATCTCGGCCATCGTCGACGTGACTGATCACCAGGCAGGCGAGAATCCCTACTACCAGCACGGGCACTAGGGGCTTGGTCGCTGCGCGTCGCGGATGACGCGCGTCAGAGGGGGAAGGTTCCCTCTAGCGGGGGAAGTCGCCGCCCCCGGTGACGGCCATGACGGTCGAGACGAGGCTGAGGATGCTCAGCGCCGCTGCCGTCCCGGCGACCACGAGGGAGCGCACGATTCGCTTGGTACGCATCGAGTCTCTCCTTGCCTGTGCAACACCCGCCCATCGGGGTTGCGTACTGGCACCGTCGCGCCGCTCGAGTCGGGGGGCAATGACCCGACGGTCCCGATCGACGGGCGCGAGCTAGTACGATCGGGTCAACCGGCGGTCAACTGATGCTTGCCAGCGGGGTGTAGACTCCGCGCATGCCAAGGACGAGGACCCGGCCCAGTGCCGGTGCCACCGAGCGCGACCGAGAGCTCGCGCATCGCATCGGCGGCCGGATCCGCAAAGCCAGGCACCGCGCCGGGCTGACGCAGCAGCAGTTGGCCGGGGACCGATACACGAAGGCGTACGTGAGCGCGCTCGAGACGGGGATCGCTCGGCCGTCGATGGTCGCACTCAATCACATTGCGGCACGGCTGAACCTGCCGGCCAGCCACTTCATCGACGAGGCCCACCCGGCCTGGACTCGCCTCGAAGTGGACATGCGCCTCGCGGCAGGCGAATGGCAGGCGGCGGCAGACGGCTACCAGGCTCTGCTAGAGGACGCCGCCGACGATGCCTCGCGCGCCGACATCCTGCGCGGCATGGCTGAGGCACTGGCCCGCCTCGACCGAGGCAGGGAGACGATTGCGGCGGCGTCGGAGGCCGCGCGCCTGTACGGGCTGGCGGCCCGGGACGTCGACGCCGCGCTGGCGCGCTACTGGCTGGCGTACGGGATGTACCAGTCGGACAACGAGCCTGATGCTCGAAGCCTGCTGACCGCCCTGCTCGAGCAGGTGCGCGCCGGGCTGCACGTGGAGCCTGACTTTGAGATGCGCCTGCTCACCTCACTGGCCGCGGTCGAGTCCCGCGCCGGCCACGCGCCGCGCGCGCTCTCATACCTCGAGGAGGCGCGCGGGCTCGCCGCGGACCTCGACGATCGCCGCCGCGCGGCGTTCCTGTTCAACCTGGCCATCAGTTACCGCGAGGTGGGGGACTTCGAGGCCGCCATCCGCGCCGGGACGCAGGGCATGGCGCTTTACCGCGCCGCGGGTGCCATCTTTGAATCGGCGCGCATCGAAAACGATCTTGCCCTCGCCTATCTGGCGACCGGCCAGGTGGACCGGGCACGAGAGCTGGCGACCGAGGCGCGCGCTCAGATCGAGGTGACCGGCGACGAGCGCTGGATGGCGGCGGTGACCGACACCGAGGCGCAGGTGGCCCTCGCATCCGGCGACACGGCCGGCGCCCTGCGGCTTGCCGCCGACGCGCGCGACTACGCGGCGCGCAGCGGCAACGAGCTGGCGACCATGGCCGCCATGCTGACCGAGGCCCGCGCCCTGCGGGTCGATGGCCAGCCGGTGGCGGCGGAGCAGCGCTTTGCGGAGGCGGCGGCCGCGGCCCGCTCGAGCCGCGTGCCGAATCGGCTGCGCGAGGTTCTGCGTGAATGGGCCGATTTGCGCGCCGAGGCGGGCGACCATCGCGGCGCCTATGAGCTGACGAGGGAGGCGCTGGCGGTCAATTGAGTGTTGACAGGTGCGGTTGAGGGACCGTAACCTGCGCGCAGACGAGTCGGATGGGCACGCCGACTTGCCCGATGGGATCGGAGATGGGGCACGTCTCCGATCCCTTTCTCGTGTCTACGGACTCCCGGCCGCGGGACTGACGGTTGGGCCGACCAGCTCGAAGGTTCCCTGCGCGATCGGGTCGCCGTCCGGATCGGCGTAGATCAGCATCAGGTACTCGCCGGCGCCGAACACGTCCAGCAGGTCGGCCGTCGGCACGCTGAAAGCGATGACCTCGGGATTCGGCAGGGGCTGATCATCGACCGGTGGCTGCTCGGGTTCCGCAACACCGACCCGCCGCACCTCGACGTAGATCGCGGGCGGAACCGCCCCGGATGGTGGGACGCTGTAGACGAACGTATCGCCCTCGGCGAAGCGCTCGGTCCGCGCGTCAGCCGCCACCTGGCCGGTGGCAGGATCGAGCGCCGTACCGAAGTCGATGCCCGGAACGGACCTGCCGGTGGATCCCGACGGCGACGGCCCAACCACGATGCCGTCGCCATTCCCGCCCAGGATGCGGAAGACGATCGCGATGGCTGCGATCAGCAATACGGCCGCGAGCCATCCGCCGATCCGACGTGCTCGTGACGAGAGCATGAACGCATTCTCGCCGCCCGGTCGACGGGCCATGGCGCGCGCGCGGAAGGGGCGTAGCCGCTGTCGCATCGCTCAGATCGCTCTCGGGGCGGCCGTCGTGCTCATCTGCAACGGAAACTGTACCGGGTCGACAGCCGCTACGATGAGCCCGATGACACGCAGACTCTTCATTCTCGATGACCCGGATCGGTTCCTTGCCGGCACCGTTGGCGAGCCCGGCGCCCGAGCCTTCTTTCTCCAGGTGCGGAAAGGCGGCGCGCTGATCAGCGTGGGCCTGGAGAAGGTGCAGGTCGCGGCGCTGGCGCAGCGGCTGGAGGACCTGCTCGATGCGGTGGAGGCCCCCGATCGGGCAGCGGCCACTGATGAGCTGGCGCTGGAGGAGCCGGTCGTCGAGCTCTTCCGGGTGGGAGCCATGGCATTGGCGTGGGATGCCGGCAGCGAGGCGGTCGTGATCGAGGCACAGACGCCGACGGAGGACGGGGAGTACGCCGAGCTGCCCGACGATGCCGAGGAAGGCCCCGACCTGCTTCGCATCCGCATCGACGCGCGGGTCGCGCGCGCCTTCGTCCGACGCGCGGCGGCGCTGGTCGCTTCCGGCCGACCAGCCTGCCCGTTCTGTGGGGGGCCGTTGGAGTCCCAGGGGCACTTCTGCCAGCGCGGGAACGGACAGCTCAACTAGGTGGTTGAACCCGGCGCCGATCCACCCCCGCGGATCGACTGGCTGCCGGCGCACGAACTGGGTGACGGGCGGCCGGGGCGGATCGGCATGACCGTGCTGCCGGGCAAGCGCGGGGCATCGGTTCGCTATCCCGGGCGCGTATATCGGGGTGATCTCGACGCGGACCTCGCGTCCCTGACTCGCGCCGGCGTGCGCCGCCTCGTCCTGCTCGTGGACGACGAAGAGCTGTCCCGCTGGGGCGATGCTTCACTGGTCAGCCGCGCTGCAGCCATGGGCCTCGAGGTCGATCGCCATCCCATCACGGATGGCCGGCCTCCGGAGAGCGCGGCGCGGATGGACGCCATCCTTGCGTCGATCCGCGGAGCGCGCGCGTCCGGCGATGTTGCGGTTGCCTGCATGGGGGGCGTCGGTCGCACCGGCACGGTGGTCGCCTGCGCGCTGGTGGCGGCCGGCTGGTCGCCAGACACCGCCATTGCGCGCGTGCGGGAGCTCCGGCATCCGACCGCCGTCGAGACGCCGTCCCAGGAGCGATTCGTCCAAACGTACCGCTTCGAACCGGAACGGCCATCGGCTAAGGTGGCGCCATGAGCGACCGATGGGTCTGCAAGCGCTGCTTCGCGGACAACAACGAGACTGATCCGGCCTGCCAGCGATGCGGCCTCATTCGCGGCGCCGAATCGACGCCCGCCGACCAGACGACCTGGGCGACCCAGGGCGGCCAGGCGGCGACCGCGGCCGCGGCGCCCGCATGGCGCCGATGGATCCGCTTCTGGTGGATCCCGGCGCTCATCGTGGCCCTCCTCGTCGGCTA
Organism: Chloroflexota bacterium; assembly: GCA_030862645.1. GTDB lineage: Bacteria > Chloroflexota > Limnocylindria > QHBO01 > QHBO01 > JACDBZ01. Next base: position 24,309 of record JALZDF010000041.1, read on the forward strand.
CGTCACCAGTGCCAGGCGTGGGGACGACGGATCGCTCGCCTCGGCCGGCAACGTGAGCGTCGATGAGCTGCGCGCGGGCGACTGCTTCAACAGCGCCGACGAAGAGGAGGAGATCAGCGACGTCGATGGCGTGCCGTGCACCGAGGCCCACGAGTACGAGGTTTTTGCCCTCGCCACCTACGAGCGCGATGGCACCTACCCGCCCGACAGCGAGCTGGAGGCGATCTTCACGCAAGTGTGCGAGCCGGAGTTCGAGTCGTACGTCGGAGCCCCCTACGCGACGTCAGACATCTACGGATCGATGATCTCGCCGTCCGAGGAGTCATGGGGGTCCGGCGATCGGTCCTTCATCTGCCTCCTGTTCGACCCGAGCGACCCCGCGCTGATGCAGTCGCTCGCCGGCACCGGGCGCTGACGCCGTACCGCGCCCCTGGCGGTCAGGGAGCGGGCGAAGGCGACGCGGACGGAGAGGATGGCGGGGGCGTACGAAGGATAACGAGCGCCCAGGAGCAATCGGACTCGACGGTCACGAAAACGGGCCCTGAGATGCGCAGCGACGCGAATGACTGGGGCTGAAGAGTGCCCCGGTCGACGCCGGTGCCGACGGTGGCCCGGATCGCCGGCATCGGCTGGCCTCCGCCGGCCAGCATGAAGGAGACTGCCAGCGAGCATCGGGTGCGCTCCGGGTCGACGGCGACCCAGCGGATGGCGTGGTCGCCGCTGCCGATCTCGATCGGTCCCTGCTCCGCGTTGCCGGTGTGGTCCATGGAGGCCAGGTACGGCGAGCCTTCCGCGACCCGACCGGTGGAGGCAAGAAACGGTTCGGGCTCCGCGCCGGCAGCCACCCAGCCCTCCTCGAAGGTCGGCTCCCGGCCGTCCACGTCCGCGAGCAGGTACCAGCCGAGATTCTCGACCGGGACGGGACCCATCACGACGCGCAGCTCAGAGGCGAGCGGCAGGAGGCCGGTCACGACCGGGGTGTCGACGCCGGGAAGGTTGTGGACCCGCAGCCCGTCGATGGCGGTGGTGACGATCTCGCCGGCCTGGAAGTCGGGGATGGCGGCCCCCGGGGTCGGCGACGGACGCGGCGTGGGCGTCGGTCGGGGCGTGGGCGACGGAGTCGGGCTGGGCGATGACGTGGCCGGTGGCGGCGGGCTCGGCGTCTCGAGGGGCGGGAAGGTGCAGGCGGACAGCGCGAGGGACAGGAGCAGTGCGATTGGTCCGCGCGGCGTCCCCACCCCCTCAGGGTAGCGGCTCAGCGGTCGAGGCGCGGTACCTCGGACGCCAGCAGGTCGGCGATCTCACGGGCATTGGTGGTGCCGTAATTCGCGTAGCAGTTGTTCATCAGCACGTGGACTTCGGGCACCTGCTCGGCGGTCTCGCGGATGCGCGGCACCCATTCACCGAGCTCCGCCTCGTCGTACAGGTATCGGAATCGCTCGACCACGGGGATGCCGGACCTCTCCCAGGTCTCCGTCCGGCGTCCGTGGAAGCGGACGACCGCAAGCTTCGGGGAGGTGACCAGCGTCAGGGGTGGGACCGATGACTTCGTGCCCGGCGGCGCATCGACCATGACGAAGGGGATCTCGTACTTCTGCAGGAAGCGGGTCGTGCGCTCGACGTTCTTCTCGTTGAACCAGCTGGCGTGGCGCAGCTCGATTGCGAACGGGATGTCGCCCAGGCGGTCCCGCGCCTTCACGATCTCGTCTCGCGACTCGTTGCTCGGGAAGAACCAGCGCGGATACTGGAGGAAGACGGCGCCAAGCTTGCCGGAGCTGCGCAGCGGCTCGATACCATCCATGAAGCGCGCCCAGATCTCGTCCTCGATCTCCCGGGGCAGGTCACGCGCATAGACCCGTTTCTTGTCGAGGATCGCGGCGGGAAGCTCCTCGCGCAGATCCTTCGGCAGGCGGCTCACTTCGGACGGCTGGCCGGTCATCAGCGCGTGCGCCTTGATGTCGAACGTGAAGTCCGGTGGCGTGCGCTCGAGCCACAGCTCGCCCGTTCGCCGCGCGGGGAGGGCGTAGTAGGTCGCGTCGACCTCCACCATCGGAAACTGGTTGGCGTAGTAGAGGAGCCGATCCTCGGCCGTTCCGGCGTCGGGGGGGTAGAAGACGCCCGGCGCCGTCATGGTCGGATCCGTCCAGGAGGCGGTACCAATGCGGACAGTGGACTCGCCGATGCTGATCGGCTCCCGTGCGGCGGTGGCGTGCGCCTCGCCGCGCCGTCCGGCGAGCTCCGGGCCGGGATCGTGCGGGTTGACCTCGATCATTCCGTCAGGCTACCGCTCGTTCATGACGAGCAGTGTCAGGTTTTCGGCGCGAGTCAGACCTGGCCGAGTCCCTGACGGACGGATGTCGTCGATAGCACCAGCATGACGATGCCCGCGAGGGCGAAGCCGAGCAGGTAGGCCGGGTGCCAGCTCGCGGTCATGACCGCGATGCCCGTGCCGATCGCCACGATCAGCTGCAGCAACGCGGCCAGGGTCCATGACCAGCCTCGTCGCCGACGCGCCCCGCGTGAGGCGACGGCCGCCAGGATGGCGAACATGATCGCCGCACCAGCGGCGAAGCGCATGTTCTGCTCGGCGGCCTGGCCCGGGTCGCCACCGATGGAGCTGCCGAGCGCCGACGCCACCATGCTGAGGCCGACGGCCAGGACGAGCGCCAGGCCGGCCTCGGTCAGGAGGAGTCCGCGCAGAAGACCGATGCTCATGACGCGCGGCGCTGCGGATGCGGACGCCCTCGACCCGACGGCAACGGTGGGGTAGGCACTCATGATTCTGAGTGTGGCTGAGCAGCGCAAGACGTGCACAGTGACGAATGGCGCGGCCGCGGTACGTCATTCGTCGCACGAGCGAGGCATCGCACGTGCACGGGCGGCGCGCATGGCGCGCGTCGATCCCTCGCGCGGCCTGGCCGAGGTCGAGACCCTGGCCTGGCTGCTCGACAACAGCATTCCGGTGCCTGGGACCGGCGGCCGCCGCTTCGGGATCGACGCGCTCATCGGCTTCGTGCCCATCATCGGCGACCTCGTCAGCGGAGGGATCGGTCTCTTCGTGGTGTGGCGTGGCGCCCGGCTCGGGGTTCCCAGGATCGTGGTGGCCCGAATGCTCGCGAACTCGGCGCTCGACCTCGCCATCGGGGCCATCCCATTCATTGGCGACGCCTTCGACCTGTGGTTCAAGGCGAACACCCGCAACCTCAAGCTCATCCGCCAATTCCTGGAGCAGCCGGATCGGTCCACCCGCAAGGAATGGGTCGCACTGGCGCTGCTGGTCGGCTCGGTCGTTCTGATCGTGCTGCTGCTCGGTTGGCTGGTGGTCGCTGTCCTTTCCGCGCTGCTCGGGGCACTCTGACGGATTGTCGACAGGATCTGGCATCAACCGCCGATACCATCGGGCTGTAACCATGACGAGGAAGCAGACCCATGATCAGCCCCGATCTCATTCGAGCCTTCGCCGATGACCGCGAGCGCCTGGTCGCTGCCGAGCTCCGCCGGCGCCTGCTGCCGGGACGTCGTGTGCGGTGGGTGCGCCGGGCCGCACGGCCGCTTCCGCGGCGCTAGATGACGCCGTGCCGCTCGAGCATGCGACGCGCCAGGGTGATGGCGCGCTCGCGGACCTCGGGCGGCTCGAGGATCTCGGCGCGGCTGCCGAGGCCGATCAGCCTGCCGGGCACCTCCTCGGGCCAATCGGCCATGATGCGCAGGTGGACCCATCCGTCGGGGTCCTCGGCTGGAAGGGTCTCGGCCTCGCGGACCGCCTGGCCGCCGACCGCCTCGGCCAGCACGCCGATGACGGCCGGGTCGATGCGCAGCGTCACCGAGATGCGTGGTGCGTCTCGCTCGAACGCGCTGATCGACTCTCCCCAGTACGCCGCCAGGTCGAAGTCGGATGGGCGCGCCACCTGCCCGTCGGCGGGGGTCACGTGCCGGATCCGCGACACGCGGTACGTCCGGACCTGGCCCTCGGAGGAGGCCACCAGGTACCAGATGCCGGCCTTGAGCACGAGGCCGAGTGGCTCGAGGGTCCGCTCGACCTCCTCGTCGCCGCGCCGGTAGGTGATCCGGACGGGGCGCGACTCCCAGACGGCGTCGGCCAGCGGCGCCAGCTGCGGCACCTCTTCGTTGGTGCGGAACCAGCCGGCGGCGTCGAGGTGGAACCGCTCGACCAGCCGGGAGGCGCGCGCTCGCAGCTCGGCAGGCAATGCGGCAAGGACCTTGAGCCGTGCGGCGGCGACCACGGTCCCCAGCCCGAGCTCTGCCGCGGGGCCGGGCAGGCCGGAAAGGAAGAGTGCCTCGGCCTCGTCACCGGTCAGGCCTGTGAGGCGGGTCCGATAGCCGTCGATGAGCTGGATCCCGCCATGTGGACCGCGCTCGGCGTAGATCGGCACGCCGGCCGCGCTGAGCGCGTCGACGTCACGATGGATCGTGCGCTCCGAGACTTCCAGCTCGCGCGCCAGCACGGCCGCGGTGGTTCGCCCGCGCGCCTGCAGGAAGAGGAGGAGCTGGACGAGTCGTGAGGCGCGCATCGGCGTGAGGATAGCGCCAATTCCTGACAGAGCGCGTCAGGTATCGCCTCTCACGAAGGCGGCGATCCGATCGAGTGCATCATCGAGGACGGGTCCGACGCCGTGGCCGACGCCCGGGTAGGTGACGAGCTCGGCGTTCGGCAGCCGAGCTGCCGCGCGCCGCAACAATGCGACCTGGGCGAACGGGTCAGCCTCACCGGCCAGGAGCAGCACCGGGCATGCGATCCGCGGCCAGTGGGCGGTTCGCTCCTCCCAACTCGCCTGGCGCCCCGGGGCGTGCAACGGGTAGGAGATGAGCACGAGGGCAGCCGGTAGCTCGCCGGCGGCGACGAGCGAGGCGACCCTGCCACCGAACGATTGGCCGCCGATGGTCAGTGCCCGTCCGGTGGATGCCGCCGTGATGGCGGCACGGTATGCCGGCACGGCCCGCTCGGCGCTTCCGCGCGGAAGCTGAACGAGCTGAACATCCAGGCCGCGCTCCGCCAGGCCTCGCTGGTGCGGACGCAACCGCTCGATGGTTCCCGAGGCACCGGGGGCCAGGAGGATGCGGCGCCGCTGCATCGGACAAGGATAGCCCCGGCCTACTGGAGCTCCCACAGCACCAGGCGAGCCACTCGGCCGCTGGCGGCGATCCGGGCGGCGAGGTCACGGCCGACGTAGCGGTAGTGCCACGGCTCGTAGTCGTAGCAGCTCGCGTCGTACGAAGCCCTCGGGTAGCTCATCACGAAGCCGTAGCGCCACGCATTAGCGGCCATCCAGCTGCCCGCCGGGGTCGCCGCCCAGTCGGCGTAGTCCCACGGCGCCGCGCCGCCCTCGCTCGTGACGTCGATCGCCGTGCCGAGCTGATGCTCCGAATGGCCGGGACGAGCGCTCGTCCGCAGCGCCTGCTTGTATCCGCCGATGCTGACCCAGTAGTTGAACGTGCTTTGCTGCTGCGCGTAGCTGCGATAGCCGCTCACCAGTGAGATCGGCGTGCCGGCGGCTCGGGCGTCGGCTGCCATGGCGGCCAGGTCGGCCACCAGGATGCCGCGGACGGGGTACCCGCCGTTGAGGCCGGCTGCGCTGCTATCCACCAGGTCGCCGGGAGCGTACTCGGAGGGCAGGTGGTAGATCGTGTCGAGCAGCGTGATGTGCCACTCATCGTAGGCGTGGTGCATGGTCAGGATGTCGGTGTAGGTGCAGGCCGGAGCGCGGGGGGCGGGGGGCGGCGCGACGGACGGCGACGGGAGCGGAGTCGGGGCAGGGGTCGGCTCCGGGGTCGCCGTAGGAGTTGCCGTGGGGAAGGGGGTCGGAACGGGCGACGAGGTCGGGGTCGGTGACGGCGAGGCGGTCGGCGGCGCCGCGCTCGCGGTCGGTGCGGCCGAAGGAGCCGGCAGGGCATGCGGCTCGCCGAGGCCCGGGCGCATGGCGACCAGAACCAGGGCACTGCTGAGCGTGATGCTCAGCCCCGCCAGCACGACCGCCGACGGCGTCGCGCTGGTCAGGCTGCGGGAGGCGGTGCGCGGGAATGCCATGCTCCGATCCTGACAAGAAGTTGCGCCTGCAACCATCGGCGAACGGCGCGGCCGATCCGCGACGAACGCAAAAGAGCAGCCCGGACAAACGTCGCGTATTGCCGCGTGCGGCTGAGGCGGACAAGGCGTACGCTCCGGGTATGACCGACGAGACGATCAAGCGCTCCGAGGAGGAGTGGCGCGCGACCCTGGATCCGGATCGGTACCACGTGCTGCGGGAGAAGGGGACCGAACCCCCGTTCAGCGGCGCCTACTGGGATGAGCATGGCTCCGGCGTGTACCGCTGCGCCGGGTGCGGCGCGGAGCTCTTCGACGCCACCACCAAGTTCGAGTCCGGCTCGGGGTGGCCGTCGTTCTTCGCCCCCAAGGATCCGGAGGCCGTCGAGACCGAGACGGATCGCTCCCTGTTCATGACGCGCACGGAAGTTCACTGCGCCCGCTGCGGTGGCCACCTCGGTCACATCTTCGACGACGCCCGCGATCAGCCGACCGGGCTCCGCTACTGCATCAACTCCGCGTCGCTCACCTTCGATCCGGCCGACGTGGAGCCGGTGGAGCAGGTCTAGGCGGCCCTCCCGTCGGCCACGGCACGCATGACCTTTGCGGCGGCGCGGCAGTCGTCGGCCGTCACGTCGAGGTGCGTCACCGCTCGGACAGTGCGCGGCCCGAAGGCGTTCAGGAGGACACCGCGTTCCCGGCAGCCCTCAACGAACGACGCAGCGTCCGGCACGCCGCGTCGCTCCACGAGCGACAGGACGACGATGTTGCTCTGGACGGTGGCCAGGTCGATCTCGACGTCGTCGCCGCGCAGCAGCTCATCGGCTAGCAGGCGGGCATTGGCGTGGTCCTGGGCGAGGCGCTCGACGTGGTGCGCCAGCGCATAGGAGCCGGCGGCAGCGAGGATGCCGGACTGCCGCATCGCACCGCCCGCCATGCGGCGATACCGGTGCGCGCGACGAACGATGTCCCGTGGGCCGGCCAGCATCGAGCCGGCCGGGGCACCGAGCCCCTTGCTGAGCGACATGCCGACGAGGTCGAATCCTGCCGCCAGCTCGGCCGCCGGTCGGCCGCTGGCAATCGACGCGTTGAGGAGGCGCGCACCGTCGAGGTAGGTCGCCAGGCCACGCCGCCGAGCGACCGAGAGCGCGCCGGACAGCGCATCGGCCGGGAAGACAATCCCACCCGCGCGGTTGTGCGTGTTCTCCGCCACCAGCAGGGACGTCGGCGGGTAGACGATGTGGTCGCCTGGCTTGATGGCGAGCGCAACCGCGTCGGCGTCATAGGTTCCTCGCGAGCCGATGGCCGTGAACTGCACGCCAGCGTTCGCCGCGCCCGCGCCGGTCTCATGCAGGACGATGTGCGATTCGGTGGGGACGAGCACGTCGTCACCTGGGCGCGTCAGGGTGCGCAGGGCTACCTGGTTGGCCATCGTGCCGGTCGGGAGGAAGAGCGCGGCCTCCATGCCGAGCAGCGCGGCGACCTCCTCCTGGAGCCGGTTGACCGATGGATCCTCGCCGTACTGGTCGTCGCCGACATCGGCCGTGGCCATAGTCCGCCGCATGGCCCCTGTCGGCAGGGTGACCGTGTCCGAGCGGAGATCGACGCGTACGGCCACGCCGCCGATGATAGGGGCGCCGATCAGTGGGCCGGCAGGCGGCCGCGCACTGGCCGGATGCGACGTCGCTGGACGAGCGCGGCGAACGGCACCGCTGGCGGCGGCATCGTGTCCGAGCCACCGCGCAGCCAATCGGCGGCGGCCTCGAGGTCCTCGACGCAGAACGGCTTGGCGAGGACGGCGACCCCGGGCCCCGAGATGAGGTTCATCGGCATGGAGGCGAGGAGCATGCCGGTGCAGATGAGCAGCCGCGGCAGTTCGAGCAGCGAGGCGCGCTGTGCTGGCGGGAGCTCCAGCAGCTGGGTGCCGTCGATGATCAGGCCGTCGGGCCGCTGGCCCAGCGCCAGCCGCGCCTCGAGCTCATCGGGTGCCAGGATCTCCGCCTCTGGCAGCAGCTCGGAGAAGAGCTGGCGAATCCCCGGCTCGCGATCGCTGACCCACAGCATGCCTGCCATCGCGACGACCTACCGCAAGCCCGGTGCCGAACCGGCCAGCTCGCGCGACATCTGGGCGAACAGCTGGGTGTGGCGGTCGATGTCGGCCTCAGTGGCCTGTGGCGCGACGAGGGCCATGTTGTGGAACGGCGTGAGCAGCACGCCGCGGTTCAGCGCATACAGGTGGGTGAATCGCTGGAGGCCGAAGTCGTCCATCGCCGCCGCCTCCGATCCGTTCCTCGGGCGGTTGGCACCGAACAGGTACTCGGCGCGGCAGCCGAGCCGGGTCACGTGCCACGGCAGGCGGCTCTCGTCGATCGCAGCCTGGACGCCATCGGCCCAACGCTCGGCCAGCCGGATCGTCCGCGCGTAGGCCTGCTCCGTGAGGACGGAGCCGAGCGTGGCACGCATGGCCGCCAGGCTGAGCGCGTTGCCGGCCAGGGTCCCACCGATGCCGCCAACGTCGGTGTGCTCGAGCTCGATCGATGCGGCCACGCGTGCCGCGATCTCGGCGGTGAAGCCGAAGGTACCGGCAGGAAGGCCGCCGGCGATCGGCTTGCCGACCACCAGGACGTCGGGTTCGAGGCCCGACTCCCGCGTGTAGCCGCCGGGACCGGCACAGATGGTGTGGGTCTCGTCGATGATGAGCAGCGTGCCGTGGCGGCGCGTCAGGTCGCGCAGGGCATCGTGGTATCCGGCCTCCGGCTCGACGATGCCGATGTTCGTCATCACCGGCTCGGCCAGCACCGCGGCGACGTCGCCAGGCGCGAGGGCCGCTTCGAGGGCGACCACGTCATTCCACTCGACCACGCGGGTCGTCTCGGACGGGTCCACCGGGGGTCCCAGGTTGCCGGGACGGGCGACCGTGCGTCCATCCCGGATGGTGGCGAAGGTCTCGTCGACGGTGCCGTGGTAGCAGTGGTTGTAGACCAGGATCTTCGGTCGCCCGGTGATGTGGCGAGCGAGCCGGATCGCGAAGCGGTTCGCATCGGTGGCGGTGAGCGTGAACTGCCAGGAGGCCAGGCCGAATCGACGCTGGAGCTCCTCGCCGACCCAGATGGCGTCCTCCGTCGGGAGCATGAACGTGCTGCCGCGGGGGACGCGGTCGCCGATGGCGGCAACCGTCTCGGCGGGCGCATGCCCTGTCATGGCGCCCGTGTCGCCCAGGCACAGGTCCACGTACTCGTGCCCGTCGACGCAGCGGAAGCGCCCGCCGGCCGCGTCCTCGACGAACGGAGGAAAGGCCCCGGGCCACTTGCTCATCCAGTTCATCGGCACGCCGCCGAGCAGTGACCGGCGGGCGCGCTCGAACAGGCGGGCGGAGCGCGGATGCGCGTCGGCGAAGGCGCGCTCTTCGCGCGCCATGAGGGTCGCCAACGTGGTTCGATCGGTCAACATCAGCGTCCCGGATTGTGCACCCGCGCGGGCCCGTTCGTACGCGTGTTCCCGTGCCGCGTACCCTTGGTGATGTCGATGACGATTCACTCCGACCCTGAAAGGATCCCCACACGAGGCGCCGCGGCGATCGCCGGCCTGGCGGCCGGAGCGGCGGCCCTCGGCATCGCCGAGCTGATCGCCGGCCTGCTGCCGGGCGCCGCCAGCCCGATCATCGCGGTCGGAGACCTCGTGATCGCCCTCCAACCGCCCGGCGCAAAGCAGTTCGTGGTCGACCTGTTCGGCGAGGCGGACAAGCTGATATTGAACCTCTTCATTGCCGCGGTGGCGGTCGGGTTGGCGGCGGGAGTGGGCATCCTGGCCCGGACACGCCCGGGGCTGGCACGCATCATCCTGGCAGGCGGTGGGCTCGCTGCTTTGGGCGCCGGCGTGCGGGATCCACTGTCGGAGCCGCTGACCACCCTGCTCGTGGCAGCGACCGCCGTGGCCATCGCCATCGCCGTGCTCGGCTGGCTCTTGCGGCTGGCCCCTTTCCGAGAAGCAGCGGCGGTGGCGGAGATGCCGCATTGGGGGCGGCGCCGGTTCCTGGGCACCTCGCTCGCGGTGGTCAGCGTGGCCGCCGCGGCCGGGTTCGGCGGGCGAGCCCTGCTCGATCGGGGACGCCTGAATGCCACGCCGCAGGTGGGATCCATTCCGGCACCGCGTGCCACGGCGCCGCCGCTGCCCGGTGGCGCCGCGCTCACGGTCCCGGATCTCAGCCCGATCGTCACCCCCACCCACCAGTTCTATCGCATCGACACGGCGCTGCTGGTTCCGCGGCCGCAGCTGACGACCTGGAGGCTGCGCCTGAGCGGCATGGTGGCGCAGCCGTTCGAGCTCACCTACGACGAGCTCGTGGCCATGCCGCTCCACGAGCAGTACGTGACCATCGCGTGCGTCAGCAACGAGGTCGGCGGCCACCTGGTCGGCAACGCCCTGTGGACCGGCGTGCGCCTCAAGGCGCTCCTCGACCAGGCGGGCGTGGATCCGAACGCGACGCAGATCGTGGGCCGCGCCGTGGACGGCTTCACGGCCGGCTTCCCGACGGCATGGGCGCTCGCCGACGACCGCGAGGCACTGGTGGCCGTCGCCATGAACGGCGAGCCGTTGCCGCCCGACCACGGCTTTCCCGCTCGCCTGATCGTACCGGGGCTGTATGGCTACGTGAGCGCCACGAAGTGGCTGACGGAGATCGAGCTCACCACGCTCGAGGGGTTTGACGCGTACTGGGTCCCCCTCGGCTGGTCGAAGCAGGCGCCGATCCTGACTCAGTCCAGGATCGACGTCCCGCGTGACGGCGCCCAGGTGAGCGCTGGCCGCGTCGCGATCGCCGGGGTGGCCTGGGCCCCGGATCGTGGCGTGGACGGCGTCGAGGTCCAGGTCGACGAGGAGCGCTGGGAGCGTGCCGAGCTCAGTGCCCCGATCTCGGACGCCACCTGGGTCCAGTTCCTTCGTCGCTGGGACGCGACCGCCGGCGAGCATGTCGTACGTGTCCGCGCCATCGACGGCACCGGCGAGGTTCAGACCGACGAGCAGACCTCGCCCGCGCCAGACGGCGCGCGAGGGCACCACAGCATTCGGGTCATGGTGTCATAAGTGCGAGGACCGCCCGGACCATCGGAGATGAACGGGCGGGGCGGCAAGGGGCGTTTGGGGTCCCTCAGGCGCCGGCGGCCTCGAGCGACGGATCCGAGCCAGTCGACCTGGTCGCCGGGCGGGCGCCCAGGGCCAGAAAGATGACCTCCGCCCATGCGTCGTAGCCGATCACCGAGGGGTGGAAACCGTCGCTGGAGAGGGCGTCGTCGCGGCCGGCGATGAGCCGAGGCACGCCGGACTGCAGGTCTGCGTAGGCTGCGCCGACGCGTGCGGCCTCGGCCCGGCTGATCGGCCGGAGCAGGCGGGCGTATTGGTCCGCCAGGAACATGAGCGGCTGGAGATCCGGCAGGGCGCCCCGGAAGGTCGGGATGCCGGCCAGCACCATCCGGGCAGTGGGCGCCTGGCGCCGCACCTCCTCGAGGGTGGTGCGCAGGTCGGTCCGGAAGCGGCCTGGCGGCGTGTTGTGCGTCGCGTCGTTTGCGCCGACGACGATTGCCACGATTTCGGCGTCACGAAGGAACGGGCCGCGATCCGTCAATCGCAGCTTGGTGGTGGCTCGCGGGACCTGGTCTCGCGGCAGATCGGCAACGCGGGCACCGGCCCATCCGAAGCTGACCACGCGGACGGTTCGACGCTCGGCGTCGGCGATCCGCCGCGCCAGACGGTAGGGGAGCGCGTCCTCGGGCCGGCTGACCCCCACGCCGGCGGTCGTCGAGTCCCCGAGCACGACGATGTTGAGCCGCTTCGGGTCGACCGGCTCGCCGTTCGACGGCTCGATGAGGTGATTGATCGCGAATCCCGGCCAGCCGGGCAGGAACTCCATGCGACGCATGCGCAGGATCTGGACGGCGACCAGCCCCGCGAAGGCGCCGGCAGCGGCGCCGAGCAGGCGCGCGATCGACACCAGCAAGCGGTCCATGGCGGCCACCGTAGCAAGCCGGTTGCCCTGAAGCGAATCGGCAGCACGCCTCGCCTGTCGCTTGCACCACACGTCATCGTCAATCCGCCGGCGGGAGGCGGTCGAGCGGGTGCGGGTGCCCGAATAGGGGATGGCCCGCCGAACGGATCCGGCGGGCCATCGAGGGAGGGCTGAATCTCCGAAGGCGCTACTCGGCGTAGAGCCCGATATCGTCGAAGGTGACCGTCCCGGCGGTCGCGACATCGCTTGCGGCGAATCCGGCCAGGACGACTCGCACCGCGGTCACGCCGGCGGGCACGGTGACAACTTCGTCGAGGACGGCGAAGCCATCGGTCCGTAGCGGCGCCGTAGCCACCGTCACCGTCTCGAGCAGCTCACCGGCCGGCCCGAGATAGGCCAGGCCGATGCTCGGCGCCGAGGAGCTGCCGTCGGTGCTGACCGACGCGCGCAGGCTGAGAGTCTCGCCGGCCGTGACTCTTATCGGCTCGCTCGTCCATGTCGGAAGGCCGTCGAGGGCGACGCTGCCGCCGGTTCCGCTGATGGCGACGGCGTGTTGGCCGTGCGAGCCGCCCTCGGCATACGAGATCGTCCCCGCATTGGTCGATCGGCCCTCCCAGCCGGCCGGCGCGCTGCCGTCCTCGCTGGCCTCCTCGAACGACGCGTTCTGCACCCTGTTTCCGCGGACGGTGACCTCGAGGGTGCCGAGGTTGTTCTCCTCGTCCGTCTCGGTGACCGCAGTCTCGAGGTCAGCCGTGGCGGTGATGACGTGATCTCCATTCAGGCCACGGGTATCCCACGTGGCTGCGACCGTCTCGCTGGCACCGGCCGCGAGGGCCGGCGTGTCGAGCAGGCCGATCACGGTGCCATCTTCCAGCCGAAGCTCGGTTTGGCTCACGCCTGCATCGCCGTCACCTGCGTTGGTGATGACGGCCGACACGACGACCTGTTCGCCGGCGCGCGCGCGGACGTTGTCTGCGGCCATGTCGGTGACCTGGAGGTCGGGCATCGGCTCCTCACCGATGACCGGCATGAGCACGACGCTGTCGCACGGTCCCTCGAGCGTCGCGCTGCAGCCGTTGGCCGAGTCGTAGTACGCAATCGACGGATTCTGCACGTCCACGAACACCGGGTCGATCTGCAGGACGAAGGTTGACGCCGCCGTTGTTTCCGGCACCGCCACCGTCGCCTCCACGAGGGACGGCTCCGTGCTCGAGCTTGGGGCGGCCGAGATGCGCTGATCGGTGACGAGGACGCCATCCGCCCAGAGGCGGATGAACCAGTCGGCAGCGCCGACGGGCGGGCCGCAGGCGCCGCACTGGGCCCACCAGCGCACGGTCATGGCTCCGGCGACGGTCGTGGGAGCGTCGAGGTTCCAGACCCAGTTGGCGTCGTAGATGTTGCGGTCCGCGGTGCCGTCGACGTCCGTGGTGGTGACCCACCTTGCGGCATCGGCATCGTCCAGCTCGGCGTTCGTCGAAAGGAATGGCCCGTCACAGGCGGCGAGGTCCGCCCGGCCGTCGCCGGTGCATCCCTCGTCGACGTTCCCTTGGAAGTGCAGCGTGGTTCGCTCGACCCCGGCACCATCTGCGACGTTGATCGCCACCGGCAGGTGCACGGCCGGAACCGATGCGTCGCTCGGCTCGAGGCGGACCTGGGCAAACTGCCACCCACCGCCGTCAACCGCCGTCACGTCGGCGGTCACCTCGAGCGCCTGGTCGGCGCCCGGGGCGACGGTGAAGGTGGACGGGCTGACGCCGAGGGCCATGCCCGCCGGCGCGCTGACGCTCGCCGTCCAGGTGACCTCGCCGCCGGCCACGCTCGTCAGCGTGCGGCTCCAGCCGCACGTCCCCGCGCAGTTGGAGCTTGCCAGGCTCGGGATGTTAAGCGCCGACGGGTCACCATCGGCAGCGGGATCGGCCGCAAGGTAGGCGTCGGACGACTCGTCGAGGACGAGCCCGGCGCGCGCCGCGGCCGACAGGGAGATGCGGCCGGCACCGAAGTCGAACGGGTCGGCCGGGGTGGCGGCGTCCTCCTTGAGGACGTCGGTGAACGACGTGGTCATGAGCGCCGAACGAATTTCGTCCGGCGACCAGTCGGGATGGAGGGCCACCAGCAGCGCGCCGGCTCCAGCGGTGTGCGGGCTCGACATCGAGGTGCCGCTGATGACGTTGTACTCCGGGGCCCCGCCGGTCGATCCGACCGGCGTGTGGAAGGCGGCCAGGATGTCGACGCCCGGCGCGGTGACGTCCGGCTTGATCACGCCGGGCACGCTCGGGTTCTGCCCGCGCGAGCTGAAGCTGGCCATCACGTCGCCGTTCTCGTCGCGGACATCGGTGACCATGCCGCCGATGCTGGCCGAGTGGCCGTCGCCCGACGCCAGCCACTCCTTGAGGACGAGGCCCTGGGTGTAGGTCAGGTGAACGCCTGGGATCGGGTACGCGTCGGCGACCAGTGAGTCACCGCTCTCCTCGTCGTTGAGGAGGACGTAGCCACCGGCGCCGCCCTCCATCACGTTCTGCGCCTTCTCGACCCGGCCGTACGTGCCGCGGTCGCAGACGACGATCTCGCCGTCGAAGGTGCCCTCCGGGAAGGGATTGATGAGCGCCTCGCCCGTGCCGCTGTTGGCCGGCCCGTCGCCGCAGAGCGCGAAGCCGTAGTCGCCCGCGTACACGATCGGCCGCGTCTCGAGCCCGGCGGTGACGCCGAGGCCACGCATGTCGGCCGGCGCGGCGCTCTCTCCGCCGCTCATGCCGACGAGCGAGTTGAAGAACTTCCGGTCGTGGGTGCTGGCACCGACCGCGGTGACCCACGGCGAGTCGGCGGGGGAGCCGACCGTCGCGGCGCCCGGGCCGTCGTTGCCCGCGCTGACCGCCAGGAACACGCCGGCCCGCTGCGCGTTGAGGAAGGCGACAGCGTTGAGGTCGGTCCACGGGTCGCGCGACGACCCGCCGATCGAGAAATTGATGACGTCGACGCCGTCGCGGACGGCCTGGTCAATCGACCCGACCGTGCCGGTCTGCAGGCATCCGCCAGCAGCGGGCGTCGTGAAGCAGGCCTTGTACATGATCACGTTGGCATGGGGGGCGACGCCCGAGATGCGCCGCTCGACGGTGATCGTCGGACCGACCAGCGCCGCGTCGAGCACGTTGCCGGCGACGGTGCTGGCGGTGTGGCTGCCGTGCCCGTTGTCATCCTCCGGGCCCGTGCCGAGACCGGTGAAGTCCCACACGCCGATGAGCTTGTCGTTGCAGAACGGGGCACCGGTGATCGGGTCGCATAGCCCGTGGAACGCGCCGTGCGGGTTCGTGTGGTCGTAGCCATCACCGCCGACGTCAGCAAACGACGGGTGGTCCGTGTTGATGCCGGTGTCGATGATGCCCGCAACCACGCCTTCGCCGTGGCTGGCCGTGCCGCCGGCGTCGCCGCTCCAGATCGACGGGGCGTCGATCCAGGCC
This sequence comes from Chloroflexota bacterium, assembly GCA_030862645.1. Taxonomy (GTDB): domain Bacteria; phylum Chloroflexota; class Limnocylindria; order QHBO01; family QHBO01; genus JACDBZ01. Next base: position 39,808 of record JALZDF010000041.1, read on the forward strand.
GGGCCGTTGTCGGTCACCAGCTCGAGCTCGACGTCGGGGACGACCCGGGTCACGCCGGCGAGGGACGCAACCGTGGTTGCCTCGGACTGGCTCAGCTCGAGGGCGAGTCCGTTCACGACGGTCTCGTAGGTGAAGATGGCCTCGACGGAGCGGCCGATCGCCGCGCCGATCGCGCCGATCGCAACGTCGTGCTGCGTTTCAAGATATGCGAGGTATGCGCGGCTGGCGGCGCTCTCGGCGTCGAGCCGGTCGGCGCCGGTAACGGTCGGGTCGGTGGGGGCCAGGCCGTCAACGCCGCCCCCGTAGGCGGCGAGCGGCGCATCGGCCAGGAGGACGATGTACCGCCCGGAGGGCGATTCCTCGACTGCCGATGCGGCGGGTGTCAGGGCGGGTGCCACGAGCGCCGTCGCCGACAGGAACAGGGCGGCGAGCACGACGAGGACGAGACTGGTGCGACCGCCGGGGGCGGTGCGGTTGAGGGCGGTGGATTCCACGGTTGGGCCTCCGTCAGGCAGATGTGTTGGTTGGCCGATGGGATGCGCGGCGGCCCGGCGTGTGCCGGGC
>JALZDF010000073.1 GCA_030862645.1 Chloroflexota bacterium
CCGCTATCGCGAGGCGTGCGTGACCATCGGCACCCGGGTCGGCGTCGAGACCGGCGACGAACTCGTCGAGGGAATCGCGGCGGGCATCGACGCGCACGGCGCGCTGATCGTCGAGACCGTGGCGGGCCGAAGAGCGCTCACCAGCGGCGAGATCACGCGGCTGCGTGCGATGACCACCGTATGAGCATCAAGCACGCCGCGCAGGGTCGGGCGAGCCGAGTGGATCGTGATATAGCGGACGTCCGAGCGGCACAGGCGGACCGCCGCGCCTTCGCGACCCTCTACCGGCGCTACCTCGAGCCAGTGTACGGGTACAGCTTCTACCTGCTCGGCGATCACCACGACGCGGAGGACGCCACCGAGCGCACCTTCCTGGCGGCGCTCGGGGCCATCGACCGCTTCCGCGACGAGGGCGCCACCTTTCGCTCGTGGCTCTTCCGCATCGCGCACAACCAGCTGGCCAACACTCTGCGGGCTCGCAATCGCCATCGAACCGAGCCCCTCGACGGCGTGCCGGAGTCGGTGGCCGGCGACGATCCGGCGCGCCTGGCGGGCATGGCGGACGACGCGCGCCGCCTGCGCGCCGCGGTCGCCTCGCTCTCGAACGATCGCCGTCAGGTCATCATCCTGCGGTTCGTGGACGGGCTGACCACGCGCGAGATCGGCGATGTGCTCGGACGCAGTGAGGGAGCCGTCCGCGTTCTGCAGCATCGCGCGCTGCGCGAGCTCGCGGCGCTGCTCGACCGGGCCGTCTAGCGCGCCGCACTCGCGGTCGGTGTAACGTATCGGGCCCCGCGGTGTTTGCAGGAGCGTAATGAGCCAGCAGCCTTCTGCCGCCGAGCGCCTCGACCACGCTCTCGACGGCCTTCTCGACGGCGCCCCTCCACGGGTTGCGGCCGCGACGGCCGGGCTCGCCACGGACGGCCATCCGCTGGTCACCCTGGCGGAACACCTGCGGGCCGCGCTCGTCACGCCGCCGGTGGCGCCGCGATTCGAAGCGCGACTCGGCACACGGTTGGCAACGGCCGGCCCCACGAGCTCCTCGCGGGATGCCGTCGGCTGGGCTCTTCGGCACCCGGGCCGGTTGATCGTGACCGGCGCGGTCGGCTCCGCCGTCGGCGTGGGCGTCACCGCCTACGCCGTCTGGCGCAGCAGCCGTCGCGCCACCGCCACCCACCGGCTCCTCCATCGGTAGCGGAACGAGGAGGAATCGATTGCCGATCAAGTTCCCGTTCAGCCGCCGCGCCGCGCCCTCCGACGCCTGGACCAAATGTCCGACCTGCGACGCGCAGGTCTTCAACAAGCAGCTCGAGCGCAACCAGCGTCTCTGCCCGTCGTGCGGACATCACTTTCGAATGTCCGTCGGCGAACGGATCGACCTGCTGCTGGATCGCGGCAGTTTCGAGGAGCGCGATGCCGGGCTCGAGTCGGTCGACCGCCTCGGATTCCACGACGATCGCCCCTACGCCGATCGCCTCGAGGCGTCACGGCTCAAGACGGGACTGCGTGATGCCGTCGTATGGGGCATCGGCGCCATCGACGGGCAACGCGTCGCCATCGGCATCTTCGACTTCCGGTTCATGGGCGGCAGCATGGGCAGCGTCGTCGGCGAGAAGCTGGCGCGCTGCTTCGAGACGGCGGTGGCCGAGCGGATCCCGGCCGTGGTGGTCAGCGCCTCGGGCGGGGCGCGGATGCAGGAGGGGACCCTGTCGCTGATGCAGCTGGCCAAGACAACGGCGCCGCTCGTCCGCCTGGACGACGCGGGCGTACCGTTCATCGCCGTCCTGACCGATCCCACCACCGGCGGAGTCCTTGCAAGCTTCGCCAGCCTGGGCGACGTCATCGTGGCCGAGCCCAAGGCGCTCATCGGCTTCGCAGGTGCCCGCGTGGCCTCGGACACGGTTGGCGAGGAGATGCCGGAGGGCTTCCAGAGCGCCGAGTTCCTGCTGGCCCATGGGTTCGTCGACGCGGTCGTTCCCCGGCCCGAGCTTCGCTCGACCCTGTCCCGGTTGCTGCGCCTGCTGCCGGTCGCCGCCGTCGACGACGGGGGGCCGCCTTCCGCGGATCGCACCTGGGGGCCGATCGGCACCCTCACGGGGCTCGCCGAGCGGCTCGGTGGAGCCGTGAGCGAGACGATCGGGATCGACGTCGAGCGAGCGCCGGACGGGAACGGCAAGGGGCCGACGAGCACCCCTGCCGGTGAGCGGGAGGAGGCCCGGTGAGCGACGCGCCGACACTCGACCAGGCGGCCGCGCCATCCAGCGCCGTCAGCGATGAGGCATGGCGGCGCGTTCAGCTTGCGCGCCACCCGCAGCGGCCGCGCACGCTTGACCTGGTGCCGATCATATTCGACGGGTTCTTCGAGCTCCGCGGCGACCGTGCCTTCGGCGACGACCCGGCCATCGTGGGCGGTCCGGCGACGCTGGACGGCGTGCCGGTGATGGTCATCGGTCACCAGAAGGGGACCGACACCGAGAGCAACATCGCGCGCAACTTTGGGTCGCCGCATCCGGAGGGCTTCCGCAAGGCGCAGCGGCTGATGCGCCTCGCCGACAAGCTGGGAATGCCGATAGTGACCTTCCTCGACACGGCGGGCGCGTTCCCGGGTCCGGCGGCCGAGGAGCGCGGGCAGGCCGAGGCGATCGCCTCGAGCATCAAGCTGATGACCGGTCTGCAGGTGCCGATCGTGGTCATCGTGCTGGGCGAGGGTGGCTCGGGCGGAGCTCTCGCCATCGGCGTCGGGGACGTGGTGCTGGCGCTCGAGAACGCGGTGTATTCGGTCATCAGCCCGGAGGGTTGCGCCTCGATCCTATGGCGCTCGCGCGACGAGGCGCGCACCGCCGCGGCCGCCATGCGCATGACCGCCGACGACCAGGTGGACCTCGGCGTGGTGGACGCCATCGTGGTCGAGCCGGGCGATGGGGCGCATACCGACCATGCAGAAACGGGGCGAGCGCTCAAGGCGGCGATCATCTCGGCCATGCGCCGGCTCTCCGGCATCGATACGACCGAGCTGCTCGCGACGCGCTATGCCCGGCTGCGGAGCATGGGCGCCTACCTGGAGACGGGGGCCGTGAGCTCGAGACCGCCCGAAGTTCCGTCTCTTCGACGCCGGATCGGCAGGATCCTTCATCTCCCTGGCGCCCCGCGCCGCCCACGGTGGAGCGAGATCTGGCCGAGCGACGCCACCGACGACGAGAGTGAGAGGGGTGCATGACTGAGGCGGAGCGCGCCCTCGAGGCGATCGCCCGGGCGGCCAACGACCTGGTTCCGCAGCTGACCGACCGGCTGGTGCGCCACGACCTCGGCGAGATCGAGGTCTCCTCCGGGGAGCTGCGCGTACGCGTGGCGCGGGCCGCCGGCTCGCCGGCGATCGCCCCGGGCGAGGCCGCGATGGCCGCTGGCTCGCCGCAGGCGGCGCCCTCCGGTTCGCCGGCGGTGGGCGTCGCCTCGCCGGCGGTCGGGTTCTTCGTCTACGCAGACGGGCTCGGGCCGGGGCTGGCCGTCGAGAAGGGCGACGCACTCGGCCAGGTCGAGATGCTCGGCATCCGGCACGACGTCCGTGCTCCGCGACGCGGCACCGTCCGGCACCTGGTCGCCGAGAGCGGCGAAGCGGTGGAGTACGGTCAGGTCGTGCTCGAGCTCGAGGCCACGGAGATGGCCCGTTGAGCCTCGCCCTGCTGTTCAGCCCGCAGGGCTCACAGACCGTCGGGATGGGGCGCGAGCTGGCCGATCGGTCCGACGCCGCGCGCGAGACCTTCGAGGAAGCCGATGCGGTGCTCGGCTGGCCGGTGAGCGTGACATGCTGGGATGGCCCGCAGGAGCGGCTGGACGATACGCGCCAGACACAGCCCTGCCTGCTCACGACCTCGATCGCCGCCTTTCGCACCCTCTGTGAGCGAATTCAGCTCGAGCCGCGGATCGTTGCGGGCCACTCGGTCGGCGAGTACGCGGCCCTGGTGGCCGCCGGCGTGCTCGACTTCGCCGCCTCGCTGCGGCTGGTGTCCACGCGGGCTCGCCTGATGTCGGCCGTCGACGCGGCTGGGGGCATGGCGGCCGTGCTCGGCCTCGATCGGGCGGCGGTCGAGGACGTGGTCTCCGCCGTCGGGCGGCCGACGGAGCTGGTGGTCGCCAACGACAACGCGCCCGGCCAGGTCGTGATTTCGGGCCGCCGCGACTCGCTCGACGCGGCAGAGGAGGCGATGCGAGCAGCCGGCGCCCGGCGCGTTGTGCGCCTGCCGGTCTCGGGTGCCTTCCACTCACCCCTGATGACCGACGTCGCCGATGGCCTGGCGGCGGCGTTCGAAAGCGAGGTCTGGCACGATGCGCAGGTGCCGATGATCAGCAATGTGACCGCTGAGCCGCTGACGGAGGCCGATCGCATCCGTGCGCTCCTGGCCGAGCAGGTGCGCTCGCCCGTCGAATGGGTGCGTTGCGTCGAGCGCATGGTGGCCGAAGGAGTGGATCTGGCGATCGAGTGCGGCCCCGGCGCCGCCCTGGTCGGGATGCTGAGGCGTATCGCGCCATCCATCCGGACTGCCACGGTCGGCGACGCCGCCAGCCTCGACGCCGCGGTCGAACTGCTGCGCACCGGCGCGATCGCGCCGACATCGGCCTGAGCATGGTCAGCAAGGTCCTGATCGCGAATCGCGGCGAAATCGCCGTGCGCATCCTGCGCGCCTGCCGTGATCTCGGCCTGCCGGCGGTCGTCGCCTTCAGCGAGGCCGATCGGGACACACTTGCCGTGCGTCTCGCCGACGAGGCGATCTGCATCGGTCCGGCCGAGGCGCGCAAGAGCTACCTCAATCAGCCCGCGGTCATCAGCGCGGCCATGATCACCGGCTGCGACGCGGTCCATCCCGGCTACGGCTTTCTCAGCGAGGACGCCAGCTTCGCGGAGGCCTGCAACGCGCACGAGCTGACCTTCATCGGTCCCCGGCCGGAGGTGCTCGAGCGCTTCGCCAGCAAGTACGCCGTGCGTCGCATGCTCGCCGCCAACGGGCTGCCGACCGTGCCCGGCAGCCGCGGTATCGTGACCGACCTGCGCGATGCGCTGGAGCAGGCCGGCGAGTCCGGCTATCCCGTGCTGCTCAAGCCGTCAGCGGGGGGCGGCGGTCGCGGGATGCGCCTCGTGCGCTCGCCACGTGAGTTGGAGCAGTCTCTGCCGCTCGCTCGCTCCGAGGCGCAGGCTGCCTTCGGCGACGACAGCATCTATTTCGAGAAGTGGATCGAGGAGTCACGCCACGTCGAGGTGCAGGTGATGGTCGACCGCCATGGGAACGGCGTCCATCTCGGGGAGCGCGACTGCTCGGTGCAGCGTCGCCACCAGAAGATCATCGAGGAGGGACCGTCGCCGGCGATGGACGACGCTGCCCGCGAGCGCTTGCGCGACCTCGCCATCCGAAGCGTGGTGGCGGCCGGCTACGAGAGCGCGGGAACCCTCGAGTTTCTCCTCGACGCGGCCGGCAACTTCTACTTCATCGAGATCAACTGCCGCATCCAGGTCGAGCACCCCGTCACCGAGATGCTGACCGGCGTTGACCTGATCGCCGAGCAGATCCGAGTCGCCGCCGGCGATCCGCTCAGCCTCCGCCAGGAGGAGATCCGGTTCCGCGGCCACGCCATCGAGTTCCGCATCAACGCGGAGGACCCGGGCGACAACTTCAGCCCGCAGACCGGTGAAATCGAGGCGCTCAGCCTTCCGGGCGGCCCGGGCGTTCGGGTCGACACGCACCTGTACCCGGGCTACGAGGTGCCGCCCTACTACGACAGCCTGCTCGCCAAGGTCATCGTGTGGGGCGAGACACGTGAGGTGGCGCTCGCCCGGTCCCGCCGAGCCCTCGCCGAGCTCGAGATCGGCGGCGTGAAGACCAACGTCCCGTTCCACCGTGGGATCATCGACAACGACGCCTTCCTCGAGGCGCGCGTGAGCACCAACCTGCTCGACCGGGTCGGTCCGGCCGCGTTCGTGGGCTCATGAGCTCCGACCTCTTCCCGGCATCCACAACTCAGATTGGCAGGAGCCGATGACGACCGAGACACCAACTGCCGCACCTGCGCTGCCGCTCGAGGCGGCCGACATCATGGGCATCATCCCGCACCGCTATCCCTTCCTCCTGGTCGATCGGATCATCGAGCTCGAGCCCGGCCGTCGGGCGGTGGGTCTGAAAGCGGTGACCGCCAATGAGCCGCAGTTCACCGGTCATTTCCCGGAGCGCCCGATCATGCCTGGCGTCCTGATGGTCGAGGCGCTGGCCCAGACGGCCGGCGTAGCGGTCATGACGCTCGACGAGTACCGCGGCAAGCTGGGGCTGTTCGCCGGCATCGACGAATGCCGGTTTCGCCGGATGGTGATTCCGGGTGACACCCTGCGCCTGGAGGTCACCGTCGACAAGTTGCGCGGCATGTTCGGGCGCATCCGCGGCGTGGCCAGCGTCGACGGCGACATCGCGGTGGAGGCGACCCTGAGCATCATCATCCCGCGCGACCAGCAAATGGGCGGAGGACAGGCCGATGCGTGACGGCGAGCGCCGCGTGGTGATCACCGGCATGGGTGCGCTGACGCCGATCGGCAATGACGTGCCGGCCTTCTGGGACGGGCTCGTCAACGGGCGCAGCGGCATTACCCGCATCACCAGCTTCGACCCGGTGAAGACGGCGAGCAAGGTGGCCGGCGAGATCAAGGGCTTCGACGCCGACACGGTGATGCCGAAGAAGGAGGTCCGGCGCAACGACCGCTACGTCCACTTCGCCTGGGCGGCGGTCACCGAGGCGATGCGGGACGCCGGGCTCGAGAACCCGATCGCCGACGACGCGCTGGCCTGGCGGACCGGCTGCATCATCGGCTCCGGCATCGGCGGCATCAACACCATGATCCGCGATGTCACCGAGGCTGCGCTGCACGGCGTGGAGCGCATCGGTCCCTTCCTGGTCACCGCGCTGATCCCGGACATGGCGGCCGGCTACGTGGCCATTTACGCCAACGCGCGCGGACCGAACTACGCGACCGTCAGCGCCTGCTCGAGCGCCAACCATGCGATCGGCGACTCCATGAACATCATCCGCCGCGGCGAGGCCGACGTCATGATCGCGGGCGGCGCGGAAGCGGGCATCGGCGAGATCCCGGTCGCCGCCTTCAGCGCCATGCGGGCTCTCTCGACGAAGTGCAACGAGCAGCCCGAGAAGGCGTCACGGCCATTCGACGCCGAACGCGACGGCTTCGTGATGGGGGACGGGGCGGGCATCCTGGTCCTCGAGGCGCTCGACCACGCGCTGGCCCGCGGCGCGACCATTCACGCCGAGGTTGTGGGCTACGGCGCCACCGACGACGCGTCGCACATCACCCTACCGGCGCCGGGGGGCCGGGGCGCGGTGGAGAGCATGCGGGTTGCTATCGCCGACGCCCGGCTGACCACCGACGACATCGACTACGTCAACGCCCACGGCACGAGCACGCCGCCGAACGACCGATCGGAGACGGCGGCCATCAAGACCCTCTTCGGCGAGCGCGCCTACCGCATCCCGGTCAGCAGCACGAAGTCGATGACCGGCCACCTGATGGGAGCCGGCGGCGGCATCGAGGCGATCGCCACCATCCAGGCCATCAAGTCCGGCATCGTGCCGCCTACCATCAACCAGGAGCACCCGGACCCTGAGTGCGATCTCGACTACGTCCCGAACGAGGCGCGCGAGGTAGCGGTCACCGTGGGAATGAGCAACAGCTTCGGTTTCGGCGGTCATAACGCCACGCTCGTCTTCCGGCGGTACGACGCCTGATGGCCGAGCGCGATCCCATCCTGGCGGCCGTCGACCTGCTCGGGCCAACCTTCGAGCGCGCGGGCCTCGACGAGCTGGAGGTCGAGGTGGGGGAGCTGCGCGTCCGGCTGGCCCGGCCCCGCCAGGTCACCGCAACCGAGAGCGCCGGGCTGCCTTCGCCGGTGGCGGCAGCGCCCTCGTCCCCGAGCCCCTCAGCCGACGGGCTCACGCCGTTCGGCGAGCCCGCCCCCGGCATGCGCTTCGTCAGCGCCCCGCTCACCGGGGTCTGGTACGCCGCCCCTTCCCCGGGCGCGCGGCCATACGTCGCGGAAGGCGACGAGATCAACGGCGGGCAGGTGGTGGGCCTGATCGAGGCGATGAAGCTGTTCAACGAGATAAAGTCGGACCTGGCCGGACGCGTCGTCCGGGTGGTGCCCGAGAGCGGCACCCTGGTCAAGGCGAAGCAGCCGCTCATCGAGGTGGAACCGCTGTGAACGCGTCGGTCCCGGGCCAGCGCCGTGCCCATGTCACCGGCTGGGGCCGCTACGCCCCGGCGCAGGTCCTGACCAACCACGCCCTGGAGCGGATGGTCGACACCAACGACGAATGGATCGTGACGCGCACGGGTATCCGGGAACGTCGTGTGGCGGCGGCGCACGAGACGACCGCGTCGATGGCCGCCGTCGCGTCGCTTCGGGCGATCAGGACGGCCGGCATCGAGCCCGATGACATCGACCTCATCCTCCTCGCGACGCTCACACCCGACTACTGGATGCCGTCGACCGCGGCGCTCGTCAAGGAAGCCATCGGCAACACCCGGGCCGCGGCCATGGACGTCTCGGCGGCCTGTTCGGGCTTCGTCTACGCGTACGCGTCCGCCCAGGCCTACATCGCGAGCGGGATGGCGCGCCACGTGCTGGTCATCGGGGCAGAGCTGCTC
>JALZDF010000098.1 GCA_030862645.1 Chloroflexota bacterium
GGCTTGCCCGGATGGAGGGGAAGCGCTCGGGTCGATCGATTCGTCGCAGGGCGCCGCCGTCCAGCATCCACAGGCCGATCAGCACCGACAGATAGCTGACCGCGTTGATGCCGAAGTTGATGGCAACGCCGAAGACGGCGATCGTGACGCCCGCGATGGCCGGGCCGATGACGCGCGACAGGTTGAAGCTGGTCGAGTTCAGGGCGATGGCGTTGACGAGATCGTCGCTGGGAACGAGCTCGGCCGCGAACGCCTGGCGCACCGGCATCTCGACCGCGTTCACGAAGCCGGCCAGCAGCGCCAGCAGGTAGACGTGCCAGATCTCGACGACCCCGCTGCCCGCCAGGGCGAAGAGCAGCGTGGCCTGCAGCATGGCCACCGCGTTCACGACCATCAGGACCCGTCGCTTGTCGACGCGGTCGGCCACGATGCCACCCAGCGGCGCCAGGAACATCGACGGCGTGAACATGAGGGCCAGCACGGTCCCCAGCTGGAGGGGCGAGCCGCCCAGCTCCAGGACGAGCCATGGCAGCGCCACGGACTGCATCCAGGCGCCGACGAGGCTGCCCATCTGGCCGAACCAGTAGATGCGGTAATTGCGGTGACGCATGGCGCTGAACCCCCGCGCGAAGGCGCCGGCGCCCGGGCGCGACGAAGACGCCGCCCGATCGGGGCGGCGCAAGGCACGCGGGAAGAGGCGAGGGATCGTCACTGCTTAGCAATGCTAACAATAAATGCCGATCGGCGCAAGTCGGCGGTACCTTCGAAAATCGGTTGAGCGGGGCAGCCGGATCGGCGATGATGCGCGGCACGAAGTCACCCATGCGACAGGCCCGACCGATCACGGAACGGGGTACGCGGCTCAGCCGCGGGCTCCCGCGGTTTCGTGCGCCCGGCGTCGCCTTCCTGCTGTCGCTGCTGGTTCTGCTCTCGCCGGAGCTGACCCTGGCGCCCCTCAGCGCGGTGGAGCCCGGCGGTGCCAGGCCGACGCCGATCGATCAGCTCGACCTTCCGACGGGGCCGCCGCGCGTCCAGCTCATCGACATGGTCGCGCCCGCGGAATCGCCCGCGCCGCAGCAGGCCGCCCTCCCGCCGGCGATTCGTCCCGATCCTCGCTTCGAGGCGGCCATGGCTGCCGCGCGCGAGGCCGGCGGCGCCTACGGGATCACCTTCGCCGCGGTGCGCGACGGCGAGCTCCTGTGGGCGGGCGCCTCTGGCCGCCAGCGGGACCAGACAACCGCGTTGACGGCCGAGGACCCGCTGGTCATCGGCAGCGTCACCAAGACCTTCGTGGCCGCAACCGTCCTGCAGTTGGTGGAGGAGGGCCGCATCGGCCTGGACGACCCTGTCAGAACGTACCTGCCGGGGATGTCGAGCATCAGCAGCAAGATCACCATCCATCAGCTGCTCGACCACACCAGCGGGCTCGCCGACGTGTTCAACGACACGACTCGCAAGGGGCTGGAGGAGCATCCCGAGCACGCATGGACGACCGCCGAGGTCTTCAAGACGCTCCATGCGCCGTGGTACCAGCCGGGCGAAGGCTGGGCCTATGCCAACACGAACTACTTCCTGCTCGGCCTGGTGATCGAGCGCGTCACGGGCTCGACGCTCGCGGAAGAGCTGGACGACCGCTTCCTCGGCCCGCTCGGGCTGGAGCACACCAGGCTGCTGACCGGCGACACCGACGACGGCGGACCGCTGTCTCCGGCCTGGGCGACCATCTTCTGGGCGTCCGGCGCGATGACGGCATCGGCCGCCGACCTCGCGCGCTGGGGCGACGCGCTCTACGGCGACGCCGTGCTGGGGCAGGCCTCGCGCGAAGCCATGGTGGCCCTGAACAGCAACGACTACGGCCTGGGCCTGCAGCGGATCGAGGTGCTCGGCGCCACCGGCTACGGACACACCGGCCTGCTGAACACCTACACCACGCTGCTCCTGCACCTTCCCGGGCAGGACGTCACTCTCGCGCTGCTCGTCAACCGCAGCCACGTCGACCTCGGCGGCATGCTCGCCGCCAGGCCGCCCGGTGGCCCGTCGCTGCTCGAGCTGGTGGGCGTCGAGCGGCCACTCGCCTCCCCGACCCCGTCGCCCTCGCCGTCGCCCTGATCTAGGCCTCGCCGAACAGGATGTCGCGGATGACCGGCATCGGTGGCGTGCCGTGGCTGACCACCGACTCCAGGAAGGGGCGCCACTCGAAGGACTCCCCCGCTCGGCGACGAGCCTCGCGCTCAAGCTCGGTCATCTCGACGCTGCCGAGGTAGTACTCACACAGCTGCGTCGAGCTGAGGCGGGCGCGCGCCCATTTCTCGGTCGCCTCCGACTGCTCCTGGAAGCCACCCTCGACCATCATGGCCATCGCCTCTTCCTCGGTCATGGTCCCGGTGTGGATTCGGATGTCCATCAGCGTGTTGGTACACGCGCGCAGGAAGTACTTCCAATGGGCCAGCATCAGCGACGGATCGTCGGCGCCGTAGCCGGCATCCATCATCACCTGGGTCACGTACACCGCCCAACCCTCGGCGAAGACGCCGGAGGCGAACACGGCCCGCGCCAGCGAGTCGCATCGGTTCGACCATGCCAGCTGGAGATAATGACCGGGCACCGCCTCGTGGATGGTGAGGATGCGCAGAGAGCGGCCGTTGTTCTCGCGCAGCATGGACTCGACCTGCTCATCGGTCCAGTCGTCCGGCGGCGGGGTGATGGCGAAGAAGCTGTCGAGGCCTTTGTCGAGCGGACCGGGCGGGATGAGCATCGCGCCGCCGAGGGCGCGCAGGAAGGGCGGCGTCCAGATGATCTGGAGCGGATCCTCCGCCAGGCCAATGAGGTCGCGCTCGCGGATGAACGCCTCGATCCGCCCGTGCTCCGCGCGGCAGTAGTCGAGCAGCTCGTCCGACTTCGGGTGATCGGTGGCGATGGCGTCCAGGACGCGGCGGGTCAGGACGTTGGGATCCTCCGGCATCGGCTCGTCGCCGAGCCAGGCGGGCCACAGCTCACGCGCCAGGCGCAGCATCTCGGCCCGAACCTCGTCGTAGGCCGCCGCCGCGCGCTGCTCCAGCTCCTCGGGGCTCAGCGTCGACTTGAGCCGATGGTGGAACTTGCGCCGGTAGAGGTCGGCGCCGAGGCGGAAGTCGCGGGTCGCGGTCGGCAGGAGGTCGTCACGGAGCCACTCGGTGAATGCATCCAGCTCGGCGATGGCACGGCCGGCGGCCGCCGAGACCCGGGCACGGACGGCCGGGCCGTCGAGGTCGGCCGCCATCTCCTCGGCGCCGCGGCAGAGATCCGCGACCCCCGGGATGGTCTTCAGCGCCTTCTCGGTGTGGAAGGTGCTGACGGCGCGACCGCGGTTCGAGGTCAGATTGTCGCGCGCCGCCTCGAGTACCTGGGGGATGCCCTCCATCCGCGCGGCGGCGCTCTCCAGCCGATCGGCGACCGGCGCGAACTCGCGCGACAGAAGCCCGAAGAGTCCCCCTCCGAGGAGGTAGCCATACGTGATCGGGCTCCACGAAAGCTCGTCCAGCTCCTCCTCGTCGAAGCGCAGCTCATCGATCTGTCCGAGCAGCACCCGGCGGTCGATCTCCTCGTCGCGGCTCCGCACATCGGCCGCCTCCAGGCCGGCGCGCGCGCGTCCCAGCCAGGCGAGGCGCTCGGCAGCGCCGGCGTCGGTCAGGTCCGGCCAGCGCCCGTCGTGCTCGTGGTTCCCGGCCTCGGTGGCATGGACCGGGTAGTGGCGGAAAAAGTCGGCGAAGAAGGCGGCCTGCGCCTCGGCGAAGCTCATGCCCCAATGGTGCCATGGGGCACGGGCCGCCGGACGTGCCCGGTGGCCCGTCGCGTGACCCGCTCAGCTGCCGCTCCACGATCATTCCTCGGTGCGCGGTCCCTGGTGGGGTCCGCTGACAGGTATGAGCGTGGAGCGGCAAAAGGAATCGAACCAAAGCTCGTTTCGCTGGCTGATCGCCAGGTCAGGGCCGAGCGGCAAGCTGAAGCGAGTCAATGACCGCCTGACGTTCGGCGAGATCGGTCGCCGGGGTCCCCGGATAGGAGAACAGCTCCAGAACGAGGCGCTGCCCATCGACGTCGATAACGTAGAAGTCGATGATCTGGCCCGGTTCGAAGGCCCATCGGTCTCCGCCCTGGCCATCCCGCCAGAAGAGGAAGCGCCCCTCGGAGAGCTCGATCTCGGCAGGCAGAGTCAACCGAACGGCCTTACCGGCGTGCCCGTCGATTGAGACATCGGTCGGCCGCGACGTCGACCAGTCGGGATGGGCGACGATCGCCTCCACGAGATCGTCAACGGTGGGGCCGATCGGCGGCTCGACGAACCCATCGGAGGCATCGAGCGGGTTGGCGTACATGCTCGACACCGAGCCGAACCGGATGTTCATGCCGTCGGGAGGCTCGACGCCGCGAGGGCCGAGCAGCAGCCAGTCGCCGCGCCCGATCCATCCGTCCGGGACGGTCACCAGCACGTCGACCGGAACGAACGCGTTGGCTCGGTACGTTCCGCCTTCGAGGTCATCGCTGGTGGGAATCGCCGGAACGGGGGTCGCGCTGGGCATCGGCGTTGCGGTGGGCCCGGGTGGATCGTCGAAACCCGGCCCTCCGACGTTCGCGTCGTCGGCGAAGAGGGAGAGTCCCAGGACCGCGGTGACGACGACCGCCGCAGCCGCGAGCCCCAGGCGAAGGGTGCTGTTCATGTGGGTGAACCTCCGCACCGGCCACCATGTGGCCCGGCGCTGTGGGGTCGTGTCGAGTCGGTCGAGCACGGTGCCCAGGAGCCGGTCCGCAGACTCGTTCTCCTCCGCTCTCAGCCACGACCGGACGATGCGCGTGGTGTCGCGATCGGTGCTCATCGGGCAGCCTCCTGCGTCGTGGGCCCGGCATCGGCATCGAGTGCCGCCCGCAGCCCGCGCATCGCGTAATGAAGTCGAGAGTGGGCCGTACCGACCGGGATGCCGAGCATCTCGGCGACGCGGTCGATCGGCAGGTCGAGGTAGTGGTGCAGGACCACCACCGCTCTGTGGTCGAAGGAGAGGCGGCGAAAGCCGCTCTCGAGCTGGTCGCGATCAACGATCGAGCTCATGCCGTCGCCGCGCGTCGGCTCGTCAGCCGGCAGGAGGCGAAGGTTCGGTGCCCAGCGACGTTGCTTCCGTCCCTCGGCGTAGCAGGCGCGAAGGAGGATGCGATACGACCAGGCCTCGAAGCGGGCCGGATCGCGGAGCTGCGGAAAATCCTGCCAGATGCTCAGCAGCGCCTGCTGCGTCGCGTCCTCGGCGAGGTCGATGTCACGCAGGATCCTGCGCGCCACGGC
>JALZDF010000106.1 GCA_030862645.1 Chloroflexota bacterium
GCGCACTGGAAGCAGACCTCGCACTTGTGCTCGCCGAACGGGTCGTAGATGAGATCGAGCCGGCCGCGCCATCGGTCCGGGATCTCGGGGCGCTGCTCGGGGTACTGCCGCGTCACCTTCGGGCTGAAGAAGTTGCGGAAGGTCGTGGCCATGCCCTTGGCGATGCCGACGCCGGGGAATGCCATCAGAAGTTCCTCACAGCTCGAACACCACCACCGCCACCGCGGTGATGAACAGGTTGACGAGGGCCAGCGGCAGGAGAACCTTCCAGGCCATGCCCATCAGCTGGTCGACCCGCACGCGCGGCAGGGTGGCGCGCAGCCAGACGGCGATGAAGACGAAGATGTAGGTCTTCAGGAAGAACCAGAAGATCCCGTACAGCGTGCCGCCGAAGCCGGCCAGCTGTGCTGGGAACGGCCAGGGCGCCAGCCAGCCACCGAAGAAGAGGCTGGCCAGGATGCCGCTCATGATGAAGAGCGCCACGTACTCGGCGAAGAAGAAGAAGCCGAAGCGCATGCCCGAGTACTCGGTGAACGGCCCGGCGACCAGCTCCGAGTCGGCCTCCACCATGTCGAACGGGGTTCGGTTCACCTCGGCCAGCGAGCTGACGTAGAAGATGCCGAGGCCGATGGGCTGCCACACCAGCAGCCAGCCGTGCTCGTGCTGCCAGGCGATCAGCTCGCTGAAGCTGAGGGTGCCGGCCAGTACCACGGCACCGACGATCGACAGCGTCAGCGGGATCTCGTAGCTCACCATCTGGGCGGCGCTGCGCAGGCCGCCGAGCAGCGAGTACTTGTTGTAGCTGGCCCAGCCGGCGACCAGCAGGCCGACCACCGACAGGCCCAGCACGGCGAAGAAGTACACGATGCCAATGTTGAAGTCGGCTGCGATGGCTCCCGGCGCGAAGGGGATGACGAGCATGCTCATGGCGGCGGCCATGTAGACCATCCACGGCGCGAGCGTGAAGGTGGAACGATCGGCCTGGTCGGGGACGGTGTCCTCCTTGGCCAGCACCTTGAAGCCATGGATCGTGCTCTGGAAGAGGCCACTGGGACCGATGCGGTTGGGCCCGATGCGCAGGTTCATGCCGGCGATCACCTTCAGCTCCATCTGGATGATCACGAACGCCGTGGGCACGGTGAGCAGCAGGAGGAGAGTGGTGGCCAGCACGAAGCGCCCGAGGCCGAGCAGCAGCTCCCAGTCCATCGCTATGCGGCCATCGGCTACTTGTCCACGCCGCCCATGACCGGGTCGAGGCTCGCCATGATCGCCATGGTATCGGCCACCAGCCGTCCGGGCATGAGCTTCGGCATCGCCTGGAGGCTGATGAAGCTCGGGTCGCGCATCCGGAACCGATATGGGTTCGGTCCGCCGTCGCTGATGGAGTAGACGCTGTACAGGCCGCGCGGCGATTCGACCGCCGCGTAGGCGCGTCCGGGCTTGGGCCGGATGATGCCGGGCACCTGGGCCTGCACGGGGCCGTGCGGCATCCTGTCGATGATCTGGTCGATGAGGTGAATGCTCTGCTTGATCTCGGCGATGCGCTGCAGGTATCGCGCGTAGGAGTCGCCACCCGGCTGGGTGATGATGTCGAACTCGAGCTCGTCGTAGATGGAATACGGCTTCGCCTTACGAACGTCGAACGGTACGCCGGAAGCACGCAGGTTCGGGCCGGTCACTCCAAGGTCGATCGCCTCCTGGCCAGTCAGGGTCCCCATGTTGATGGTCCGGCTGCGGAAGATCTCGTTGTCGGTGATCATCCGTTCGTTCATCTCGATGTTCTTGAGGACCTTGCTGCGCCAGGTGCCCAGGCGGCTCAGGAACTCGTCGTTGGTGTCGAAGTTCACGCCGCCGACGCGGAAGAAGTTGAAGAGCATCCGCTGGCCGCTGATGCTACTCAACATGTCCACGATCTCGTCGCGGTTGATGAAGGCGTAGAGGATCGGCGTCAGCCCGCCCATGTCGAGCGCGAGGAAGCCCATCATCAGCCCGTGGCTGAAGATGCGGTTCAGCTCGACCACCAGCGCCCTGATGTACTCGGCCCGCTTCGGCGCCCTGATCCCGTACAGCTTCTCGAAGGCGATCGCCGGCGCATGCTCGTTGTGCATCGTCGACAGGTAGTCCATGGGGTCGACGTAGGTGAGCACCGTGGTGTACGTGGCGTTCTCGCACAGCTTCTCGATGCCGCGGTGCAGGTAGCCGAGCACCGGATCGATGTCGACCACGATCTCGCCGCGCACCTTCACCACCAGCCGCATGACGCCGTGGGTGGACGGGTGCTGGGGTCCCATGTTGATCAGCATCTCGCCCTCTTCGAGCGAGTAGATCTCCCGCTCGCGATCGGTCTGCGGCGGCCGATCGGGGATGCCGACCTGGTCGAAGCCGGCGTACTCCCCGACCGCAGTGCGCACCGGCGAAAGGCCGGCCACCGTCCGCAGCCGCGCCTCCTCGGCCGCGTCCAGCTCGATCGGGTCGGGAATCCTGGTCTCGGGATCGACCTTCGTCATCGCGGACGGCTCTTGTCGGCCAGCGTGGCCCCGTCCTCGACCGCCTCGGCGGGCGCATCGTCGCGCAGCTCGCTCGTCGGGACGGTGACGTCGGGCGCGTCTCGGAAACGCGAGAGGTCCCAGGTCTCGGGGCGCTCGAGCGGGTTGACGCCGGCGGCCGGCGAGTCGGCGGCGTCATCCGGCAGGACGAAGTCCTTGCGCAGCGGGAACGAGCGGTAGTCGGGGCTCATGTAGATGCGACGCAGGTCGCGGTTGCCCTCGAACACGATGCCGAACATGTCGTACGCCTCGCGCTCGTGGAACATGGCACCCTCCCACAGGTCGGTGACCGACGCGATGCGCGGATCGGCGCGATCGACGTGAGCGCGGATGCGGAGCCAGCCGGGGTGCTTCCAGCTGAACAGGTGGTACACCACCTCGAACCGTTCGCCCGGGCCGTAGTCGACGGCGGCCGCATCGGCCAGCATGAAGTAGGCGAGGTCCTCGTCGTTACGGAGGGTGCGAAGCACGTCGTGGGCGCGATCGGCGTCCACCTGGTACTCGACCGTGTCCTCGTCAGTCCAGAGGTCGTGGAGGTCGGCGGCGAGACGCTCGGCCACGATGCGGACGAGCGCGCCGGCGGCGACGGGCGTTGTCAGCGCACGTCTCCTTCCCAGCGAGTGCGCTGCGGGCCGCGGTCGACGTAGGTGCTCCACTGGCCACGCCGCTGTTTGACCAGCTCGTGAAGCTTCATCATCCCGTAGATGAGGCCCTCCGGCCGCGGGGGACAGCCCGGGACATAGACATCGACCGGCATCACCCGATCCACGCCCTGGACCACGCTGTACGAGCGCTTGAAGCGTCCGCCCGACGTCGTGCAGGTGCCCATCGCCACGCACCACTTGGGCTCCGGCATCTGCTCCCAGAGACGGACGAGCGGCCCGGCCATCTTGGTCGTCAACGTGCCGGCCACGATCAGCACGTCCGCCTGTCGCGGGCTCGCCCGGAACGGGAACATGCCGAAGCGGTCGATGTCGTTGACGCTCGTCGCGGTGCTCATCATCTCGATGGCACAGCAGGAGAGGCCGGAGAGGAGCGGCCAGAGCGAGTTCGCGCGAATCAGGTCGAGGATGTAGTCGGCCTTGGTCGGAATCACCTCGAGCAGGCCGTGGAAGCCGCCCTGCGGGTGCTCCTCCATGCCGAAGGAACGGAGCAACCGGTCGTCACCCGCCTGGTCGGGGATGACGATCGGGGGCTCGGTCGGCGGTGTCGACAGCTGGTTGTTCGGGGTCGGTCGTTCTACTGCCATCGGAGATCACCCTTCCTCCATGCGTACAGCTCGCCGAACATCAGGATCGCAAGGAAGATGCCGATCAGGATGATTCCCTGGAATTCGAGGGTCCGGACGGTGATCGCCCAGAGGTAGACGAAGATGATCTCGACGTCGAAGGCAACGAACAGCAGGGCGTAGAGGTAGAAGGCGAGGCCGAATCGGCTCCAGGTGTCGCCGATGGTATCCACGCCCGACTCGTATGGCAGGCCCTTCTGCGGACGTCGCCGCCGATGGGTGATCAGCCAGCTGAACAGGATCGTGCCGAAGACGAAGGTCGTCGCGGCGAACGCGAATCCGATGACGTAGAGCAGGCCGGTGTGATCCATCTCCACTCCGGTTGCACGCTGGTGCATGGTCCCGTCGGGCTTGCCGCCCGACGCGTAAGTCGTCATTCACAGGAGCGGACCAGCGAGTCGCCTGCCCGCCCGATCCACAGTCTAGCAGGGGAGCTCGCCGTCCTCAGGTGGCCGGTCTCGCCAGCGTCCCGCGCAGGACCTACCGGCCCTGCCAGGCAGCCGCCACGATCAGGCGCAGGCCGTCGCTGACCAGCGCATGCCCGCCGAACAGAAATGGGACCGATGCGTTGGCGGCGGCCTCGGTCAGCTCCCGCAGCCACGGCGTACGAACCCTGGCGCGGTCCCCGAAGTCCGATGCGAAGCGCTCCTCCTCGGGGGGCCATCGCGAGGCGTCCGACGAGCCGGCGAGGGCGGCCATGAGCACCCGTGTGTCGAGGACGACGGCGTCGCCCAGCCGCGCGAGCTCCCCGACGAGGTCCGATGGAGACGAGCGCGCCATCAGCGCGGCGAGGATCGAGCGCGGATGGCTGTCCGGATCACGCGCCGATCGCATGCCGCGTTCCTCGACCAGGGCCCGGACGCGGCAGGCCGTCTCGCTCTCGAGCGCCTGCCACGTGCTCGCCGGTACGCGGCCTGCCACGACCAGCTCGCCGCCACGGTCGCGGACCACCTCGCCGATGCGCGCGAGGTGCGGCACCTCGAGGGCCGCGCCGCCGGGCAGCCGCGCCATGTCGAGAAAGCCACGGACCAATTCGTCGAGCGACCGGGTGCCGGCGACCCGGGTCGCCAGCCGCAGCAGCGCCAGGTCGAGCGTGGTATCGACGTCGAACCGCGCCCATGGCGCGCTGCCGAGGTCGCGCCAGGCGAAGCCCGCGTCGTTCAGCGCGCGCGGGGCCGCGTTGTCCGTCTCGCACGGTTCCAACGCGGCGAGAGCGGCTCCGAGGTCGCCGGCGACCACGAACGCGTCGGCGCTGAAGCGGTTGTTGGCGACCACCTCCCCCGGGATCGGCGAGAGGAGGGCATCGAGCCCGTCCTCGTCGACCAGGCACAGCGAGCTGCCGCCCGCGTAGCCGATGGCGTCGATCGGCGCCGCCGCGCCCGTCAGCGCCGACCGCGCCGCGGACGTGAACCATCGCCCCCAGTGGAAGGAGTGCCCTGGCGTCGTGGCCGCCGCCGGGAGCGGTCCGACCGCGGCGCCCAGGCTGCCGATCCGGCGCGAGAGATCGATGGCCAGCAGGCGTTGGCCCTCGGCGGCGACCGCGGCGTGGCTGCCGAATGGCTGGCCGTCGGGGGGAGTGGTGACCAGGACGAGCGGCGCGGGGCGCTCAGGCATCGCTGGCCGCGGCCGCATCGGTCCCGCGAAGCCGATCGAGCTGCTCGAGGTGCATCAGATCGTGGATGCCGACGAAGAGCAGCCAGTCCCCGCAGCGTAGGTGGCCGATCAACGGGTGCCGCATGCGGCAGCGGTCGAGCTCGTGGCCGT
>JALZDF010000108.1 GCA_030862645.1 Chloroflexota bacterium
GCGCCGGTAGCTCAGTGGATAGAGCGTCGGCCTCCGGAGCCGAAGGTCGCAGGTTCGAATCCTGTCCGGCGCGCCAGACTTACCCGGGGTGCTCGCAGGCCGACGCCGCCCGCGCCCGCCACGCCCGGATGAGGTTGGCACCGTTGGGAGGCACGAAGGGGGAAGGCCTGAACTGCCGCGCGATCAGCGCCGCGGCCATGGAGGAGGAACTTTGAAGCACCTGCGACTTTGGGCAGTGCCGTTCGCGATCGTGATCCTCGCGACGGCCTGCACCGGCGGCGTGGCATCGCCCAGCGCCGATGAGAGCCAGCCAACCGCCTCGAACGGCGGCACGGCCGAGAGGCCGGATAAGCTCGTGCTCGGCCTGGTCCCGTCGCGCGAGGCGGACGTGCTGATCGAGAACGCACAGCCGCTCGCCGACCATCTCAGCCAGGAGCTGGGCATCCCCGTCGAGTCCTTCGTGCCGACCGACTACACGGCGCTCGTTGCGGCCATGGAGGCGGGCACCGCGGACATCGGCGCGTTCGGACCGTTCTCGCTGCTCCAGGCGCAGACGATTGCCGGCGCCGACATCATCCTGCAGTCGGATCGCGACGGGAAAGTCACCTACCACACGCAGTGGATGACGAACGACCCCGACACCTACTGCGAGGACGAGCCCCAGGCCGACCAGGACGGCTTCCTCTTCTGCAACGGGACGCTCGAGGCGGAGGACGGGCCCATCGGCGAGGAGGCAATCGCCCAGATTCCCGAGGGCACGACCGTCAGCTTCGTCGAGCCGGCGTCCACGTCCGGCTACATCTTCCCGGCCGTGCAACTCATCGGTGCGGGGATCAATCCCGAGACCGGCGTCGAGCCCATCTTCTCGGGTGGGCACGACAACTCGGTGATCGCGGTGTGCAACGGTGATGCTGAGGTCGGCGTGGCGTTCGAGGACGCTCGGACCATCCTCGAGGAGGGCGACTGCGAGAACATGGACGAGGTCGTGGTGTTCGCCTATTCGCAGGAGATCCCGAATGACGGGGTCGCGGTGCGCGGCGAGCTGCCCGAGGACCTGAAGCAGCAGATCGCCGACTCGCTGATCGCCTACTCGGAGACGGAGGAGGGCAAGGAGGTCCTCGACTCGGTCTACGAGATCGACGAGTTCGCGCCGGCCGACCTCGATGCCTTCGAGGTGGTTCGACAGGCCTCGGAGGAGCTCGGCATCACGTCCGACTGACCCGATGCGTCACAGGGGCGGGGCGGGCGCTGCGTCCGCCCCGCTCCCCATCCACGACCCGTCCTGATCCACGAGCCGGGGAGGGGCCGATGATTCGATTCGAGAATGCGTCCGTCACCTACCCGGGCGGGGTGCATGCCCTCAAGAGGCTGAGCCTCGAGATCGGCGATGGCGAGATGCTCGTCATCGTCGGGCTCTCCGGCGCGGGCAAATCGACCCTCATCCGAGCGATCAACGGCCTGGTGCCGCTCACCGGGGGCGACATCACGATCGATGACGTGAGCGTTCGCCACGCGAACCCGTCCGAGCTGCGAGAGCTGCGGTCCCGGATCGGCATGATCTTCCAGACCTTCAACCTGGTGAAGCGGACCAGCGTGCTCAACAACGTGCTCATGGGTCGCCTGCACGGCGCCGGCACGGTCCGCTCGCTCATCGGCCGATACCGTGGCGAGGACGTCGAGATCGCGATGCAGTCGTTGGAGCGCGTCGACATCGTCGAGAAGGCGTACGTGCGTGCCAGCAACCTGTCCGGAGGACAGCAGCAGCGGGTCGGCATCGCTCGCGCGCTGGCCCAGCAGCCGAAGATCATCCTCGCCGACGAGCCCGTCGCCAGCCTGGATCCACCCACCAGCCACGTCGTCATGCGCGACCTTCAGCGCATCAATCGCGAGCTTGGCATCACCACCATCGTCAATCTTCACTTCCTGGACCTGGCCAAACGCTACGGCGACCGGATCATCGGCATGCGTGCCGGCGAGCTGGTGTACGACGGTAACGGCGCCGCGGCTGACGAACATGTGTTCCGCGACATCTACGGGCGCTCGCTGACTGCCGACGACGTGCTGGAGGGCAGCGCCGCCGGATGAGCACCCCGCCGATGAGCCGTCCGGCGCCCCCACCTCGCTCCTGGCTCGTACCGGCGGGTCTCCTCGCGTTCTCGGGCATCACGGTCTGGGCTGTCATCGAGGTCCGGCTCGATCCCCTCGCGATCCTCGCGGGACTGAGCGGCGCTGACCGCATCATGAGCGACCTGTTGGACCCGGACTGGAGCTTCCTGGGCAATACGGTGCGCCCAATGCTCGAGACGTTCCAGATGGCGGTCATCGCGTCGGCCATCGGCTGCGCGGTCGCGCTTCCCCTCGCGTTCGTGGCCTCTCGCGTCACCACGCCGAATCGCTTTGCCTACGCGCTCGACCGCTCGGTCCTCAACGTGATCCGTGCCGTCCCGGACATCCTGTACGCCCTCATCTTCGTTTCGGCTGTGAGCATCGGACCCCTTGCCGGCATCCTGGCGCTGATCCTCTTCAACATCGGAGTGGTGGCCAAGCTTCTGAGCGAGACGGTGGACGGCGTCGACACCGGTCCCATCGAGGCGGCGCGGGCAGCGGGCGCCAACCGAACCCAGGTGGTCGGCACCTCCGTCCTGCCGCAGGTGATGCCGAACTACATCGCCTACTCGCTTTACACCTTCGAGCTCAACATCCGCGCCTCGACGGTCATCGGCATCGTGGGAGCGGGCGGCATCGGCCAGCTGCTCAACACCCAGCGCCAGTTCTTCGCGTACTCGAACGTGTCGGTCATCATCATCGAGCTGTTCGTGTTCGTCTTCCTGATCGAGCTTATCTCGATCTGGCTGCGACGGAGGCTCGTGTGACCGTGTCGAGAGCCACCTCCCGCCCGTCCGCTCCGTCGCAGGCGCGGAGGAACGCGACAATCGTCGCGGCCCTCATCCTCGTCGCCTGGGCGGTGCTCACGATCGGGATCGATCCCTCGAAGCTTGCAAGGCTGCCGGGGCAGCTCGTCAACATCGGCGGGCGCATGATCCCGCCTGACCTGGCGTATACCGGGGTGGCGCTGCCCGCCATGGTCGAGTCGCTTCAGATCGCATGGGTCGGGACGATCATCGGTGCCCTCGTTTCGCTGCCCCTGGGCTTCTTCGGTGCCAGAAATGTCTCGAGCGTCCGCATCTCGAGTCTCATCCGCCAGCTTCTCAACGCGATCCGCGCGGTCCCGGAGCTCGTGGTCGCCATCGTCCTGGTCACCATCGTCGGGCTCGGTCCGATCGCGGGAGTGTTGGCTATCGGGCTCCACTCGATCGGCACCCTCGGCAAGCTCACCGCCGAGGTGATCGAAGGAATCGATCCCGGGCCGGTGGAAGCGGCACGAGCGGCCGGCGGCGACCCCATCCAAGTCCAGCGCTGGGGCGTCCTGCCGCAGGTGCTGCCCGAC
>JALZDF010000116.1 GCA_030862645.1 Chloroflexota bacterium
CCACTGACCAGCGCGGCCCCGAGCAGTGTCCGCGAGACGTTGATGCCGGCGAAGCGCGCTCCATGGGGGCTCAGTCCGGCCGCGCGCAACCGAAGCCCGGCCGGGGTTCGCGCCAGCACATACCACGCGACGAGAATCATCACCAGGGCGAGGGCGAAGCCGAGGTGGAGGCGCGAACGGTCGATGAGCGTCGGAAATTCGGCGGAAGCGGCGATGCGCGGAGACTCGGGAAAGCCGGTCACCGGGTCGCGCCACGGGCCGTGGAGCAGGCCATTGACCAGCAGAAGCGCGACTGGATTCAGCAGGAGCGTGGTCACGACCTCGTCGATGCCGAAGCGGACGCGAAGCAGCGCCGGGAGCAGTGCCCACGCGGCCCCGGCCACGGCGCCGCCACTGACCATCACCAGCAGCGCGAGCGGCGGCGGGAGGCCTCCGACCGCCGTACCGATCCCGGCTGCCGCGATCGCACCGAGCAGCAGCTGGCCTTCCGCGCCGATGTTCCAGTAGCCGGCGCGGAATGCGATCGCCACCGCTGCGCCGGTGAGCAGGATGGGCGTGGCGCTCACCAGCACCTCCAGCAGGGTGAACTGCGAGGTCAGGGGGGTCACGACGAACGCGAGGTAGGCCTCGATCGGATTGGCGCCCGCCAGGAGGATCGGTCCCGCAGTGATGGCGAACGTGACCCCGATCGCGATCGCCACCAGCACGGGCGTGGACCAGATCGAGAGTCGCATCAGGCGGCCCGGCCGCGGCCGGCCATGAGCATGCCGAGGTGCTCCACGTCGGCATCGGTGACGCCCATCTCTCCCACGACGCGGCCCTCGTAGAGAACGGCGAGCCGGTCCGAGAGGGCCAGTAGCTCGTCCAGGTCCTCGGAGACGAGGAGGATGGCGGCTCCCTCCGCGCGCCGCGCAAGCAGCTGCGAGCGGACGTACTCCGTGGCACCCACGTCGAGCCCGCGCGTGGGCTGAGACACGACGAGCAGCCGCGGATCGCGCGAAAGCACGCGGGCAAGGAGCACCTTCTGAATGTTCCCGCCGGACAGGGTGACGACGGGGTCGTCCGGCCTCGCTCGGATGTCGAAGCGCTCGATGAGCTCGCGCGCATGCTCCGCGATGCGACGTTCGTCGATCCGCCCGCCCGTGCGGAACTCGTCCAATCGCTCGAGGACGAGGTTGTACGCGACCGACAGGTCGCCGACCAGGCTCGCATGCCGGTCCTCCGGGATCCGTCCGACGCGCGCCCTCATCATGCGGGTGGGGTCTGCGCCGGCGAGCTCGGCGCCGTCCACCGTTACTGATCCACCCGCGGGCCGGCGCATGCCGGACAGCACCTCGACCAGCTCCGTCTGGCCGTTGCCCGAGACTCCGGCGATTCCCAGGATCTCGCCGGCGGCGACGGTGAGCGAGACCTGCGACAGCACGGGCAGGCCGTGCATCCCGGTGACCTCGAGGTCGCGGATGCGGAGGATCGGTTCGCGATGCCGCGCCGCCGCTCCGTCTATCGCCCGTGCGACGCCGAACGTCGGGCGGCCGACCATCATGCCGGCCAGCTCGCGTTCGTCCGTCGTGCCGGGAACCGTGCCGACCAGCCTGCCGCGGCGCAGGACGCTGACCCGGTCGCTGATGGCTCGCACCTCGGCCAGCTTGTGGCTGATGAAGATGACCGACAGGCCATCGGCAACCAGCGATCGCAGGGTGACGAACAGCGCGTTCACCTCGTCGGGGACGAGCACGGCGGTCGGCTCGTCCAGGATCAGGATGCGGCAGTCACGTGACAGCGCCTTGAGGATCTCGACCCGCTGCTGCTGCCCGACCGAGAGCTCGTCCACGCGCGCGGCTGGCTCGACGCGAATTCCGAAGCGCTCGGCATCCTCCGCCCCGCGGCGTCGCGCCGTGTCGAGGTCGAGCCGCAACCCGCGGGAGCGCCCGAGTGCAAGGTTCTCGGCGACCGTCATCGGCCGCACCAGCGCGAAATGCTGGGTCACCATGCCGATCCCGGCACGGATCGCGTCACGTGGCGAACGGATCGTCTGGGGCTGCCCGTTGGCGAGAATCTCACCCGCATCCGCGTGGGTCAGCCCGTAGGCGATCCGCATGACGGTCGTCTTACCGGCCCCGTTCTCGCCCAGCAACGCGTGGACCTCGCCGCGTCCGACACCGAAGTCGATGCCGTCATTCGCGACGAGGTCGCCGAACCGCTTCGTGATCCCGCGCAGCTCGAGCGCGGGGGCGTCGGCCGACACGCCCAGACCGCCCGCGTCGTCGGGGCCTAGGCGTCCGGAATCGTGGACCCGGGCGGGGTGGACTCGGTGATGTCCACGCGGAACGTTCCGGCCTTGATCTGCGCCTCACGCTCCTCCACGGCCGCAACGATGTCCTCGGGCACGCCGCCGAGCACGTCCGTGTTGATCTCGGCCAGCGCGGCGCCGCCCTTGCCGACCATCGAGAAGTCCTTGAGATCCTGGGCGGTGTAGGAGTCCGCGATCACCTGGTCGATGACGTACTTCACCGTCGGAGCCATGTTCCACGTCACGCTGGTCACGACGTTGTCCGGGGCCAGCTCCTGCTGGTCGCTCATGTTGCCGATGGCGACGAGGTCGTTCTCGTCCGCCGCCTCGATGACACCGAAGCGCTCGGCGAAGAGAACATCCGCGCCGGCTCCAACCTGGGCCAGCGCCGCCTCCTTCGCCGCCGCCGGGTCGAACCAGCTGTTGAGGAATGTGACCTTGACGTCGACCGCCTCGTTCGTCTCCTGTGCCCCCGCGATGAAGGCGTTGACGATCCGGTTCACCTCCGGAACCGGGAACCCGCCGACGACGCCCAGCACGTTCGACTCGGTCACGCCGCCCGCGATCATGCCCGCCAGGTACGCCGGCTCGTGGATCCAGTTATCGAAGACGGAGAAGTTCGGCTCCGCCGGGCCACCGCCCGAGCCGAACACGAAGGCGATGTCGGGATAGTCGGCGGCCACGGCACGCGCGGCCTCCTCGTTCCCGAACGCGTCACCGAAGATGATGTCCGGCGCGTCCTGCTCGGCGGTCTCGCGGAGCACGCGTTCCATGTCGCCGGCGTAACCGATGTCGTCGGTGAAGGTGTAGTCGATCCGGCCCGCCTCCATCTCCGCGTTCAGTGCGGAGTGGATCACGCCGTCCCACGGCTCCTCGATCTGTGTCGCGTACGCTCCGAAGACGGTGAGAGTGCCGTCGCCGCCGCCCGTGCTGGGCGTGGCCTGCCCGCCACATGCAGTGAGAAACAGCGCACCGCCGATGGCGGCGATGAGCGCATTGGGGGCACGACGACGATGCGTCGTGCGCTGCTTCCGGCGGACGTCCATGATCTGCACCCTCCTGCAAGACGACGCGGCCACCTGGCCTCGATGAGACCCCGAAGTGTAGTGCCCTACTGGCCCCTGTGGCCCAATTGCGCACCATGTATCGATCCGCTGATCGTCGGTGCGGGGACCACGCGGGCTTCACCGGCGGCGAGGCCTGCGCTACTGTTGCCATCCATCAGTCCCGGGGAGCGTGGATGGCTGAAGTGCCTCATCCGGAGCACACCTCCAGCCCGCCGCCGAGCGCGCGGGGTGACGACACAAGGTCGCTCGCCGCCATCGGCGAGGTTCTCGGCGCAGTCATCGACGGCGGCTTCGAGCTGACGCCCGTCCTCGAGAAGATCGCGGAGCGGTCGGTGACGCTGTGCGCCGGGGACTACGGCTATGTCTACCTGCGTGAGGGCGACGCGTTTCGGCTGGTTGCCGACAGCGGCGGGGCGCCCGAATTCAGCCGGTATGAGCGCGACCACGACAACCCGCCCGGCCGCGGATCGGCGGTCGGCCGGGTCGCCGTCGAGCGGCGGCCCGTGCACATCCATGACGTCCTGGCCGACCCGGAGTACGAGTGGCGAGAGGGGCAGCGGCTGGCCGGATACCGGACCCTTCTGGGGCTGCCGATCATGATCGACGACGAGGTCATCGGCGTCGTGGGCGTCGCGCGCAACCGCGTCCACCCCTTCAACGACGAGGAGCTTGCCACCATCTCGGTGTTTGCGGGCCAGACCGGCGTTGCCGTGCGCCTGGCGCGACTGCTCGGTGAGATGCACGAGGCGGCCGAGCGCGAGGCCGCCGTCCGTCATGTGCTGCAGACGATGGGCCGCTCGTCCTTCGACCTCCAGGACGTGCTCGACACGGTCGTCGCCAGCGCCGTGGCCCTGTGCCACGCAGACAGCGGCAACATCGTCCGGCACGATCCGGTCCGCGACGTGTACCGGATCGCGGCAATTCTCGGGTTCAAGCCCGCGTATCGGCAGGCCGAGGAGGCGATCGACTACCGCCCGGGTCGGGGATCGATGACGGGGCGGGTGCTCATGGAGCGCCGCCCGGTGCAGATCCTCGATGTGACCGCGGACCCTGAGTACGAGCTGAAGGACCTGCAGAAGACCGATGAGTACCGGACGCTGCTCGGGGTGCCGCTCCTCAGAGACGGTTTTCCGGTCGGCGTCATCGGCCTGGCGCGTTATGAGGTGCGCGCGTTCAGCGAACGCGAGATCGCGCTCGTGAGCACGTTCGCCGACCAGGCGACACTGGCCATCGAGAACGCGCGACTGTTCGAGACGGTCGAGCGGCAGCGCACCGAGCTGGCACGGTTCGCCCCGCAGGTGGCGACCATGCTCTCCAGCGATGAAGGGGAGTCGCTCCTTACCGGCCATCGTCGCGAGATCACCGCCCTCTTCTGCGATCTGCGCGGCTTCACGTCGTTCGCCGAGACCGCGGAGCCGGAGGAGGTGCTGGGCGTGCTTCGTGAGTATCACGGCATGGTCGGCGACGTCGTCGTCGCGCACGGGGGGACCGTCGAGCACTTCGCCGGAGATGGGCTGATGGTGTTCTTCAACGACCCGGTGCCGAAGGCTGAGCACCGCAGCGACGCGATTCACGCGGCGCTCGCGATGCGAGAGCGCTTCGCGACGCTGGCGGAGCACTGGCGTCGGCTCGGGTACGAGCTGGGCCTCGGGATCGGGATCGCTGTCGGGTATGCCACCCTCGGGCGCATCGGATTCGAGGGCCGTTACGACTACGGCGCGGTGGGCAACGTGGTGATCCTGGCCTCGCGGTTGAGTGAGGCGGCGGCGGCGGGGCAGATTCTCGTCAGCCAGCGACTGTTCGCGGCGGTCGAGGACCAGTTCCAGGCCGAGGAGGTGGATGCCCTGGCCTTGAAAGGGTTCAGCCGCCCGACCCCCGTTCACAACATCGTGAGCTCCACCCAGCGCGCGGCGCCCGCCGTATGAGCCGGGAGACGTGTAGCTAGGCGGTGCCGGTGAGGCGCGCGATGACCGGCTCGAGGACGGGCAGGTCGGCGGCGGCCAGCGTGATGTAACTGATGCCCCAACGCTCCCGGCGAGCGAGCAGGGTCTCGACCATCTCCTCTGGGTCGCCGACGAGGTAGTGCGGGCTCTTCGGGAACTCCTCCTCGCTGATGTTCCGGGCGCGAAGGGCGGGAGGTCCGCGGCGGCGATGGAAATCGGGGTCAACCTGCCAGACGGCGACGTTGATCTCGAGCTCGGACCATCGGTCACCGGCGGCCTCGCGAATCCAGCCGACCTTGCGCGCCACCGCGTCGCCGGTGATGTCGTCAGGGTCCCCGCCGCCGCCGGGCAGGGAGCGCGGGTCGATGCCGACGATGTTCGCCTCGCGAGCGGCGAACGCGAGCAGCTTCGGGCCGCCGCCACCCACGAGGAACGGCGGGTGCGGTCGCTGCACCGACATCGGCAGTTCGTCCTGGTGGATCGCGGGATAGGCGTCATCGGCCTCATGGTTGATGCGGCCCTCGCTCAGCGCCTGGCGGATCATGCGCAGCGCCGCCTTCATACGGTGGAGGCGCTCGGCGGGTGGATCGAACCGGAGCCCGGCTGCCTCGTACTCCGGGCGGTTCCAGCCGGCGCCGATGCCGATCTCGAGCCGCCCGTCGGTCATGGCGTCGACCGTCGCCAGCTCCTGTGCCAGGACCGGTGGATGGCGCAGGTCGTTGTTGAGGACAAGCGTGCCGATCCGCAGGTCTGTCGCATCGGCGGCCGTCAGCAGGCGGGGGAGCGCACCCCATCGGCCGAGATGGTCCGTCGCCAGCAGAACCGACGCACCGGCCGCCCCGGCGCGCCGCGCGATGTCGACCACCTCGGCCCGGGTGCCCGTCGATCCCGCGAGCGTCACGCCGAATCGAAACGGCCGTCGTTCGGGAGGCGTCACGCGACGAAGTCTAAGAGGAACACCGCTCGGTGACCTGAGCGTTTTCGTCGGCGCTGCGTCGTATAGGTGACCCACTTCACGACGGAGGCACCCGCGATGCGACCTTTGCCTGCTCCTCTGGGCGTTATCTCGATCACCGTGCTGCTCGCAGCATGTGCCGGCGGCACCGCGAGCCCACCTGCCGACACTGCCGACGCGACCACGTCAGGTGCGAGTGCGACCTCATCGGCTTCGGCGGAGCCGACGGACGACGACGCACACTCCTCGCAGGAGCCGTCGACCGCAACCGTCTGCCCCAACCCGCACGGTGGCGCGTGCCTCGGCGAGCTGGGGGCAGGGACCTACAGCACGCAGGTTTTCCACACCGCGCTGGATTACACGGTCGACGACGGGTGGGCGAACTTCGAAGATATGTCCGGGAACTTCCTCCTCGTCCCGCCCACCGGCTCACTCGAGGGCGTAGACGCCGGAACGAGCGACTATGTCAGCGTGCTGGACGGAATCGCGGTTGCCAGCGCCGACTGCGTTGAAGAACCGCAATCCGACGTGGATCGAACTCCGGCGGCGATGGCGGCCTGGTTCGTCGCGCATCCGGGCCTCGAAACGACAGAGCCCGCAGCGGTCACCGTCGGCGGCCTCGATGGGATGCTGGTCGACCTGTGGCTGGCCGACGACTACTCCGGAACGTGTCCGTACGCGGAGCCCGAGGGCGCTCCGATCGTACCGATGATCACCGGTGTAGGTCCGGCGGGTGTCCACCACGTGGCCGCGGGCGAGATCGTCACGCGGCTGTACCTCCTCGCGGGTCAGCGAGGACGCGTGCTCGCGATCGAGGTGAGCGACGTCCCGGGTGGCGCCGACCTCGAGGAGCTGGACGCCGTCGTAGACGACTTCGTCTTCTCGATCCAAAGCTGACATCGGCGCAGGCTGGATCTGTTCGGGTGACCGAAGTTCGGGCAGAGTCGCACCCATGCGTCTCGTGATGGCCCTGACGGTTCCGCCGGGTTGGTGGCGGATGTGGACGATGCCTCCTCTGGCGTCGTCCACGCCCGTGCCGCCCGCGATCGACGCGATCGTCGTCGGGCTGCACCAGGACGAGGGCCAGGCGCTCTTCGGCTTCGTCCGGAGGCTGGGCCTCAGCGACGAGCAGGCGGACGATGCCGTGCAGGAGGTGTTCGCCCGGCTCCTCGAGCAGTCCCGGCGGGGAGTTGCAGTCGCCAATCCGCGCTCGTGGGCGTTCCAGTCCATCTATCGGATTGCGATGGACCAGCATCGGCTACGTCGAAGGATCGTGGGACTCGTCGACGCACTGCGTCGACG
>JALZDF010000117.1 GCA_030862645.1 Chloroflexota bacterium
TCCTCCGGATCCAGGAGCGGCCGAGCCTCTTCGATTACGTCGCCGAGCTGACCGAACACCTGGTACAGGTCGCCACCGACCTCGTCGCCCAGCCGCCGTGCCGCGGCCTCCAGGCGCACCGCGCGCCGGGGCTCGCCGGCTTGGAGCTCGATCGCGGCGAGGACCTTCAGCGCGAGCGGAAGTCGCCCGAGATTACCCAGCTCGTACCACGCCGCGATTGCATCGCGGGCCACCGGCAGCCCGCGCGCCGGATCGCCCTGGATGCGGTGCAGCATCGCCCGTCCGCTGAGCCAGTCCGCCGCATCGTGCGCTCGACCAACCGCCTTGGTCATCTGGTACGTGGCTTCGGCGGTCGCGATGGCCGTCTCGGGATCCCCGCCGGCACCGAGGACCACGGGCTCGATGAGGATCCAGTTGGTGACGAGCTGCGCGCTCGTCGTGTCGCCCGACTGCTCGTAGAGCGCTCGCGCACGCCTCGCCCGCTTCGTCGCGCGCTCGATGTCATAGGCCCCTGCCGCCGCCCACGCCGCCTGAAACAGTGCGTCGGCGACGGCGTGGACGTCGCCCAGTCCGCGCCGGATCGTAACGGCCTCCTCGTAGAGGTCCCACGCGCGATCGGGCTTGCCCTGCCAGTACACCAAACCGCCGAGTGCGTCGAGGCCGCGTGCACGGGCATCCGTCGGTGCGGCAGCGGCGGGAAGCGAGATCAGCGACTCGAGCCAGACGATTCCTTCCCGAACCTCCGCCCAGTAATGCCAGAAGTCCCACACGGCCGACGCCGTCCGCAGGCCGATCTCGGCCTCGCCACGCTCCACTGCCCAACGCAAGGCCGTCCTGAGGTTCTCCTCCTCGCGCCGCAGGCGGTGCTGCCAGCGGCGCAGGTCGTTCCGACGGAGTTCGGGCCGCGCCGTTTCCGCCAGGCGGAGCACCCACTGGGCGTGACGTCGACGGACCGTCTCCGCGTCCGGCTCCTGATCGAGCATCTCGGCCGCGAACTCGCGGATGACCTGGAGCATCGAGAAGCGCGGCTCGGCTGGGGCATCCGTCCCGTCATCCGTGATGGGGTGGACGAGACTCTTGTCGACCAGCGAAGAGAGACCGTCGAGGATGTCGAACCCCAGGTCGCCGGCGGCGTTGCACACCTCCTCAGCCGCTTCGAGCGTCCAGCCCCCGGCGAAGACCGACAGCCGGGCATGCAATCGCCGCTCGGCCGGGTCGAGCAGCTCGTAACTCCAATCAATCGTGGCATGGAGCGTCCGCTGGCGGGCGGGGATGTCCCGGGCCGCTGTGGATAGGACCGGCATGCGCCGCTTCAGCCGGTCGAGGATCGCCGCGGGGCTCAGAAGTTTCACCCTTGCGGCCGCCAGCTCGATCGCCAGCGGCAGGCCGTCGAGCCGCAAGGAGATCTCGGTCACAGCGCGCGCATTGTCGTCGGTAACGGCGAATCCGGGCGCGACGGCACGTGCGCGCTGGACGAACAGCGCGATGGCCTCGACCTGGCCGAGAGCACGGAGGGGCGGGAGCTCTCGCGGGTCCGGGATGTCCAGTGGCGGGACGGAAAACTCCTGCTCACCGGCGACGTGCAGCACCGCCCGGCTGGTGACGAGAAGGTGGGTTCCCGAGGACATGGCAAGGAGCTCAGCCAGAAAGGGCGCAGCAGCCTCGACCACCTGCTCGAAGTTGTCGAGCACCAGCAGCAGCTTGCGATGCTCCACGAACTCCTTGACGCCCTGCTCAAGGTCTCGGTCGTACTTTTCGCGGACTCCGAGCGCCATGGCGGTGGTCGCAGCCACCGCTGGGCGATCCCGCGCGTCCTGGAGGGCGACGAAGTATGCCCCGTCGGCGAAATTGGACAAGAGGTGGTGGGCGGCGGCCAGCGCCAGGCGGGTTTTGCCGGTGCCCCCCGGTCCGGTGAGCGTCACGAGCCGTCGGTCGCGGACGAGGTCGACGATCGCAGCCAGCTCGGCGGTTCGGCCGATGAGCGATCCTGCCGGCAGCGGCAGGTTGTTGGGCCGAGCATCGAGCGATCGAATCTCTGGGAACTCGTTGGCTAATCCCTCGATCTCCAGTTGCCAGATCCGTTCGGGTTCGGGCAGGTCCTTGAGCCGATGGCTGCCCAGATCGCGGATCGATACCCCTGCCGAAAGTCGTTGGGCGACCAGCGCCCGAGTCGCATCCGACAGCAGAACCTGACCGCCGTGACCGGCGGCCGCGATCCGGGCAGCACGGTTGACGTCGGTTCCGACGTAGTTGTCACCGCCAAGTCGGCCGTCCCCGGTGTGCAAACCCATCCGGACGCGGATCTGCACGCCGTCCGGCCAGGCGTAGGTAGCGAGACTCCGCTGTGCCTCGACCGCAGCCGCGACGGCTCCGGGAGCGACTGAGAAGACCGCGAAGAAGGCATCGCCCTCGGTGCTGATCTCGATGCCATCGTGCCGCATGAGGGCGTCTCGGATTAGCTGATGGTGTGCGACGAGTACGGCGTCGAATCGGTCGCCGAGCTCGTCGCCGAGCCGTGTCGAGCCTTCGATGTCGGTGAACAGAAACGTGACGGTGCCCGTGGGCAGGTCATCGCGCATGGTGGTCGCCGACCGGGTCCCAGTCTTCGCGATCATCGCATTGACCAGTCTCCCACCGAGGTGCAACCGCGGCCACCGTGCGCTGCCGGTGAGGGAACTCTCGATGGCTAGACTGCGACGATGGCCTTCGACGTGGCAGCTGGCGCCTACGACCGCTACATGGGCCGCTACTCGCGGGTCCTATCGCCCAAGATGGCGGATTTCGCCGGTATCGGACCGGGGCAGCGCGCACTCGATGTCGGCTGTGGCCCAGGCACGCTGACCGCCGAGCTCGCCGCGCGCCTCGGAGCCGACGCGGTGACAGCAGTGGATCCGTGGGCCGAGTTCGTCGAGGCCGTGGCAGCCCGCAATCCCGGCGTGACAGTGCGTCAAGCGGCCGCCGAGGAGCTGCCTTTCGACGATCACGAATTTGACGTAGCGCTGGCCCAGCTCGTCGTCCATTTCATGGACGATCCGCTGGCTGGCCTGACCGAGATGCGGCGAGTCACCCGGCGCCGTGGCGTCGTCGCCGCCTGCGTCTGGGACCTCGCCGGCGGCCGCGCCCCGATCAGCCTCGTCCTACAGGCGGCTCGCGCCCTCAACGCGACCGATGACGATGAGTCGCTGGCCGCCGGCGCGCGGGACGGTCACTTAACCGAGCTGTTCGAGGCGGTGGGTCTGAGAGACATCCAAGCAGCGACGTTCGAGGTCAGCGTCGAGCACACAACCTTCGACGAGTGGTGGGATCCATACACGCTGGACGTCGCCGCCGGGTCGTGCGTCGCAATGTTCGATGCGGCGCTGCGCGACGAGATCCGCCAGCGCTGTCGCGAGCTCCTCGGCGACGGCCCCTTCACGATCACCAGTGTCGCCTGGGCGGCTCGCGGGCTGGCCTGAGCCGGATGCCGATGCTGTGCTTCTCAGCGGCACCTCCCCGCACTGTCGACGCATCGCGGCCCGGTCCCGGAGCCGGTCGGCCGCGCCTGAGGCCGCCTCAGCCGGCCGCCGGAGGCTCGGCGTACTGCGACCGTCCCGCCTGGGCCGGGAAAGGCGCGCCGAAGTACTCCGTGGAGCGGCGGATCGTTCCGTCCAGGATCTCGAAAACGCCGACGTAATGGTGAATCTCGCCGCCGTAGCTCAGCGGCATGGTGAGCACCCAGGTGTTTCCCCCGCCTCGGATGCGCGGCTCGTCGACCGGCTCCGGCTTGGTCTCCGTCGCCGCCACCGCCGCGATCGCGTTATCCGGCCCGCGGAAGCGCTCGCCGGACTGCGGCCACTCCATGACGAGGTCCTCGTGCAGGAGGCTCCTAGCCTCTTCGATGTCGCCGCCCTCGATGGCGGCAAAGAACTGCTCCAGGACGGCGCGTCCGTCCGCCATCGTGTCCGATGACTCCATGACAGTGTCCTCGTTGCTGCGCCGTCAATTCTGCGCGTTCCGTGTTGACCCGACAACATGGAGCCGCTCGAGGCGACGCCGCGGTCCGGGGCGTGTCGACCATGCCGGGAAACGAGAGCCGTTCGACTCGCCTCACCTCAAGGAGGACCCTCGACCGGCTCGACGGGCTCGCGCGCGGCGGCGGCACCGACGGCTGATGGACGTCTACCTCGAGTGGCAAGTTGCTGCACGGCTCAACCGTGACAGTGGTGCGCCGACGTGCGCACCGGCCGCGCACCGGCAGCTCCGTTCAGTCGAGCCGTTGGCAGGCGTGCTGCGCTGCCCAATCATGATGCTATGTCGCATCCATTACCGTCCGGCACGGTCACGTTCTTGTTCACCGACGTGGAGAGCTCAACCAAGCTCCTCCACGAGCTCGGCGCGACTGTCTATGCCGAGGCGTTGGCGGCGCACCGCCGCGTCCTGCGCGACGCGTTCACGGCCCATTACGGCGTTGAGGTGGATACGCAGGGCGATGCCATCTTCGCCGTGTTCCCGAGTCCTTCCGGGGCCGTGCGTGCGGCTTCCAAGGCCCAGGACGCACTCGCCGACGGACCACTCAGGGTGCGGATGGGGATCCACACTGGGGGGGCGGTCACGAGAGATGGCCACTATTTCGGCCTCGACGTCCACAAGGCAGCGCGCATCGCCGCCGCCGCGCA
The DNA here is from genome assembly GCA_030862645.1 of Chloroflexota bacterium. GTDB lineage: Bacteria > Chloroflexota > Limnocylindria > QHBO01 > QHBO01 > JACDBZ01. Next base: position 4,656 of record JALZDF010000117.1, read on the forward strand.
TGGCGGCCAGGTGGTCTTGTCGCGGGAGACACGTCTCGCCCTGACAGTAGATGTTTCCCTGACCGATCTCGGCGAACACCGCGTCAAGGACTTTCCAGAGCCAGTCTGGATCTACCAGCTCGGCGTGGAGCACTTTCCGCCGCTTCGGACGATCTCGAACACAAACCTACCCCGTCCGGCGAGCTCCTTCATCGGCCGCGAACGCGAGGTGGGCGAGGTCAGCGCGCGCATCCGCGGAGGCGATCGCCTCCTTACGCTGACCGGGCCAGGCGGCAGTGGCAAGTCGCGCCTCGGTATCGAGGTTGCCGCCTCGCTCATTCCGGAGTACCGCAATGGAGTCTTCTGGGTTGGCCTGGCCTCCGTCCGTGAGCCCACGCTCGTCATGGAGACGATCGGCCAGACCCTTGGTGCCCGGGATGCCCTCCCCGAGCACATCGGTGAGCGGGAGATGCTCCTGGTGCTAGACAACTTCGAGCAGGTGGCACCGGCCGCTCCGGGACTCGGGGTCCTCCTCGAAGCATGCGCGAACCTGCGACTCCTCGTGACGAGCAGAGAGCGCCTCCGCGTGTCAGGCGAGGTGGAGTATCCGGTGCCGCCCCTCGGCGATGCCGAGGCCGTCGACCTCTTCTCCGCCCGCTCAGGCATCGCGCCTGACGACATCGTCGCCGAGCTATGTCGCCGGCTCGACAACCTGCCGCTGGCGGTCGAACTGGCTGCGGCCCGCGCCGCCGTCCTCTCCCCGGCGCAGATGATTGAGCGCCTCTCGCAGCTGCTGGACCTCCTCAAGGGCGGCAGGGACGCCGATGCCCGCCAGCAAACCCTCCGGGCGACGATCGCCTGGAGCCATGATCTGTTGAGCTCCGACGAACAGCGCCTCTTCGCCCGTCTGTCGGTCTTTCGGGGAGGATCGACGCTGGAGTCGGCAGAGGAGGTCACGGGCGCTGACATCGACCAGATGCAGTCGCTTGTCGATAAGAGCTTGCTCCGCCGAACGGCAGATCGCTTCCGGATGCTCGAGACGATCCGGGAGTACGCTGCCGAGCGGCTCGCGCAAGCAGGGGAAGAGACCGAAATCAAGCGCGGTCACGCTCATCACGTGCTCGAGCTGGTCGAGCGCGGCGAGCCGCTGCTTCACGGCCGCGAGCAGATGAGCTGGCTCGACCGGCTGGCGTCCGAAACAGATAACGTCCGCGGCGCGCTTGAGTGGTCGCTCGCGAACGAACCGGAGGCCGCCCTCCGGTTGGCCACCGCTGCGTCCTGGTTCTGGCAGATGAGAAGCCAGCTCGGCGAGGGGCGCGGCTGGGTGGACACCGCCCTCGCCGCGGCGCCCCACGCCGCCGTCCTCGCCCGCGCCCGGGCGTTCGATGCGGCAGGGCGGCTCGCCTACTACGCCGGCGATTTCGAAGCGTCGCGGGGATACCTGGAGCGCGCTGTCGCGGCATGGCGAAGGGTCGGCGCTCGGAGCGGCCTCGCCCGTTCGCTCACCTACCTCGGGCTCGCACTCGGTGACCTGAAAGATCCGGTCCCGGCACGAGCCGTCGGTGAGGAAGCTGTGGTCGTGTCGGGCGGGGCGGACGATTGGACCCGCGCCATGGCCCTCTGGGCGCTCGGCGCGAACCACGTGCTCGGCCTCGTGGAGGGATGGGACATCGACTCCGCAGAGGCCCTGCTCGAGGAGAGCAGGGCACTGTTTCGCGCAATCGGTGACGCGTGGGGTCTCGGCGCCCCGACCTACTACCTGTCCAGGATCGCCTTCGCCGCGGGCGATCTGACGCAGGCGAGCGTTGGGCTGTCAGAGGCCATCGAATCCATGAGGAGGATCGGCGACAAATGGCGGTTGTCCGACGGCCTTATCCGGGCAGGTGAGATCGCCTTGCAGCTGGGCAACCCCGCCGAAGCCAAGTCGCTCTACGAAGAGGCGGTTTCTCTACTCGAGGAGATCGGCAATCAGGAAAGGGTGTGGGACCTCCTCGCCCGGATTGCGAATATCCGGCGCGAAGAGGTGTCGGAAGAGTGAGGTCTAGAGGAGCGCCGGCGAGCTGGCCGGCCCAGCCCATCAGCCACCGTAACCGTGATCCGACTGGTCCCCGCGCAACATGCGGCGAGTTCATCGGCTCCACCTTGCGGCAAGGCGGCACGTCCGATCGGTGCTTGCTCGATTGGCTGTGAAAGCAGCGCCGAAGCAATGTCTAGGGTCATGAGCGGCTCAGGCGATCAAGCCCGTCGGCGGAATGTTTGCGTTCAGGCGGAACACGTTGCTCGGATCGTATTGGTCTTTCAGGGCGACCAGCCGGTCGTAGTTCGCACCGTACGACGCCCGCACCCGGTCCTCGCCCTCCTCGCCCAGGTTGTTGACGTACTCGCCGGCCATGGAAAACGGCTTCATCAGATCCCACCACTCGCGCACCCACTGCGTCTGGATCTCCGTTTCGGCGGAAGCCGTCCACGCGGATGTGGCGAAGTTGTCCCACTGAACGTCGCGGTGCCAGAAGGCCGTCTCCGACCTTCCGACCCGGCCGACTGCACCGCCGAACTGCTGGAGGATCAGCGTGGAGAGCGGCGAGGGGACCTTGGCAAAGTGGCTCACGGCGGCCTCGACCATGTCGCCGCTGATCTCCTTGAGGAAATGCGACTTCCAGTAGAAGCGGAGTCCGATTGGAAAAAGCGCGTCGCCCGCAGCTTGGAGATCGGTGTAGGCAGCCGGCCCGATGTGGTCGGCCAGGGGCGGACCGAACCGCCTGAGCGGCTGCAGAACACCCTCTCCTTCGTCGATCGAGCCGAGGTAACAGACGGACACTGCGAAGACCTTGTCACCGTCGGGTGAGGTGAGGAAGGCCGCGTCAGCCGACAGGTCGTCGGGAGCCGCTGAAGAGAAATCGCGGTAGAACTCGAGGGCCTTCCTCGCGTTGTCGAGGGAATGCACCACGATGCCTCCGATGACGCCAGGCCCCAACGAATGCAATTGGAACTCGAGGGAAGTGACGACGCCGAAGTTCCCGCCACCGCCGCGCACGCCCCAGAACAGCTCAGGGTTCTCGGTACGGCTTGCCCTCACGACGTCGCCGTCCGCCGTGACGATGTCAACCGCGACGAGGTTGTCACAGGCCAGGCCGTGCTTCCGAGCGAGGCGGCCCACTCCCCCGCCGAGGGTGAGTCCGCCGACGCCGGTATGGGTCACCACACCGACCGTAGTAGCGAGACCGAATGCCTGGGCCTCGCGGTCGAGATCGCCCAGCAGTGCCCCGCCCTCGACGCGAGCCGTCCTCGCGCCGGGATCGATTTTCACTCCCCTCATGGTGGACAGATCGATCATCAAGCCGCCATCTGCCACCGCTTTGCCTGCAATGTTGTGGCCCCCGCCACGCACCGACATCAACAGATCGTGCTCACGGGCGAACCTGACTGCGTCGACGACGTCAGCGGAGCGCGCACAACGCACGATGAGCGCGGGTCGCTTGTCGACCATGCCGTTCCATACCCGGCGGGCGCCGTCGTAGCCGTTGTCACCGCGGCCCAGAAGGTTTCCAAGCAGGTGCGAGCTGAACGCAGCGACAGTCGCCCCGTTGAGTACGGTTTCGCCGCCCGCCCTCGTCATTGCGATCACGTCCGTCATGGCACGTCTCCATTTTCGGCCGCGGACGCGGTGAGTCAACGCCTCTCCACGTTGCTCCGCGTGGTCTGAGGCGCACTCGGTGGCTGATCCCTAGAGCACTCGGCGGGCCAAATCGAGGATGGCCTTCCCGCTCGGGTTGGTGACCACCAGCATGGCTTCCTCGGCTCCGGCACGCTCGAATTCGTTGACCGCATTGCGCACATCACCCTCCACTCGGTCGACAAAGAGGTACACCGATCTGCGCAGCGGTTTTGGCCGTCCCGCCGATGCTTCAACGCCCACCAGCACGTCCATGCGGGCAGCAAACTCCTCTGGGTCCTGGGTGAACAGGTTCCAACCTTCCGCATGGCGCGCCGCGACTTCCATGAGACTGCGGCCTCCGCCACCGATGATGAGCGGAGGCGGCTCGATTTCCAAAGGACCCAGGGCAGCCTCATGCAGTCCGATCGACGCATCCGTGATGGTGTCGCCCCGCCAGAGTGCCGGCAGGACGGTGCAACACGCCTCGAGAAACCGAACTCGCTCGGCAAGCGGTGGGAACGGCAGAGACAGGCTCTCGTGATCGAGCCGGCTGAACGTGTCCCCGATCCCTAGACCCACTCGAACGCGCCCAGTGCTCAGCGCCTGCGCCACCGCAATAGAGCCCGCGAGGAGGAAGGGGTTACGGAGAAGGACGTCGAAGACGAGCACGCCAATGGAAATAGTTTCGGTACGTGCCGCCATGGCCACAAGGAGCGACGACGCTTCCCACGCTGGCTGCAGGTCGTCCGTCGACGTCGAATGATCGATCGTCCAAAGCGCATTGAATCCAGCTTTTTCAGCTGCGCGCCACGATGCCTCAAGGTCGGTGAAACTCGAACCTAGAGCAAATGGGACGACGCCTGTACGCATACTTGATCCTATGCCTGTGCCGGCCGGATACCCTCCCGCCCCGGTAGCATGTTAGGGTGAAGAGGCAGCAGGTCTCAGACCACACTGTTGTGACCGCCTGTGCTAGCAGGCGCTGACGACGAGCCACGGCCTGTGGATCGGGTGGATGCACCAGCATGCCAGCCAGTGCGCGGTTTGCCGCGACGGACTGAACGCCTGGTCACGACGCCGACTCCAGTCCAGCGCGTAACCGACCACGCGGTCAGCCATCCGGGCCGCGGTCGGCTCCACCATGAGTCTGCCGACTCGGGAAGAAGCCGCGGACGACCAGCAGGGCCACGTGCGCACATGGGTTGCTTTCTTGGACCGGCGTAAAATGTCGGCCGCGTGATGGTTGACTCACCGCCACTCTCCTGCCCGCGCTGCGAGGCGGCCGTTCCTGCCGACGCGCGCTTCTGCGCGAGCTGCGGCGAGGCGCTCATGGAGGCCAGCGAGACGGACCGGGTCAGGCAGATACGGCTGTCGGCCGCCGCCCCTTCGCCCCTCATCGACAAGATGCGCACCGCCAAGCTGACGGGTGAGCGCAAACCCGTGACCGCGTTGTTCGCTGACGTGGTCGGATCGACAGCCCTCGCCGAACGGATGGATCCAGAGGACTGGACCGCGGTGATGAATGAGGCTTTCGACGAAATGTCGAAGGCCGTGTTCCGTTACGAGGGCACGATTGCCCAGCTCCAGGGCGACGCGATGGTGGCGTTTTTCGGTGCACCCGTTGCACACGAGGACGACCCGGACCGGGCAGTGCTGGCCGCGCTCGACATGGTCGCCGCCATCGACGAGTTCGCTCGACAATTGAACATCACCCACGGCATCGACTTCCGCATCCGGGCGGGCATCAACAGCGGGCTGGTCGTCGTGGGGACCGTGGGAACGGACCTTCGTTACGAGTACACGGCCTTGGGCGATGCGATGAACGTGGCTGCACGCATGCAGACGGCAGCCGAGCCGGGCTCCATCCTCATCACGGCCAGCACGCAGCGGCTCGTGGCCGATGCATTCGAAACAGAAGACATCGGCGAGATGGCAGTGCGGGGGAAGACAGAGCCGATCCACGCGTACCGCGTGCTGGCGTCAAAAGCCAGACCGAATCGGAAGCGCGGTCTCGAGCGCGCTGGCCTGCAAAGCCCGATGGTCGGGCGCGACGACCAGCTCAGGACCCTGCAGTCGCTGTACGGCGTCGTCGCGGCGGGTCGCAGTCGAATCGCCTTCCTGGTTGGCGAGCCTGGGATCGGGAAGAGCCGCCTCCTGGCGGAGTTTCGCCGCTGGGTCGTAGACGAGGCGCGTGCCGGTGCCGGCCCGGAATCGTCCTCCACCTGGATCGAAGGCCGCTGCGTTTCCTACGGCCGGAACCTTCCTTATCACCTGCTCCAGGATCTGGTCAGGTACGCCCTGGAAATCCCATTCGCGGAGTCCGATACAGAGGCGCGCGCCAAACTCGATCGACAGCTGGCGGTCTTCCTTGGCAGCGACGCCGACGACACTGCCCCGTTCATCGCCCACCTCTTGGCGCTCCCCCTCCACCCGAAGGAGGCGGATCGCGCGCTGCTGGATCCCGAGTCGATGCAGGCTCGATATGCCGCCTCCATCCATCGCCTCCTTCGCGCGCTGTCCGGCCGTGGTCCGGTCGTGCTCGTCTGCGAGGACCTGCATTGGGCGGATCCGGCGTCGGTTGCGCTGGTGACCCAGCTGCTCCCCCTGGCCGCCCAGCTTCCCGTCCTCTTCATCGCCGCCCTTCGGCCCGAGACCGACTCAGGCGGCTGGCGCCTCGTCAGCGCGGCACGTGAGCTCTTCGGCGACGCCCTTGCCGACCTGCGCCTTGAGCCTCTGTCCGAGGCCGACAGCCGAAATCTCGTCGCGAATCTCCTTGAGATCGAGTCCCTTCCGGACGGGGTACGCCACTCGATCCTCGCGCGTGCCGAGGGAAACCCGTTCTTTGTCGAGGAAGTCATCCGGATGCTCATCGGGCGCGGCGTCATCGAGCGCCGGGCCGATCAGTGGGTGGCGAGCGCCGACGTGGCATCGGTCGAGATTCCCGAGACCCTGCACGGGCTCCTCCTCGCCCGGATCGACCAACTGCCCGATGCGGCCAAGCGGAGCCTGAGGGTCGCGTCCGTCATCGGGCGTAAATTCCCGGTTCGAGTCCTGGAACGAGTGCTCGGAAAGACGAGGGAGTAAGGGAACCGATGGCAATCGAAGCACACATCGATACGCTGGAGGCGAAGGGGCTCATCCAGCTCGCGGCATCCCGACCCGAGCTTGAGTACCTGTTCCGCCACTGGCTGGTCCAGGACGCTGCCTACGGCTCGCTTCTCAAGCAGGAGCGCCGTGAGCTGCACCGCCTCGTTGGCGAAGCGCTCGAATCGTTCTATCCCGACCGTGGAGGTGAGCTCGCAGGCGTCCTGGCCATCCACTTCGCAGAGGCTGGGTCTGTGGACAAGGCCGCCGACTACCTGATCGCGGCGGGGAAATTCGCCATGGACCGCAACGCAATCTCGGAGGCGTTTTCGGCCTACGACCGAGCCGCCAGTCTCCTGCCGCCGGCTACGGACACCGAGGACGATCCCGCGCGGCGGCGTCGCGTTGAGATCGAGCTCGGCCGCGGACGGGCGGGCTGGACGTCTCGAAGGCCCGACGAAATCATTGCCGATCTCGAAGCGGTCACGCCAACTGCCGAGCGGCTCGGCGATCGCGACCTGATCGCCGCGATCCATCTGGCGCTGGCCATGGCCCGCATGGGTCGGGGCGAGCACGCATACGATCCGCAGGTCAAGCGCTCCCTGGACCGGGTTGCCGAGATCGGCGACGAGCTCCATGATCCTTCGCTGCGGGCGTTGCAGCTCGCCGTCATCGGCCTGAACCAGGTCTTCACCGGTCCCCTTCGCGATGGTGTCATTGCGCTGGAAGAGGCCGTTCCGCTCATGGAGCAGCGGCAGGACTCCATTGGAGCGGCGTTTGCGCGCGGTGCCCTCGCGATGGGCTACGCCCGTCTTGGCGATTTCGACAAGGCGGAAAAGGCGGCCCGCTACGCGACCGAGCTCGCGGCGGGCGGCGATCTGATCGCGCAGTTGGACGCCCAGATCGCGGAGTCCGTTGTCCACTCCGAGCGCGGACAGCTCGACGAGGCAATTCCAATAGCACAGTCCTGTGCGCTGCGCGCTGCGGAAACCGGCGCCACGGCGTGCGCCGCCTTCAGCTCCTGGGTGCTCGGCGACGCCCTCCAGCGCCAGGGGCGGCTCCAGGAGGCCCGCAAGACGCTTCAGCGTGGCAGTGAGCTTGCGCTTGTCGTGGACCGATTATTGTTGCGTCCGAACCTTCAAGCCTGGTTGGGCACCACCCTCATCGCGCTGGGCGACTTTACGGCGGCCGAGGGGAGTTGGGACGAGGCTCTCGCCACGGCGCGCTCGATCGGCAATCGCCTTGGTGAGGCCGGCATTCTGCAAAAGCGCGCCGAAGCGTCCGCAAAGCGTGGTGACCTCGAAGGAGCGCTGGCCGACTTTGCGGACAGCGCCGCGATCCTCGAAGACTTTGGGGCCCGGCCACAGCTTGGGCGGGTCCTGCGCGGCTGGGGCGAAACGCTCCGCGCAAGCGGA
>JALZDF010000132.1 GCA_030862645.1 Chloroflexota bacterium
ATTGCTCACCATACTGAGTAAATCAACTCAATTGAGTGAGTGAACGTGCCGAGCCGCAAGCCCGACATCTACCGTCGCCCTGTCTACGACGAGATCCTGGCGCGTGCCCACGAGCCCCGACAGTTCATCCAGGTTCTGGCCGGTCCGCGGCAGGTGGGCAAGACCACGGTCGCGCGGCAGGTCATGGACGCCATCGGCATCCCCGGGCATTTCGCATCAGCCGATGCACCAGATCCGGAGGACTCCGGCTGGATCTACACGCAATGGGCGATCGGCCGTCAGCAGGCGCGGATGGGCGGCAGGGCCGGCGGCCTCCTGGTGCTGGACGAGGTTCAGAAGATCCGCGACTGGTCGGATGTCGTGAAGCAGCTCTGGGACGAGGACACGCAGGCCGGCATCGAGCTCCGGGTGATGCTTCTCGGCTCCGCGCCGCTGCTCGTCCGCCAGGGCCTCTCCGATAGCCTGGCCGGGCGCTTCGAGATCGTGCGGGTCACGCACTGGACTTTCGCCGAGATGCGCGACGCCTTCGGGTGGGACCTCGACACGTACCTCTTCTACGGCGGCTACCCGGGCGCCGCCCGCCTGATCAAGAGCCATGACCGATGGGAGGAGTACATCCTCGACTCGATCGTCGAGACGAACCTGTCCCGCGACATCCTGCTGCTGAACCGCGTGGAGAAGCCGGCCCTCCTCCGGCAGCTCTTCCGGCTGGCGTGCTCGTATTCGGGCCAGATCTTGAGTTACACCAAGATGCTCGGCACCCTCACCGATGCCGGAAACACGGTCACCCTGGCCCACTACCTGGAGCTGCTCGGCGGCGCCGGCATGGTGACCGGAATCGGCAAGTACTCGGGGTCCGCGGTGCGTCGGCGCGCTTCGAGCCCCAAGCTGCTGGCGCTGAACACGGCGCTCATGACGGCAACGGCCCGAACGAGCATGGCGAAGGCACAGGCAGATCACGAGAGGTGGGGACGGTTGGTCGAGACGGCGGTCGGCGCGCACCTGTGGGCGCACGCCGATCCCGACGAGCTCGGCTATTGGCGCGAGGGCAACAACGAGGTCGACTGGGTGATTCGCCCCGGGAAGCTCCTGCGCTCGCATGACGGGCCGATTGCGATCGAGGTCAAGACGGGGCAACGGCGCGGCAACCCGGGCACCGTCGCGTTCACCCACACGCACCGCGGCGCCCGTTCGCTCGTCATCGGCGTGGGCGGCATCCCAATCGAGGACTTCCTATCTATTCATCCACGAGGGTGGTTGGACCTGTAGATCGCGTGGGCTCGGCAGTATCGACCTCCGAAGGGCTCCCGGGGGTCTGCATCGGCAAGGAGGGGCCCCGACTGGGGTGTGGTCGCCGGTCGCGGCTTCGACCATCCGTTCGGTGCCTCCTCCGCATCCTGCGCTCGCTAGACTTCGAGACGACCCAACCCGCCGAACGGAGCGGCATTGAGCGACAACCCGGAATCCCGTCCGACCGAACGAGGCCGGACCATCCATGGTGAGCCGGCCAACGCGGGCCACCGGGTTCTGGCCCCCGACGACGCCGAGGTCGAGGCCTATCTCGAGCAGGCGCTCCATGCGCCTCCGCCTCAGAGGGTTGAGACGGAGGCGCCCGAGCAGCCCGACACGGTCGTCGTCCTCGACTTCGGCAGCCAGTTTGCCCAGCTCATCGCGCGTCGCGTGCGCGAGCTCAACGTCTACTCCGAGCTCCTGCCGCACGACACGCCGATGGCCGAGCTCGAGCGGCGTGGCGCCAAGGCGGTGATCCTGTCGGGCGGGCCGTCATCGGTCTACGACGTCGATGCGCCGCGTGCCGATCCGGCGATCTGGTCCGGCCGCATCCCGGTGCTCGGCATCTGCTACGGGCTCCAACTGATGGCCCACGACCTCGGCGGCGCGGTGGTGGCCTCGACGAAGCGCGAGTACGGCCCGGCCACCGTCAGCCTGACCGATGCCGAGGGGCTCTTCGCCGGGATCGAGCGGGAGCAGCCGGTCTGGATGAGCCACGGCGACTCGATCGTTCGCCCCCCGGAAGGTTTCCGCGCCACCGCCCAGACCGACTCCACCCCGTATGCCGGCCTCGCCGATCCGGCTCGCAGGCTGTACGGCATCCAGTTCCACCCCGAGGTGGTCCACACACCGATCGGCCGCGAGGTCCTGCGCAACTTCGTGGTCGGGATCGCCGGCGCGCGGCCAAGCTGGACGCCGGCCAACTTCATCGACAGCAACGTCGAGGAGATCCGTGAGCGGGTGGGCACCGGCCACGTGATCTGTGCGCTGTCGGGCGGCGTCGATTCGGCGGTGGCGGCGACGCTGGTACACCGGGCCATCGGCGACCAGCTGACCTGCATCTACGTCGACCACGGGCTCATGCGCAAGCGCGAGTCCGAGCTGCTGAGGGTCACCTTCGAGCGCGACCTCGGCATGAAGCTGGTCATGGTCGACGCTCGGGATCGTTTTCTGAGACGCCTGGCCGGAGTGGAGGATCCGGAGAAGAAGCGCCGGATCATCGGCGACGAATTCATCCGGGTCTTCGAGGAGGAGGCGGGGAAGATCGGTCAGATCGACTTCCTGACCCAGGGCACGCTCTATCCCGACGTGATCGAGTCGAAGACGTCGGAGACGAAGGCGGCCCAGAAGATCAAGACCCATCACAACGTCGGTGGGCTGCCATCCGACCTGCGCTTCAAGCTCATCGAGCCGCTGCGCTACCTGTTCAAGGACGAAGTGCGCACGGTCGGCGTGGAGCTCGGCCTGCCGGAGGCGATGGTCCAGCGCCAGCCGTTCCCCGGGCCCGGGCTCGCCATCCGAATCATCGGCGAGGTGACCGCCGAGCGGCTGGATACCCTGCGCGAGGCCGACTGGATCGTGATCGACGAGATCAAGGGCGCGGGGCTGTACCGATCCCTGTGGCAGAGTTTCGCCATCTTGACGCCGGTGCGCTCGGTCGGCGTGATGGGCGACGGGCGGACCTACGCCAACGTGGTCGCCATTCGAGCCGTGGCCAGCGACGACGGGATGACCGCCGATTGGGCGAGGTTGCCCTACGAGGTGCTGGCCAAGATCAGCAGCCGGATCGTGAACGAGGTGCCGGGGGTGAACCGGGTGGTGTACGACATCAGCTCGAAGCCGCCCGCCACCATCGAGTGGGAATGAGGGCCGGCGCGACCGGCATCGGCATCAGCGTCGTGTTGCTGGGGTGCGGTGTCATCCCTCCGCCGGATGCCGGTGTTCCGATCGAAGGGGTCGAAACGACGGGACGGGACCTTCCCGGCAGCCTCGCCGACAACCCGAACGGCCCCCACGTTGAGCTCATGACCGGCGACGTGGCCGGGGAAGAGGTCGAGGTCGCGATGCAGCGAGACGGCGACGGGGCATGCCTCGCGGTTCGTCGGCCACCAGACAGCTCGACAGGGTGCGGCGAGCTGCCGGGCGAGCACGGGCCCTTCGGAGTGGTCATGACCGGCAGCGCACCGGAGCCCGACGGCGGGAATGAGACGCCCGTGATGGCTGCGGGACTCGTGGTGGCAGAGGTCGCATCCGTCGTCGCCGTGCTGGAGGACGGACGGGAGGCGCGGGCCGTTCTCTTTCCGCTCGCCCCGGCTCGGGTCGAGGGGTCGGGATTCGTCGTGTACGTTCCGGCAACGGCGCCAGTCGGTAGTGCCATCGTCGCCCGAGGCGCTGATGGTGCCGAGCTTGGGCGCCTCGAGTACGACGGCCCTCCCTGAGCGACGCGTCGAAGATCCAGGCCAGCGTCTGGCAGGATGACCGAATGCGGATCGTCTCCCTGCTTCCGTCCGCGACCGAAATCGTCTTCGCGCTCGGTTTGGACCAGCAGCTTTGCGGCGTCACCGACGAGTGTGACTGGCCCCGCGCCGCGCGTGCGAAGCGGATCGTGGTCCGGAGCCGTCAGCCCGCCGGACTGGCACCGCGGGAGATCGACGCCTGGGTCCGCACCGAGGTGCCGAACGGCGGGCTCTACCGTCTCGACGAGCAGGCGATCGCCGAGATCGGGCCGGAGCTCGTGCTCACCCAGGACCTGTGCCGGGTGTGCGCGGTACCTACCGGGGACGTCGACGCCGCGCTCGAGCGCGTCGGGTGCCCTTCGGTCGTGGTGACCCTCGAGCCCAACCGTCTGGACGAGGTGATCGACAGCGTCGAGACGGTCGCCGGGGCGGCGGGTGCCGCGGCGGCCGGGCGCCGTCTCGCCGAATCCCTGCGGTCCCGTCTTGCCGCCATCGAGCGTGCCGTACGCGGCAGGCCTCCCGTTCCGACGCTCGTTCTCGAGTGGCTGGATCCACCGTTTCTGGCCGGGCACTGGGTGCCGGACGTCGTCTCGGCGGCCGGTGGCCTGCCTCTCCTCGGCGATGCGGGCGGCCGCTCGCGGTCGGCGACCTGGGACGAGGTCCGGGCCAGCCGCCCGGAGGTGGTGGTACTGGCCCCATGCGGTCTGCTGCCCCATGACGCCTGGAGGCAGGTGTCCATCATGCCGGACGGCATCCTCAGCGAGCGGACCTTTGCGACCGACCTCGCGCGGCCTGGACCGCGGCTGGTGGATGCGGTTGAAGCCCTCGCGGCGGTGCTTCATCCAGGGTCCGGACTGCCGCTGCGGCCCGACGTCCTTGTGCCGCGCCCGCAGTGACCTTCTCGTCTCCACGTCCATCATCCCGCTTGTGTTCAGGGCGTGGTCGGCGAGTGTGCCATTGCCGCGGCGAGGAGCTGACCCCCAGTCGCATCCCTGACGGCGCGCTCGAGGCTCAGCGTGCCGATGCGATCGGGCGAATCGCCACGAACAGCGGATGTGGCGACCTCCGGCCCGATGGAAGTGCCGTCGGCGGTGTATGGACGAAGGCGGCCCGTCGGATGCGGCCACGCCGCCCACGGACGGGATCGTGAGCGCCGACATGGTGGACGTCCGGCTCGAGACGTCGACCAGGCGGCGGACCCAGACCATGCTCATGCAGCCGCGCGTGGAACGCTGAGCTGCGCCAGCCGGTAGCATGCGCCGCACATGTCAAGCTGGTTCGACAAGCTGCTCGAGGAACTTCAGCGCCGCCAGGCCGAGGCCGATGCGCAGCGCGAGGGCCGCCCGTTCGAGCGCCCGCAACGGCCCGCACGCAACGTGACGCCGCTCGATGAGGAGCGCCGGCAGCGCCGCGGCGGTCGAACGAACGGCGGAGGCGGTGGTTCCGGCCCGACCTTCCCGCCGGTAGCCGGTGGCGACGTGCCATGGCGTCGGTACCTCCTCATCGGCGGTGGCCTCCTGGGACTGCTCATCGTGCTGAGCCTGCTGGGCGGCGTGGTGAACCTGGTCACGGACGTGATGTGGTACGACGCGCTCGGGCGGCGGGACGTGCTCCAGACGCGGCTCTGGTCGCAGCTCGCGCTGTTTGGCATCGGCTTCGCCGCCATGCTGGTCCCGGCCCTCGTCAGCATCTGGCTGGCGCGGCGGATCGCGCCGCAGGCGCCGGTGCGCCAGCTTGGCGGGATCGAGATGCCGGATGCGTCCCGAGCCATCGGCATCGGTCTCAGCGTGGTGGCCGTCCTGCTGGCGCTTGGATCAGGCGCCGCCTGGAGCGGCAACTGGGAGACGGTGCTGCTGTTCTTCAACGGTGGCGAGTGGGGCGTGGCGGATCCGACGCTCGGCCGCGACATCGGCTACTACGTGTTCGACCTGCCGTTCTGGCGATTCCTCCTGGGCTGGGGCTCGACCGCACTCATCGTGATCGGTCTGCTGACGCTGGGGACGTATGCCGCCCGGGCGCTGCGCTGGCAGTTCCACCTGACCGCGCCGGTCCGCGCGCACCTGTCGGTCATCGGCGCATTGCTGCTGACGGTGATCGCCGGTGGCTACCAGCTCGACATCGCCGAGCTCGCGTACTCGGTCGGTGGGCCGAACGACTCCGTTCACGCCGCGCTGTACACCGACATGAACGCCCGGCTGCCGGCCTTCGTCATCCTTACCGTGGTGGCGCTCGCGGCCGCCGCAATCCTGCTGCTCAACACCTGGTTCCGCACGCTCTGGCTGCTCGCCCTTGCCGGCGGCGCGTGGCTGGTGCTGTCGGTGCTCGTCGGCGGCCTCTACCCGAGCTTCGTGCAGACGTTCCAGGTCAACCCGAACGAGCTGAACGTCGAGCGCCCGTACCTGGTCAACCACATCGCCGCGACGCGTGCGGCGTTCGACCTCGACGCGATCGAGCAGCGCCAGTTCACCGGCGAGCAGGACCTGACGCGCGACGTGTTCGCCGACGACGCCGCCACTATCGACAACCTTCGGCTCTGGGACTACCGCCCGCTGCTCACCACCTTCGGGCAGGACCAGATCCTGCGCCGCTATTACGACTTCCGCGACGTCGACATCGACCGTTACGAGATCGCCGGCGAGCAGCGTCAGATCATGCTCAGTGCCCGTGAGCTCGACGTCGACAAGCTGGCCGAGAACGCGCGCACCTGGACCAACGAGCGGCTCGTCTACACGCACGGCTACGGCATCACCGCCGTGCCTGTCGACGCCGTGACCGAGCAGGGCACGCCTGACTACCTCGTGAGCGGCATCAACCGCGAGCCGCAGCTCCCGGTCGGGGAGCCCCGGATCTACTTCGGCGAGGCGACCCAGCCCGACAGCTACATCGTGACCGGAACAACCACCGACGAGTTCGACTACCCGCTGGAGACCGGCGGCGACGCCGACGCCGATACCGGCGCCACCACCACCTGGGACGGCTCGACGGGGGTGGGGATCGGGAATCCCCTCGCGCGTGCCCTGTTCGCGCTCCGCTTCGGCGACTTCAACATGCTCATCAGCGACCAGCTGACGGGCGAGTCGCAGATCCTCTTCCGGCGGGCGATCAAGGAGCGGGTCCAGGAGATCGCGCCGTTCCTCGCGTACGACGGCGACCCGTACCTGGTGAGCGCGGCGGACCGGCTGCTGTGGGTGTGGGATGCCTACACCGTCACCGATCGCTATCCGAATGCCCAGCCATTACCGGAGACGAGCGAGTTCGCGGGCGCCAACTATCTGCGCAACAGCGTCAAGGTCGTGATCGACGCCTACGACGGTTCGGTGCGGTTCTTCCTGGCCGAGCCGGACGAGCCGATCGTGGCGGCCTACGCCCGCATCTTCCCGGGGCTCTTCGAGCCACTCGACGCGATGCCGGCCGAGCTGGTCGAGCATCTGCGCTACCCCGAGGACCTGTTCGCCGCCCAGAACGAGGCGTACCGGCTGTACCACCTGCCGGCCACGGACGGCGGCGCGACGACCTACTACAACCAGGACGACCGATGGGCGATTCCCGAGGACGTCTCCTCGGGCTCGGGCACGCCGATGGAGCCGTACTACGTGATCATGCGCATCCCGGGCGAGGAGGCCGCCGAGTTCGTGCTCATCCAGCCGATGGTGCCGGAGGGCCGCGCGAACATGATCGCCTGGGTGGCGGCTCGCATGGACCCCGGGTCGTACGGCGAGCGGATCGCCTTCCGATTCCCGACCGACACCTCCACACAGGGGCCGGCGCAGATCGAGGCGCGCATCGACCAGAACGACGCGATCGCCGCCCAGTTCGGCGTGTGGAGCCGCTCCGGCTCGTCGATCATTCGCGGCAACCTCCTGGTGCTGCCGATCGGTGACGATGGGCTCCTCTACGTGGAGCCGATCTTCCTCCAGGCCGAGGGCGCGCCCTTCCCGGAGTTCGTGCGCGTGATCATGGTCGACCAGCGCCGCGTCGCCTTCGCCGATACGGTCGATGAGGGCCTCCGCCAGCTGCTCGGCGAGGCGGAGCCTCCGCCGCCCGAGGAGCCGGAGGAGCCGGCGCCCGGCGAGTCGCCAGGGCCCTCGCCGTCGCCGGGCGAGTCACCCGGTCAGCTGCCCTCGGACGCGGCCGGGCTGGTGACGGAGGCACAGCGCCTGTACGACGAGGCGCAGGCCGCGCTCGATGCCGGAGACCTTGGGACCTACCAGGAACGGATCGACGAGCTCGCCGACATCCTTGACGCCCTCGAGGCGCTGTCGGAATAGGGGGAAGGACGGGACGCCCCGCGGGCCGGAGCCCGCGGGGCGCACATCGGATCCAGAGGTCTAGTTCTTGTCGTAGACCTCGAAGCTGCCGGTGTAGGCGGTCGGAATGTTGATCCGGCCGTACACGCCGACCGTCCACGTGCCGGGCAACGGGTTCGTTGCGATGAGTGCCCGATGGTTCACCGCGCCGATGTCGAGCAGCGCCGCCGAGGTGCCGGCGATCTCGCAGTTGGGGTCATACCACTGCAGGTAGATCAGCTGGTTCGGGTCGGCCCATTCGATCTCGACATAGATCGCATCGGTGCCCGAGGTGACCGTGAACTCGTGGTGGTTCAACAACCCGGTCGAGTCCGGGCACTGCTGGAGGTTCCACGTATTCGGAAGCGCCTGCGTGCCCGAGAAGGTCTCCTCGCTCACCAGCGTGAACTGCGGGGTCTTGCCATTCACCGCGGGGGCGAAGCGAACCTTGCCCTTCTCGGCCGCGGCGACCGCCACGTAGGCGTCGAGGTAGCCTAGCCCGACTTCGAAGATCTCGTAGGCCGGCATGTCGTCGGCAGTGCCCTCGAGGATGTCGATGACGTGCTGCGGCGTCAGCCCCGGGCGCGCGTCCAGCATGAGCGCGACCGTGCCGGCAACGTGCGGCGTCGCCATGCTCGTGCCGTCGGCGAAGGTGTACATCGGGAATTCCGGATCGACACCGGGTGCCATGAGGGTGGCGAGCGCACTCTTGGCGGCCTCGATCTCCTGGCCCGGCGCCGTTACCGTCGGCCGATACACGCCGGTGTCGGTGCGCTGGGCTGCCTTCCGATCCCACGGGCCCTCGATGCGCCCGCGCGAGCTGAAGTCGGCGAGTTGCCGATCCTTGGTACCGGCCGCCACGCTGATGACCCACGGCGATGCCGAGTACGGGTTGAGGGTGTTCGGGCCGCCGGAGTTGGAGGCGGCAAATGCGACGCTCACCCCGGCGTCGGTGAGTGCCTTCGTCGCCACGTTGATCGGATCGTCGGGGTTGTAGTCGGCGCCGTCGCAGCAGCCCCAACTGTTACTGCTGACCCGGATGCCGAGCTCCGGATGGCTGAGGATGAAGTCGAAGGCCGCAAGGATCCAGCCGTCGAGCAGGACGGCCCCCGCGTCGGTCTTGAAGCTGTGGACCGTGGCGCCGGGGGCGACGCCGACGAAGCGCCCGCCCGAGGCGGCCCCGGATCCGGCGATCGTGCTCGACACGTGGGTGCCGTGGCCATAGGTGTCGACGGTCGGTCCGGCCACGACGACGGCGGGCTCGGACGCGAACGGGTCGCCGACGACGCTGTAGGCGATGGCCGTCGCCAGATCCGGGTGAGTCGAGTCGATTCCGGTGTCGATGACGGCCACGCCGATGCCCGCGCCGGTGTAGGGAGTGCGCAGGCCGTCACCGGCCTGGACGCGATCGGCGCCGATGAGCGGCACGCTCTCGTCGAGGATCGGCGTCTGCTCCTGGTTGTGCCAGAGCGAGCGGACTTCAGGCCAGGCGGCGACCTCGCGGACCTGGTCCGCCGTCAGCGTGACCATGGCGATGGGCAGTGAGGCCAGGCGGGTGCCGCCGACGTCGAGGGCATCCATCCGGCTCATGCCGGCACGGTCGGTGAACGTGACGATTGTCTCGAAGGTGGCGTCGGCGGGAGCCGATGTAAGCCACGATGACAGCTCGGCTGAGAGGCTGGCCTGGCCAGCTGCGTCCGTCGGGCGCGGCGCGCTGAAGAGGAGCGCGCTGAGCGCAAGGATCGCGGAGAGCGCGATCGCGAACGGCAGCCGGAGCGTCGGGAGGCCATGGACGTGAAATGGCATCCGGGTATTCTCCTGTGCCTCGATGTGGGCGATGCTCGGGGCCGCGCCATAGTGCAGCACGAAGCGTGCCGCTCCGGGATGGCGCCCGCGCCGTAGACTCGCCCGCGATGGACGTGCTGGTCATCGGTTCGGGCGGACGCGAGCACGCGCTGGCCTGGCGTCTGGCGCGCGACGACGGCGTGCGCCGCGTCCGGATCGCACCGGGCAACGGCGGGACGGCGGCGGTGGGCGAGCCCGTGGCGGATCTCGACGTCCGCGACGCGAGCGCGGTCGCCCGGCATGCGGCCCGCGAACGCTACGGGCTGGTCGTCATCGGTCCGGAGGCGCCCCTGGCGGCCGGCCTGGCGGACGAGCTGGCATCGACCCGCATTCCGACCTTCGGACCGATGCGCGCCGCGGCGCGCCTGGAGTCGAGCAAGGCGTTCGCCAAGGAGCAGATGAGACGGGCCGGTGTGGCCACCGCCGCATCCGCCAGCTTCACCGACCCCGATGCGGCGCTCGCCCACCTGCGCTCGCTGGACCGGCCGCCGGTAGTCAAGGCCGACTGGCTGGCGGCGGGCAAGGGCGTCGTCGTTCCGGACGCGCACGAAGAGGCGGAAGCGGCCATCCGTGACCTGTTCGAGAGCGTTGCGCCGGGGGCGCGAGTCGTGCTCGAGGAGCGGCTGACCGGCCGTGAGGTGAGCGCCTTTGCGCTCGTGAGCGACGAGGCGGTCGTACCGCTCGCCGCCGCCTGCGACTACAAGCGGCTCGTCGATGGCGACACCGGCCCCAACACCGGCGGCATGGGGGCCTACAGCCCGGTGCCGTGGTTCGGCCGTCACGACCTCGAGCAGGCCGCCGCGGAGGTGTTCGAGCCGATCGCCTGGCGCATGGCGCGGGACGGCTTCCCGTACCGGGGGGTGCTGTACGCCGGCCTGATGCTCACCGACGGCGGCCCGATGGTCCTCGAGTTCAACGCCCGTTTCGGCGATCCGGAGGCGCAGGTGCTGCTCCCCATCCTCGACGGTGACCTGGCGAGTGCGCTCGTCGGCTGCGCCGTCGCCGATCGCGGGCTGATGGAGGGATCGGTGGCCGCCTCGGGCGGCTCAGCGGTCGGCGTGGTGGTGGCGTCGGAGGGATACCCCGAGGCGCCCATCATCGGGCGCATCGTCGAAGGCGCAGAGCCCGCATCGGCCACCGATGACGGGGAGGCCCTGTGCTTCCATGCCGGCACGCGCCGGGCGCCTGACGGGCGTTACGAGACGGTGGGCGGGCGGGTGCTTGCCATGGTCGGTCGTGGGACGACCCTCGAGGCGGCGCGCGGCGCGGCGTACCGGGGCGTCGACGCGGTCAGCCTCGACGGCGGACGCTACCGGACGGACATCGCGGCGCGCGAGCTACAGGTCGGCGACGGGCAGGAGCTCGACAACCAGTCCGGGTGAGCGCGGGACGCGGCGCGCGAGCTCGGTCGCCTCGTCGGGCGAAGCGCACTCGAGGAGGTAGAAGCCGCCAAGCGCATCCTTATCCCTCGAGGAACGGGCCGTCGGTGACCATCGGCTCCGAGCCATCCATCCGGATCGTGCGGCCGGCAGGTGGCGGCTCGAGGGCCTCGCCGACCAGCATGGCGCCGGACGTGCGCAGCTCGCGGCCTGCATCGGGGTGGTCACCAGAACGCCGAACGGGCGGGCGATGCATCGACCGCCGCCCGCCGAGCGTGCTGAGCTACCCGCCTCGAGAGCTCCCCGGAACCCTCACGTCGACCCAGACCAGGCGATGGTCGCTGCTCGGGACCGGGAAACCCGTCCCGGTAAGGTAGACGAGCGGGTGGCCCGGCTCCGGCCAGAAGACCGCCGCATCGGTGATCTTGAGGTCGCGGCTGGGCAGGACGTAGTCGGCCCGAAGGTTGCCCGGCCCGCTGCACGGCGGGAAGGCCGGCGTATCGCAGAAGTCGGCCGTGTCGAAGGCGGGGTCGCCGTCGTGGAAACCGTTGAGCGCAGCCTGTTCCTCCGACCACCCGGTTCCGCCAACGCTCGACGGCGTGACGGTGGTGTTGATGCGTGGGCTGTCAAGCAACTGCTGGATCGAGCCGGGGATGCTGTCGCCGTCGAGCGGATCGGAATTCTGGTCGCCGGCGATGACGAATTTCGAGCCCGGCCGCAGGCCGCCGAAGGCGCCCTCGTCGTCGTAGATGTAGCCGCCCGCGCCGGGCGTCACGTAGTCCGCCCACAGGCGGATCTCGTCGAAATTGCGCCGGCCGTTGAAGTCCACGCCGGCGGGAAAGGCCGGCGGGTCATCGAAGACGGGCGGAGTCGGATGGCTGACGAGGAAGTGGACGGTGGTCCCTCCCACGCTGATCGGGACGTCCCAATGGCTCTTCGAGCTCAGCCGGAAGACGCCGAGCTCGGCCGGCGAATACCAATCCGCCGGCGCTTCGGTGGCGGGATCGTCGGGAAGCAGTGCCCCCGGCATGTCCTTCCAGAGGAACTTCTGGAACGTGCGAACCTCGTCGGTCAGGATCGGGTGCTGACTGAAGACGGCCATCCCGAACTGCCCCGGGAAGAACCCGAAGCCGAAGGCGTCGTTCGGGCCGCCAACGCTGCCGTCATTGCTGAAGTCCATGCCGGATGGGATGCCGGTGTTCGACGGCGCGACGTAGACGTGGGGATACCTGATCCCGGCGACATCCCCGGCCTGCGGCACCGAGAGGTAGTTGTCCTGGAACGCCGTCGCCAGCGCGTGGTCCGGCTCGAAGTCGAACTCGTTGATGAGAAGGACCTCGGGCCTCGTCCGCTGGGTGATCTCGGCCACCGCCGAGGCCTGTGCGTTCCCGGGAGACGAGAGATCGGCGAGGGCCTGGCCCGACCCGTTGCGGTTCAGGGACGCGTTGAAGGTTGCGAAGCGGACCGCCTCCGGAGGGCGCGCCGCGTCCGCCGGGAGTGGCGCCATGGGCAGTGAGCCGACAGCCAGGACGAGCGCGAGCGGCATGGCGGCGGAGATGCGGGCCCGCAGGGCGGTGGGAAACATCAGCGTGGCAACCTCCGTTCGGGTGGGACCGGACTGCGCAGCACACCGCGGGCCAGCAACCCGATCGGGGCGCCCGCCGGTCCGGCTATCCTAACCATCGATGCCCACCGTCGCTGTCATCTGCGGTTCCCGTTCGGACCTCGCCACCCTGAAGGGTTGCTTCGACGTGCTCGACTCGTACGGGATCACGTGGGAGGCGTCGGTCATCAGCGCCCACCGCCAGGCCGATGCGCTCCATGACTACGTCGCCGAGGCCGAGTCGACGGGGGCGCGGCTCTTCATCGGCGCGGCCGGCCTGGCCGCCCATCTGCCCGGCGTGCTCGCGTCCCTGACGGCGCTGCCGGTGATCGGCATCCCGCTCGACGGGGGCTCGCTCGGCGGAGCCGATGCGCTCTATTCGGTCGTCCAGATGCCGCCCGGCGTGCCGGTGGCGAGCGTGGCGATCGGCAGCGCGGGTGCGAAGAACGCCGCGCACCTCGCCGCGCGCATCCTCTCCCTGTCGGATCCGGCAGTTGCGGAGCGGGTGGCCGCCTTCCGCAGCGACCAGGCGGGGCGGGCCGAGCTGCGCATCGATCCACGCGCCTGACGATGATCGATCGCTACGCCCTCCCGGAGCTGCGCGAGATTTTCGGTGAGCGGCGCAAGCTCGAGCTGTGGCTCCGGATCGAGATCCTCGCCGTCGAGGCGCTCCATGCGGCCGGCATCGTGCCGACCGACGACTGGGAGCGGATCCGCGCGGCGGCGACGACCGTCGACCCGGCCCGCGCCGCCGAGATCGAGCGCGAGTCGCAGCACGACGTCATCGCCTTTCTGCGATCCGTCACCGAGCGGCTCGGCCCGGAGGGCCGCTGGCTGCACTACGGCCTCACCAGCTCCGACGTGCTCGACACGGCCACCGCGGTCATCCTGCGTGACGCATCAACGATCGTCGAGGCCGAGCTCGCGCGGCTTGTCGAGGTCGTGCGCCGGCTGGCAATCCGGCACCGCGGCACGCCGATGGTCGGGCGCAGCCACGGCATCCACGCCGAGCCGATCACCTTCGGCTTCAAGGTCGCCGGTTGGTACGCCGAGCTCCAGCGCGACGCCGAGCGGCTCGTTCGTGCCCGCGAGGTCATCAGCGTGGGATCGATCTCCGGCGCGGTCGGCACGCACGCGAACGTGGGTCACGAGGTGGAGGGCCACGTCCTCGACGGCCTGGCGCTCGCGGCCGACCCGGCGCCGACCCAGGTCGTGAGCCGCGACCGGCACGCAGAGCTGCTCACGACGCTCGCCATTCTCGGTGGCACGCTCGAGCGGGTCGCGATCGAGATCCGGCACCTCCAGCGGACCGAGGTCGGGGAGGCCTTCGAGCCGTTCGGCTCCGGCCAGCAGGGCAGCAGTGCCATGCCGCACAAACGCAACCCCATCCTGGCCGAGCGGGTCACCGGCATGGCGCGGCTGCTGCGCGCCGACGCGCTCGTCGGCCTTGAGAACATGGCGCTCTGGCACGAGCGCGACATCAGCCACAGTTCGGCTGAGCGCTTCGTGTTCGAGCGCGCGCTGGGAGTGGCCGCCTACGCCACGCGCACGCTGGGCGACATCCTCGATGGCTTGGAGGTCGACGCCGACCGCATGTCGCGGAACCTCGACCACCTGGGCGGCATGGTGTACTCGGAGGCGTTGCTGCTCGCCATGATCTCGAAGGGGGCCGATCGCCAGGCCGCCTATCGCCTGGTGCAGGGCGCGGCCAGGAGAGCCTGGAGCGGCGACGCCAGCTTCGCGGACTCGTTGAGGACCGATCCGGCGGTCGGCGAATGGCTTGCTCCCGATGAGATCGATCGGGCGATGGATCTCGGCCATCATCTCGGCGGGATCGAGATTACCTACCGCGCGCTTGGTCTCGACGGGCCGGAGTAGCCGGGTGCGCCGCTGGCGTGAGGCAGCCGTGGCATCGGCGCGACTGGTGTCCGTACGCCCGGACCTGTGGCTGCCCGGCGCTCTCGCGTGGGTTACCAGCGTGGGCTGGATCCCGTTCGTGCTCGCCGTGGTTCGACCGCCGACCGTGGCGGAGCTGACCTTCCTGGGAGCGCGGATCGTGACGTCCGGCGCCTGGCCGTGGAATGGCGTCCTCATCGCACTGGTGGCCGTCATGGTCGTGCTGCTGGCCTTCGTGCTGGTGGCGGCCGCGAACGCCGTGCTCATCGGGCTCGTGGACCGCCGGTCGCAGACACTCCACGACGTGGGCCGCATGCTGGCCGTCAGCCTGGTGGCGGCCGTTCCGGCGGTCCTGACCGGCGTGGTGGTGCTCCTCGCACTGGCGGCCGTGGCGCCCGGCGAGTTCAACGCTCCCGAGCCAGGCGGCGGGCCGATCCTGCGCACCGGCGCTCGGGTGGCTCCCTTCCTGGCGCTCCTGCTGCTGACGAGTGTGGCCGGCGGCGCGCTGGCGGCCATCGGCGGCCGCATCTCCGTTCGCCGCCGCGCGGGTACGCTTCGAAGCCTGAGAGCCGCCGCCGCGCTGACCGTGACGGCGCCGCTCGCGGTCCACGCGGTGATGGCGGTCGGCGCGCAGCTCACCTACCTCGCATTTGCTGCGGTCCTGCTCGGCGTCCTGTGGGCGCCGATCGGCCCGCAGCTGGGCCAGGGTGGGATCCAAGTCCCGGCCGGCCTTCTGCTGGTAGGCTTCGTGGCGATCTGGCTCTGCCTGGTCCTGGCCGGCGGGGCCCTCCATGCGTGGTCGGCCGCCACGTGGTCGCGACTCCTCGCGACCGATGCTCCGGGAAGGATCTGATTCGACGTGGAAAACCTGAGTCTCGGGACGCAGATCGAGCTGACGGTGCGCCTGGTGGTGGCGCTGCTGCTCGGCGCCGTGATCGGCTGGGAGCGGGAACTGCAGCGCATGCCGGCCGGCTTCCGGACCCACGCGCTGGTCGCGCTGGGGGCCGCCATCTTCACGGTTGTCAGCGCCTACGCCTTCACCGGTCCGCTCTCCGATCCGACCCGCATCGCGGCTCAGATCGTGTCCGGCGTCGGGTTCCTGGGTGGCGGCGCGATTCTCCACTACGGCGGCACGGTCCGCGGCCTGACGACGGCGGCATCGCTATGGGCAGTGGCAGCGGTCGGAATGGCCGCCGGCGCCGGCCTCTTCGTGGTGGCCACCGTGAGCGCGGTGCTCGTCATCATTGCCCTGGAGGTCTTCCAGCGGCTCGAACGGATGGCCAAGCGACACCTCAAGATCCCGGCCGGCCAACCGAACCCAACCGACGAACAGCCAGAGGAGGGCGAGTGACTGCTTCAGGGGCGCTGATGCGCAGCGAGATCGAGGGACTGCCGCTGATCCACCGCGGCAAGGTTCGCGAGACATACGAGGTCGACGATCGCCATCTGCTGCTGGTCGCGACCGATCGGCTCTCGGCGTTCGACGTCGTTTTCGAGCAGCCGATCCCGGACAAGGGCGCTGTGCTGACGCGCCTCTCCGCGTGGTGGTTCGAGCAGCTCGCCGATCTGGGGCGCAGCCACTTCGTCAGCGCCGATCGGGAACGCATCCCCGAGCCGGCCCGCACCCGCGAGCTCAGCCCGCGCTCGATGCTCGTCCGGCGGGCGGAGCGGGTGGACGCCGAGTGCGTCGTGCGCGGTTACCTCGCCGGGTCCGGCTGGGTCGAGTACGGGCGCACCGGGGCGGTGTGCGGACATCAACTGCCGTCCGGCCTGCGCGAGGCGGACCGTCTGCCGGAGCCGATCTTCACGCCCTCGACCAAGGCCGAGATCGGGCACGACGAGAACATCAGCCGCGAACAGCTGGCCGACCTGGTCGGCGCCGACCTGGCGCGGCAGCTCGAGGAGCGCTCCATCGCGCTCTACACCGAGGGAACCCGCCGAGCCGAGGCGGTGGGGCTCATCCTGGCCGACACGAAGTTCGAGTTCGGCTTCATCGACGGCGAGCTGGCGGTCATCGACGAGGTACTGACGCCCGATTCATCCCGCTTCTGGGATGTCGAGCACTACGCCCCGGGCTCGAGCCCGCAGAGCTTCGACAAGCAGTTCGTGCGTGACTTCGTGGCGGCCACCGGCTGGAACAAGGAGCCGCCGGCGCCGATGCTGCCGGACGACGTCATCGCCGGCACGCGCGACCGGTACGTGGCCGCCTTCGAGCGGCTCACCGGGCGGCCGTGGGACGCCTCGGCCTGACCATGCGCTGGCAGGCCGAGGTGCACGTTGCCCTGCGCTCTGGGATCGCCGATCCGGAAGGGCAGACTGTCGGCTCCGCGTTGCGCTCCCTGGGGTATCCGACCGTGAGCGAGGTGCGCAGCGGCAAGCTGATGCGCATCTCGTTCGAGGCCGATGACCACGACGCCGCGGAGGCCGCCGTCGACGAGATGTGCCGCCGGCTGCTCGCCAACCCGGTCATGGAGACCGCCACCTGGGAGCTGCGCGCCGACGAGCAGCAGGACGCGGAGGGGGCGAACCCATGACAATGGTCCGGCGTCGGCCGAGGGTGGTGGTGGTGGTATTCCCGGGCACCTGGTCGGAACGAGATTTCGCGCATGTCGCCGAGTCGGTGCTCGACTGGGAGGCGCGTCTCGTCTGGCACACCGAATCCGATCTCGCGGCCCCCGACGCCGTCGTCCTGCCGGGCGGCTTTGCTCACGGCGATCACCTGCGGACCGGCGCGATCGCCCGCTTCTCGCCGGTCATGCGCTCGGTCGAGGCCTTCGCGGCCGCCGGCGGCCCGGTGATCGGCTCGTGCAACGGCTTCCAGGTCCTCACCGAGGCCGGCATGCTGCCCGGCGCCCTGCTCC
>JALZDF010000138.1 GCA_030862645.1 Chloroflexota bacterium
GCACTGGCTGGCGCGCGGCACGTTCCCGGACCACCACTGGCGCTCCTTCCTCGAGCGCTCGGCACTCACCCTCAAGGGCCTCACCTACGCGCCGACCGGCGCCGTGGTCGCTGCGCCGACGACCTCGCTGCCCGAGACGCCCGGCGGGGAGCGCAACTGGGACTACCGGTACAGCTGGATCCGTGACTCGACTTTCGCGCTATGGGGCCTCTACACGCTCGGATTCGAGTGGGAGGCGAACGACTACCTCCACTTCATCGCCGATGTCGCCGAGCGCGACTCCGAGCTGCAGATCATGTACGGCATCGACGGCGAGGCCGCGCTCGAGGAGCAGGAGCTGTCGCACCTGTCCGGGTACGAGGGCGCGCGGCCGGTCCGGATCGGCAATGGCGCCTATGGCCAGAAGCAGCACGACATGTGGGGAGCTGTTCTCGACTCGGTGTACCTACACACGAAGTCGCGCGACCACCTCGACGAGCGAATCTGGCCCATCATGGTCCGCCAGGTCGAGGCCGCGCTCGAGCACTGGCGCGAGCCGGACCGCGGCATCTGGGAAGTGCGCGGCGAGCCGAAGCACTTCACCACCTCGAAGGTGATGTGCTGGGTGGCCGCCGATCGTGGGGCTCGCCTGGCACGCCTGCGCGACGCCCGTGACCTGGCTGACAAGTGGCAGGCCGCCGCCGACGAGATCCACGCCGATATCTGCACGAACGGTATCGACGGCCGCGGCGTCTTCACGCAGCACTACGACACCGATGCCCTGGACGCCTCGCTCCTGCTCATGCCCCTCGTCCGCTTCCTGCCGCCAGACGACGAGCGCATCCGGCGCACCGTGCTGGCCATCGCCGACGAGCTGACCGACGACGGCCTGGTCCTGCGCTACCGCACGGAGCTGACCGACGACGGCCTCTCCGGCGCCGAAGGGTCCTTCACGATCTGTTCGTTCTGGCTGGTCTCCGCCCTGTGCGAGATCGGCGAGATCGCCCGTGCCCGCCGCCTCTGCGAGAAGCTCCTCTCCTACTCGAGCAGCCTAGGCCTCTACGGCGAGGAGCTCGACCCCGATACCGGGCGCCACCTCGGCAACTTCCCGCAGGCCTTCACCCACCTGTCGCTCATCAACGCCGTCATGCACCTTATCCACGCCGAGAAGCGCGCGCCGAGCGTGGCTCCCCTGTCGCCCCGCGGCCCGGGACGGGCTGAGACCGACGGAAATGGCCGCGTTGCGCAGCCGGCCTCGCCGACGCGCTCGCGTCCCCGGAGCTAGGGCCAGCTACCCGCCTCGGGGTTCGCGCCGAACGCCACAATGGCGACGTGAAGCCCTTTCGATTCCTGGCCGAGGCACGCGCCATCGCGAGCGGCCGTGAGCTGGCGGAAACGGCGCGCCGGGCCGAGACGATCGGCATCGACACCCTGGTCATCCCCGACCATCTCATCGCGCAGCTGGCGCCGATCTCGACGATGGCGACAATCGCCGCCGCGACCGACCGGCTTCGGGTCGCGGGATTCGTGCTCAACAACGACCTGCGTCACCCGGCCGTGCTGGCGCAGGAGCTTGCCAGCCTCGACGTTCTGTCGGAGGGGCGGCTGATCGTCGCCATCGGCGCCGGATGGAACCGTCCGGAGTACGAGGCGATCGGCCTCCCCTTCGAGCCCACGCCGATTCGGCAGGCGCGCCTGGCGGAGGCGGTCGCGGTGCTGAAGGGCTGCTTCTCCGATGGGCCGTTCAGCTTCGCAGGCGAGCACTACACGATCGCCGACTACGACGCCGAGCCGAAGCCGGTGCAGCGGCCGCATCCTCCCTTCCTCATCGGCGGGGGCGGGCGGAAGACCCTCCAGCTTGCCGGTCGCGAGGCGCAGATCGTTGGCCTGGCGCCGCGCATCGGGGGCAACGGCGTCGGCGACCCGTCCTCGGCGACGGTGGCGGCCACGGCCGAGAAGATCGCCTGGGCCCGGGAGGCGGCCAGCTCGCGCGCCGACGCGCTGGACTTCAACATCTACCCGTCCATGACGCCGGTCAGCATCACCGATCACGCTCGCCGCGAGGCCATGGAGCTCTCCGCGCGGCTGGAGGGAAGGAGCGGGATCGCGGTCAGCGCCGACGATCTGCTCGCCTCGCCTCACATCTTCATCGGCTCCGTGGACGCCCTGGTGGAGAAACTCAGCCGGTTGCGCGCCGAGATGGGCATCAGCTCGATCATGGTTGGAGAGGTCGGGGAGCTCGACGCCGTGGTGGAACGGCTGGCGGGGACCTGATGACGCGCATCCTCGTCTACACCGGCAAGGGCGGCGTGGGCAAGACGAGCGTGGCGGCTGCGACGGCCATCGCCTGCGCCGATCGCGGCTACCGAACGATCGTGATGTCGACCGACATCGCTCACAGCCTGGGCGACGCCTTCGACCGGGAGCTGGGCCCGACGCCGCTCGAGCTGACACCGAATCTTTGGGCACAGGAGTCGGACGTATTCTTCAACGTCGCGCGTTACTGGGGCCGGATCCAGGAGTACGCCGCATCGGTCCTGCGGTGGCGAGGTCTCGACGAGGTGATGGCGGAGGAACTGACGGTCCTTCCCGGAATGGACGAGGTCGGCTCCCTGCTCTGGATCGCGGACCACCATGACTCCGGACAGTACGACGTCGTGGTCGTCGACGCCGCGCCGACGGGCGAGACGCTGCGGCTGCTCTCCCTGCCGGAGGCCGCCCGGTGGTGGATGCAGAAGGTGGAGCCGCTCGGCCGCCGGATCACGAAGCTCACCGGGCCGCTCATCCAGCGCGTGGTCGGCATGCCGATGCCGGGCGACGAGGTGTTCAATGCCGGCGAGGAGCTGTTCGCACGGCTCGAGTACATGCATTCCCTCCTGACCGACCACGCCAAGACCTCTGTCCGGGTGGTGCTAACGCTGGAGCAGGTCGTGATCGCCGAGGCCCAGCGGTCATTCACGTACTTCCACCTCTACGACTACCCGACCGATCTCGTGGTCGCGAACCGCGTCCTGCCCGACGATGTCGGCGAGTACTTCCGCGGCTGGTACGAGGCCCAGCAGCGCTACGGACCCCTGGTCGAGAGGACCTTCCACCCCATCCCCGTCAAGCAGGCACCGTTCTTCGATCGGGAGATGGTCGGGGTCGACTTGCTGCGCGAGCTGGCGGCCGCGCTCTACGGCGGGGACGACCCGACCCAGTTCTACTACCGCGGCCACCCGTACGCGGTCACGCGGCTGGACGGCGGCTACGTCGTTTCCGTGGAGCTGCCCTTCACCGAGAAGCAGCAGATCAAGCTGTCGCGCCATGGCGACGAGCTGGTCATCGACCTCGGGACGTGGCGACGAACGCTGGTCCTGCCGCGTATCCTCGTGGATGTCCCGACCGATGGCGCACGGTTCGAGGATGGCACCCTGAAGATCCGCTTTGGCACGCCGGCACGCTGAAGGAGCACACCCGACCGATGACCGATCAGCCACCCCCCGACCTTCGCACTGCCGAGCTCGAGCAACGCATCGCCGATCTCGAGCGCCGAATCCCACGCCCGTCCGACGAAGGCGGCCGCTCCGGCTTCGAGACGGCCTTCTGGGCCATGATGCACACGATCTTTCCCGACGAGGCGCGCAAGCACCTCAAGGTCGCCGGCCGCGAGCAGCTGATGGCCGCGCGGGTCTACCTCGACCGATGGATCGCTCGCCTCGACGAGCAGGAGGCAGAGAAGACCGATCGGCCCCACGAGAAGATCGACATCGAGTGACATGGCCGGAGGAAATCGGCAATGAGCCTGTCGGCGCCCAGCATCCACGTCGCCCGCGAGCAGCATCACCTGGCCTGGGACCCGGCCATTCCGCCGATCGCCTCGGTCGGCTCCGGCGAGATCGTCGCGTTCGACTGCCTGGACGCGTCGAACGGCCAGCTGACTGCCGACTCGACGACCGAGACCCTGGCGGACCTCGACTTCGCCGGCGTCGACCAGGTCAACGGGCCGATCGAGGTCACCGGCGCGGAGCCGGGGGATACGCTGCAGGTGGACCTGCTCGAGTTCGCCACCGCCGGCTGGGGCTGGACGGCCTCCATCCCCGGTTTCGGCCTGCTGGCCGACGACTTTCCCGATGGTCACCTGAAAATCACGCAGCTCCCGAGCGACGGCGATCGGGTCGAGTTCTGGCCCGGCATCAGCATCCCTCTCGCACCGTTCTGCGGCGAGCTCGGCGTGGCGCCCGAGACCGGGCCGCTCTCGACGATCCCGCCGGACCTGCATGGCGGCAACATGGACACCCGCCATCTCGTGGCTGGCTCGACCTTGTTCCTTCCGATCTTCCACGCCGGCGCGCGCTTCTCGATCGGGGACGGCCACGCCACACAGGGGGACGGCGAGGTCTCCGGCACCGCCATCGAGACGCCGATGCGCGCGCTCGTCCGCCTCACGGTCCGAAGGGACCTCCACCTCAGTGGACCGGAGTTCATCGCGGCACCCGATCCGCATGCGGCGCTGCGCAATGGCGCCCGATACGCCACGGATGGCATCGGCCCGGATCTCATGACAGCGGCGCGCGACGCCCTGCGCCGCATGCTCGAATGGCTCGGACGCGAGCACGGTCTCGAGCCGATGCAGGCCTACCTGCTGTGCAGCGTGGCGGTCGACCTGCGCATCAGCGAAATCGTCGACGTGCCGAACTTCGTGGTCACTGCCCACTGCCCGCTCGGGATTTTCGACTAGCTCCGCGGGCCGGCCGATGGGGCCGGCCCGCATTGGTCTAGCGGTCGGCGACCTCGTCGGCGACGGACGGCTGCGTCGGAACCGCCTCGCCGCCGTAGACCTCGCCGACGCGCTCCAGCGCTTCGGGGTTCCGGACGCGAAGCACGAAGTACAGAATGATCCCGACGATCATCCAGATTCCGACGATCGGGGCGGTCCAGCGCAGGGCGGTCTCGTACGGGGGCAGCGCGATGTCGAGGATCGGGATGGTTACGCCGCCGATGACGGCCAGCGCCGCAGGGATCATGGCGATGACGCCGATGATCGGCACGACGAAGTGCTTCAGGACGTTGAACTCGTCGCGGCGCTCGCGCCAGAAATAGCCGATGCAGGCCAGGTTCACGGCGATGTAGATGAACGCGAAGATCAAGCCCAGCATCGTCCCGAGGAACACGTAGACATTGAGCCCACCGAAGCTGGCCGAACCCTCGGGCGTCGGGAAGGGGTCGTTGGCCAGGACAAGGCCCAGCACGACCGCGATCACCAGCCCGGTGATCGCCTGGAAGTGGACGGCGTTGACGGGTGCCCGCGTCTCCGGATGCACGGCCGCGAACCAGCGCGGCAGCAGGGTCGCGCGCCCCATGGCGAAGAGTGATCGCGTCGCCGCGGTGGCCCCCGAGTTGGCGTTCGCCACCGTGCTGTTGAGAATGGCAAACACGACGAGCAGTCCGCCGAGCGTCCCGAGCACCTCGGTCGCCATGCCGCCCCATGGGTCGCCGCCGTTGGCCTGAAGGAATCCGGTCATCTGATCCGGGCCGAAGTACACGGTCGCAGCGTAGTAGTTGAAGACGTAGAAGAGGCCGACCAGGATGGCCGACCAGATCACCGCACGCGGGATGGTGCTGCGCGGGTCCCTCGTCTCCTCGCCCAGCGGTGCGGCCGCCTCGAAGCCGATGAACGCGAGCAGGCAGAAGATCATCCCCTGGAATGCCGGCAGGACGCCCGCCTCATCCGGGACGAACACGCTCAGCGTGTTCTGGTCGGCGTTGACGATCAGCAGGACCGAGATGAACAGGAAGATCACGATCTCGATCACGCCGAGGACGAGGCCGGTACGCGTCGAGAGTGCGATGCCACGGTAGATCAGCCACCAGACCACGAGCCCGCACCCGATGGCGAGCGCGACCCACGCCAGCTCCAACTGGATGTTCAGGTACACGGACAGGAAGATTGCGCCGTAAAAGCCGAAGCCGCCGAGCAGGAGCGGCATGATGAGCGGCTCGGCCAGTGCAAAGCCCCAGGCGACGAGCCAGCCGAAGAACGTGCCGAGACCGCGACCGACGTAGGTGTACATGCCGCCGGCCGAGGGCAGATGACGGGCGAGCTCGGCCATCGAGAAGGCCGTGAACAGGACCGCGATCATCGCGAACAGCACCGCGAGCGGCGTGATCCCGCCGGCGAAGGCGGTCGCGGCACCGATCGAGAGGGCGGTTGCCACGGCCGGCGCCATATGGGTGATCGACTGGAACAGGACCTCCGGCAGGCCGATGGCATCGCGCGCCAGGCTGGGCGTCGGGGTCGGGGCATCCAGCGTTTGCGGGGTAGCGGTCACGGTTGGACCCTCCTCCAAATGTGCTGCCGCCCCCGCGGGGAGCCGTCCGCCCACAACGCCGGACGCGGGCCCCCGGCCGCGGCGTAATACTAGAGGTGCGGTCAAGGGCGGTTGGGTGGCGTTGCGTCCGCGATCAGCTGGCGAGCGACCGCATCTCCGCGATCAGGTCTGCCTTTCCCTCGAAGCCGATGCCGGGCAGCTCCGGCAGGACGACGTGCCCGTCGCGGACCTCCACGCCGTCGGGAAAGCCGCCGAACGGCTGGAAGAGGTCCGGGTACGACTCGTTGCCGCCCAGGCCGAGGGCGGCCGCGATGTTGAGCGCCATCTGGTGTCCGCCGTGCGGGATGCACCGGCCAGCGGCCCAGCCGTTCTCGGCGAGCATCTCGAGCGTCCGCAGGTACTCGACCAGGCCGTAGCTGAGGGCTGGGTCGAACTGGAGCCAGTCACGGTCAGGCCGCATGCCCGCGTAGCGAACGAGGTTGCGGGCGTCCTGCATCGAGAGCAGGTTCTCGCCGGTGGCCATCGGTCCGGGGTAGGCCTCGGACAGGGCGTGCTGAAGCTCGAAGTCGAGCGGGTCGCCGGCCTCCTCGAACCAGAACAGGTCGAGAGGTGCGAGCGCATCGGCATACGCGAGCGCGGTGGCAAGGTCGAAGCGGCCGTTCGCGTCGACCGCCAGCCGGTGGCCCGGACCGAGCACCTCCAGCACCGCCTCGATGCGGCGCAGGTCCTCGGCCAGCGTCGCCCCGCCGATCTTCATCTTCACCACGGTATAGCCGCGTTCCAGGTACCCGCGCATCTCGTCTTGCAGGGCCCCGAGGTCGCGTCCCGGCCCGTAGTAGCCGCCGGCGGCGTACACGAATACGCGCGGATCGGCCTCGCCGCCGTACCGATCCGCCAGCAGACGGAACAGCGGTCGCTCATCGATCTTGGCGACCGCGTCCCAGATGGCCATGTCGATGGTGCCCATCGCGACCGACCGCTCGCCATGCCCGCCCGGCTTCTCGTTTCGGAACATGACCGACCAGATGCGGTCCGGATCCAGGTTGGAGCCGTCGTTGGCGAGCAGCTGGTCGGGCGTCGCCTCGAGGACGCGCGGCGCGAAGCGCTCGCGGACCAGGCTCCCCTGGCCATACCGGCCATTCGAGTTGAAGCCGTACCCTACGACCGGGTGGCCATCGCGGACCACGTCGGTGACGACGGCGACCAGGCTGATCGTCATCGCGCCGAAGTCGATGTAGGCGTTCGCGATCGGGGCCGCGATCGGCACCGTGCGTTCGCGGATCTCTGTTATGCGCACGACGTGCCGAGCATGGTGGAAGTGGAGCGGGAGACGAGGATCGAACTCGCGACATCGACCTTGGAAGGGTCGCGCTCTACCAGCTGAGCTACTCCCGCAGGCATCGAGATCGTAACAGATGCAGACGTTTCGCCGGCGCCGGGGGACCGGTCAGCGGGGGCCTCCGAGCGCGCGCCGCACGCCGGGAACGACCTCGGCGGCGAACCGCTCGATCTGGGCGGTGCCGCGGTCGGGTGGCCAGAAGATGAAGGCGTCCACGCGCTGGTCGGTCACCCAGCCTGCCAGGCGTTCGAGCCACAGCTCGACCGGACCGTCGAGGATGCCCTCCCCCACCCCGCCGTCGGTGATCGTGCCCCCGATGTTGTAGATGTGCCGGATCGCTCGAGGGTCACGACCCGCCTTCCCGGCCGCGTCGTCGAGACGGGCGGACGCGACGCGCAGGGCGTCGGGCCCGACGTAGCCAACCGACGGCACCCAGCCGTCGCCGAGCCGGGCGATCAGGTTCAATCCACGCGGCCGATACGCGCCGACCCAAAGCTCCACGCGATGGGTCGGTGGCGGACCGGGCGGATAGCCCGGTACCGGATAGTGCGGCCCGGGTCCGCGGACCACCCGTTCGCCGTCGAGCACGGCCCGCATGATGCGCATCGCCTCCTCGAGGGCGTCGATCGACTCCCCGACCGTGCGGCGCGGTCCACCCATTCCGGCGACCGCGTCCCAGAAGCTGCCGGCGCCGATGCCGAGCTCGAACCGGCCGCCACTCATGACGTCCAGCGATG
The DNA here is from genome assembly GCA_030862645.1 of Chloroflexota bacterium. Lineage (GTDB taxonomy): Bacteria > Chloroflexota > Limnocylindria > QHBO01 > QHBO01 > JACDBZ01. The sequence goes on from JALZDF010000138.1 coordinate 8,367, forward strand.
CCGCCGCCTTCGCCATCATCGTCGGTCCGCGCATGGGCAGATTGGCGACGTCCGGGAAGAACCGCAGGCGCGAGGTTCGCGCAAGCAGGTCGCCGATGAGCGCGAAGGCGTCGAGGAACCGTCGCTGGTACGGGTGGTCCTGGATGCCGACGAGGTCGAGTCCGGCGCGCTCCGCGGCGAGCACCTGCTCGACGATCTCTCGGTACTCCGCGGCGTTCGGCGTCACCGAGATGCCGAACGACAGGCTGTGGGGCATCTCCACGGTCATGCCCGGCCCGCGAACCGGGCGCGCACGGCGGCCGCGGAGGGATCTGCAAGCGCGGCCGTAGCCATCTTCTCGAGAGAACGAAGTTCGGAGGCCCGAATGGCGCGCCGCACGGCGGGCAAGCTGCTCGGGGCCATACTGAGCGACCGGATTCCGAGTCCGACCAGCGCCAGCGCGGCGATCGCATCGCCAGCCATCTCGCCGCACACGGAAACGTCGATGCCGGCGCGCGCACCGGCATCAACGGCCATGCGCACCAGGCGCATGACGGCCGGATGGACCGAGTCGCGATACCGCTCGAGGGCCGGGTTGCCGCGATCCACCGCCAGGGCGTACTGCGCCAGGTCGTTGGTTCCCAGGCTCGCGAAGCGGACCTGCGGCAGGTACGAGTCGGCGACGAGCACCGCCGAGGGAATCTCCAGCATCACACCGAGCTCGATCTCGCCGGCCGGGGTGCCATCGGCGGCGAGGCCCTCCCGGGCCCGGTGATCCAGCTCGAGCAGGAGGGCGACGTCGCCCGCGTCGGCCACCATCGGCGCCATCACCTTCACCCGGCCGCGAACGGCGGCGCGACGGCAGGCGCGCAGCTGGGTCACGAACAGCTCCGGCCGCTCATCGGCAAGTCGCAGCGCCCGGACGCCAAGGAAGGGGTTCTCCTCGTGCGGCATCGCCAGGTACGGGATCGGCTTGTCGCCTCCGACATCCAGCAGGCGGATGGTGACAACCTTCGGCGCGAAGGCCTCGGCCACGGCGCCGTACGCCTCGGCCTGCTCGTCCTCCGAAGGCGCGGAAGTCCGTTCCAGGAACAGGAACTCGGTTCGGAACAGGCCCACGCCCTCGGCGCCGAGGGCAAGCGCCGGCGCGCAATCGTCCGGCACGCCGATATTTGCGAGCAGCTTTACGCGAGTCCCATCCCGTGTCCGCGCCGGCAGGCGGGCATCTTCGAGGTCTGCCGCGCGCGTCTCTTGATGTGCCGATTGAAGGGCTCCGAGCTTGGCGAGGTCTTCCGCACTCGGACCGATGACGACCTCGCCGGACCCACCGTCCAGCATGACCTCGGTGGCGGCACCCGCGGCTCGCACGGCCGCCAGCAGGCCGGGGACCGCCACCGCCGCCGGGACGTCGTAGGCACGGGCGAGGATCGCGGCGTGTGCCGTGGGCGAGGAACCCTCCAGGGCGATGCCGAGGAGCATCTCGCGCGGAAGCGTGGCCGTCACCGACGGTGCCAGGTCCACGGCCACGACGACCGATGGCCCCTCGAGCGTGACCGATGCCGACGGCAGGCCGGCGAGGCGTCGGCCGATGCGGTCGGCCACATCGAGCACGTCGGCCGCGCGGCCGGCCATCAGCTCGTCCTCGAGCGAGCGCAGCATGTCGGCGGCGGATTCAGCGGCGGCGGCGATGGCCCCGATCCCGTCGACCCGATCCGCCCGAATCCGGGCGGCCGCGGCGTCGATGAGCTCCGGATCGCGTGCCATCTCGGCCTGCGCGGCGAAGATGCCGCCCTCCTCGTCCGCGCCCGCGGCGACGACCCTCGCGGCCAGCGCCTCAGAGTCGGTCGCGACGGACGCGGCCGCGTCGCGCAGGCGGCCGATCTCGGCGTCCACCTCGCTGCCGTCAATGCGCCGCCCGTCGGGCAGCGCCTGCCGCTCGACCATGATCGCCCGGCCGCGAACGGCGCCCGGCGCGGCGGAGACGCCGTGAAGCACCTTGCGTCGCGCCCCGGTCGTCATCGGCGGCAGGCGACCTCGTCGTCCCAGGTCGCGTCGTCGGGGTATCGGCTCACGAAGTACTCCGCCACGCAGGTCGAGGCGAAGCCGAGCATCGGGCGCTCGAGCCGGAGGCGCACGAGGTCGTCCATCTCGAACGTCGTGGAAGGGGGTCCCTCGGCAAGGATCTCATCTCCCCATGCACGGCAGTCGTCCTTGACGCCGGTCGAACCGGCGCACTCGATCCTGACGCCCGGAATGAGCGTCGATCCGACGGCCGTGACCGGCAGGCCCCGAAGCAAGGCGAGGGCAACGGCCAGCACCGACACGAGCAGCAGGACCGCGACGACTCTCACCCGCATGGTGCGCAGTATCGCGCCGAACGCGTCCGGGCTGCGTATCCTCGAAGCCGATGCGCCCGCTGCCGCCTCCCTACGACGCCATCGTCGCCGGCCACCCGGCCGAGATCGACCTCCACGGCACGACCCTCCTCAGCAACCGCCTGCTCACCAAGGACTTCGCCTTCAGCGCGGAAGAGCGCGAGGCCTTTGGGCTCCACGGCCTCCTGCCCGACCGGGTGATGACGATCGAGGAGCAGGTCGCCCTCGAGCTCGAACGGCTGCACCGCAAGGACGATCCGCTCGAGCAGTACATCGGCCTGGCGGCCCTCCAGGATCGGAATGCCACCCTCTTCTACCGGGTCCTCGCCGAGAACCTGGAGGAGCTGCTGCCGATCGTGTACACCCCGACGGTTGGGCTCGCCTGCCAGGAGTTCAGCCACGTCCTGCGCCGAACACGCGGCGCATGGATCACGCCGCACGATCGAGAACGGATTCCCGAGATCCTGCGCCACGGCCCGTACGACGACGTGCGGCTCATCGTGGTCACCGACAACGAGCGAATCCTCGGGCTCGGTGACCTCGGAGCCGGCGGCATGGCCATCCCCATCGGCAAGCTCGCCCTCTACACCGGAGCCTGCGGCATCTATCCCGGCCTCACCCTGCCCGTGAGCCTCGACGTCGGGACCGATAATCCCGACCTGCTGGCCGATCCGCTCTACATCGGCCACCGTCAGCCTCGCCTGCGCGGCGCCGACTACGACGCGCTGGTCGACGCTTTCGTGGAGGGCGTCCAAAGCGTGTGGCCCGGCTGCCTGATCCAGTGGGAGGACTTCAAGCAGCACAACGCGCTCCGCATCCTCGACCGATATCGTGACCGCCTTCCGAGCTTCAACGACGACGTCCAGGGCACCGCGGCCGTCGTCGTGGCAGGGGTGCTGTCCGGTCTCCGGCATCTGGACCGGCCGCTGGCGGCGCAGCGGATTCTGCTGGTCGGAGCCGGCGCGGCGGGTATCGGGATCGGCAGGCTGCTGAGAGCGGCGATGCTCGAGGCCGCCATATCGGACGCCGACGTGGCGCGCGCACTGGCCCTGGTGGATTCGCGCGGCCTCGTGCATGCCGATCGGCCCGACCTCGACGAGATGAAGCGGGGGCTCGCCGTTCCCGCTGGCTCGATTGCCGCGGAGCCCGGCGCGAGCCTGGCGGAGACGATCGACGCGTATCGGCCCACGATCCTGGTCGGAACCACCGGGGTCCCAGGGACGTTCACGGAGGCGGCAATCCGTGCCATGGCCGCCGGCTGCGATCGGCCCATCATCATGCCGCTGTCCAACCCCACCCTCATAGCCGAGGCGCGCCCGACCGACCTGATGGCGTGGACCGACGGGCGGGCGATCATCGCCACCGGCAGCCCGTTCCCGCCGGTCGCGGGACGCGAAGTGGGTCAGGCGAACAACGTCTTCGTCTTTCCTGGCCTCGGGCTCGGCGCGATCGTGTCTGAAGCACGTCGTGTCAGCGATGCCATGGTGCTCGTCGCGGCCCGCACGCTGGCCGAGGCGGTCACGACCGACCGGCTCGCCGGCGGCGCGCTCTACCCGTCGGTCTCGGAGCTGCGGACCGTGTCCCGCGCGATCGCCGTGGCGGTCGGCCGCGAGGCGATCGACTCCGGCCTGGCCGACCCGAACGACCGCCTGGAGGCCGATATCGACGCCGCGATGTGGTGGCCGTCCTACGTGCCCTACCACCGCCCTCCACCACCGGCCCGAACATGATTCGGCACACGAACGATCCACCCAACGCCGAGGCGGAGCTCTCGGATCTCGGAGAGGGCGTCGTTCCGGCCGACCGCTTCTACGTTCGCTGCAACTTCCCGGTTCCCGCCTTCGACGCTCGCGGCTGGCAGCTCGACTTCGCCGGTGCCGTCGCGCGACCGCGAAGGTGGACGCTCGACGAGCTCGCCGCACTGCCCGCCGTGGAGCGCACGGTGACGCTCGAGTGCGCGGGGAACGGGCGCACGCTCATGCGGCCGGCGCCGCCGGGCACGCCGTGGGGCCTCGGCGCCGTGGGCACTGCCCGTTTCGGCGGCGTGCGCCTGGCGGATCTGGTCACCGCGAGCCAGCCCGCGAGCAGCGTCGTCGAGCTCGTCTTCACCGGAGCCGATCACGGCACCGTCGAGCCCGAAGGCGCGATCTCCTACCAATTCAACCTCGACCTGGCCACCGCAACGACGGACGGACCCATGCTGGCGTGGACGATGGGCGGCAGAGCGCTCACGCCGGAGCATGGCTTTCCGGTACGCCTCGTGGTGCCGGGCCACTACGGGATGCGCTCGGTGAAGTGGCTCACCTCGATCACGGCGGTCGAGCAGCCGTTCGCCGGTCACTTCCCGCGCAAGTATCGGTACCGGGGCGAGCACGGGCTGCCTGACGAGACGCCGGTCGGACCGATGCGCGTGCGGTCACTCTTCACCTGGCCGGCGGACGGCGAACGTCTGTATCCAGGGCGGGTCACGCTGCGTGGCATCGCCTGGTCCGGTGTTGCCCCGGTCGCGGCCGTCGAGGTCGGCATCGGCGGCAGCTGGATCCCGGCCCGGCTCCGAAGGCCGCTCGACGCCTATGGCCCGGTGATCTGGACGCTTCCGTGGTCACCCAGCGAACCGGGCCGTCATGTGCTCGCGGTTCGCGCGACCGACGAGACGGGCAATCGGCAGCCGGCCGAACCCGTCTGGAACGAGGGCGGCTACGGCAACAACGTCACCCAGCAGGTGAGCATCGAGGTCCGTGAGCGGGCCATGAGGCCTATCTGACCTCCTCGGGGAGGTCGTACCAGCGCTTGTGCGCCCCAAGTCGTGCCCGCATCCGCCACGCCAGGGTTTTCGGGGCTTCGTCGAGGCGCGTCAGCATGGAAGCGGCCCGCGGCGCAGCCGCCCGCTCCAGCGCCGATCGCCCGGCACTCCATCGGTCCCGGAGGGTCCGCAGGTTGTCCGTGACGGTGCGCCACCACGACCAGTCGGCCGAGCAGAGGTCCACGATGCGGTCCGTGCCGATGCCGTCATCATCATGGTCCGCAAGCGGATGATCGGCGAAGAGCGCCAGCAGATCCTGGCCGTCGCGGGGCGTCATCTCGATGATCTGCAGCTTGGAGAGGGCGAGGTCTGCCAGCGTCAGGGTCAGAGAGTCCTGGCCGAGACGGTTGCCAAACTCGAGGGTGTGGCACATCCGAAGCCGATCGACGAACACATCGACACGTCGGCCTGCCGGATCGCGGAAGAGGAGGCGCTCCGATCCGTTCAGCTTGTTGAAGCGGTCGGCGGCCCGATAGCCGAGGGCGACGAAGGCATCGGTGACAGCCGACGACGATCCACCCCGCGTGGCAAGGTCGATGTCGTGGTACTCGCGCGGCGGATCGAGCTGCCGGACGCTTGGCGACCGGAGCGCGATGGCGATCCCGCCCACGGCCCGCAGGAGCAGCCCACGTTCATCCGCCACTGCCAGGATCCGGCGCGTCTCCTCGACCGGGTCCTGGAGCACCGACGACATGGCGCTCAACCGAGGGTGAACGCGTGGTCGCGGACGCCCTTCCCGGCCGATATTCGGAGAAGGATGCCCATGAGCGCGCCGTCCTCGTAGCGGCTCCCGGGATTGAATCCGACAGTTCGCCCGAGCCTGTAGCGTCCTCGTCCCTCGTGGATGTGCCCGTGCAGCGCCAGGGTCGGCTGGCGTTCGAGGATCAATCCTCGAACCGACTCACTGCCGACGGCATGCATCACCGGCTCGCCCGAACCGTCGTATCGCACCCGCAGATCATCGTCCAGGAGCGGGGCCTCGTCGACCCCGGTCCGATGCGGTGGCATGTGGATGTTCCAGATCGAGATGGCACCGGCGGGAATCTGCTCCACGACGCTGACGACACGCTCGGCGAGCACCTCCTCGCTCACCTCCCGCGGCGTGTTCCAGGGCGTCGGCGTCGACTCGCCTCGGGAGGCCATCCAGATGCCGGGCGCAAGCTCGAGCGCGCGGCCATTTGCGTTCTCCATCGTCCGGGAGGTTTCGAGGATGCCGTCGATCTCCTCCGGATCGTCATTCCCCGGCATCACGATGGCGCGCGGTCCTCCATCGGCGAGCCGCGTATCGGCAAGCTCCACCCACTCCTCGAGGGCCGCCACCTTGAGCCTGGCAAAGACGGCACGCTCGAGATCCGCGGACCCGCGAATGGCCTCGACTTCGTCCACCGTCGTCTCGAACCCGTACGCTCCGCGCTCACGCACCGTGCGCGTGAAGGCCTTCACCTCCGCGCGCGTCTCGAGCGTGAGTGCCCGTCCCTCCCAGCTGGCCGACCAGCCCCCCGAGCCGTTCTCGGTGGGGATGATCGGGACGAGCACCTTGCCAGTCAGGTCTCCGCCGATCACCACGATGTCCGCCCCGTAGAAGCGGCCCGCGTTCAGCCACTTCTTGAAGCAGAGGTCGGATCCGTGGAGGTCCGCCGCATAGTAGAGGCTGAGGTCCCCGCTCATCGGCGGAGCCGACGCCACTCGGGCAGACCGGGAGGGGGGCGCATTGCGCCGCGCTGCCGTGCCGTGGCGCGGCGATGGATCATTCGGGCGGGATCTGCCGGAATGCCGCGTCGATCGGGACTCCGCGCGATGCGCGGTACGCGCGAACCGCGAAGAAGATGACGAGCGGGATGGCGAACTGGGCCGCGGTGGTGAGCAGCTGCTCCGGCGTGTTGAGGAAGAGCAGGTCGACCGTCAGCATGAAGTACAGGGCGATGCTGAAGTAGAGGAGCCCGATCGCCCCGCAGATGCTCATGAACGGGATGCCCGCCACCCGCCAGTTGACCGAGCTGTTCTCCCACAGCGGCCTCGTGTGCTTCAGGTACGGGAACACGAGGCCCGCGAGCGAGACGAGCCAGAAGACGATGTTGTAGGCCAATGCCGGCGTCAGGACAGTGAAGACGCCGACGTGGTAGAGGATCAGGAAGGTCTCGCCGATGGCGGCAACCACGAGAACCGCCACCCATGGCGAGTGGTACCTCGGGTGCACTTCCGATAGCTTGTCGGGGGCGATGCGATCGAACGACCAGGCGAACATCGCGCGCGTCGCGATGATCATGGCAGACGGGATCCAGAAGTAGCTCCACAGGACCAAGCCGGCAGCAACCAGGATGAACACCGGAAGGCTGTCGATCAGCACGCCCGCGTAAAGCATGAACGTCGGATAGGCCTCGACGCCCTCCGCGTTATAGCTGAGCCATGACAGTGCCTGGTTGAACTCGGTCGGGACCGCGCGGCTGATTGCCGCGAACAGGAAGAACGCGATGCCGCCGTAGAGGAGAACGCCACCAGCCGTCGCGCGGAGCTGCGTCCTGGCCGGCGTGCGCACCTCTCCCCCGACGTACGTCGAGGCCCAGGCCACCAGCCAGATAATCGCGATGATGCCGAGGGTATCGGTCAGGGTGATACCGGTCGGCATGCCGAGCTCAGCCGCCATGTCGAGCGTTCCCTGGTAGCTCGGGATCCCGGTGTTGGCCGCGTAGCGGTCGAATCCGTCGGCGAACTGCGTCGGCGAAGACAGCAGGAAGATCGCGATGAGCGCGATGCCGGTGACGGCGCCGATGACCCAGTTCACGTCCTGGAACTTTAGGTATGCGCGCAACCCGAGGATGTTCAGGCCAGCCATGAGGACCAGGAACGTCGTTCCGAACACGAACCAGGTGTCGGGCGTGTTCGCCCACTCGGCAATGGCGATGATCGTCTCATTCCCGCTCGCCGCCCCGTAGCCCGCAAGCATGGGGCCGAGCACGAGTTGCGCGATCCAGTAGCCACCGATGCCCGTCCAGAACGATTGGCTCGCGGCCGCCGCGAAGCTGGCCATGAACCCAATCACCGGGTGGAAGGTGCGCGTCAGGAAGACGTACTCGCTGCCCGTGCGCGGCATGACCGCCGCGAACATGCCGTACAGCAGATTGAAGAAGATGGCCAGTCCCAGCGCGAACGGGATGGCGAGGAAGAGGCTGCTCTGCGGGAAAACCGCCGGGTGGATCCAGTAGGTGAACATGATGTAGGCCACACCGATGTTCGCCACGTTGAGGAGCAGCATTCGCCACGGCGATCCGACACGGACGAACCCTGATGCCTCCCGGCTGAACACGTGTGCTGGCGCAGTGTCAGCAGTCCCCGCGATTGCCTCGCTCATCACGCCCTCCTCGCGCTGTCACCGAGCATCGGTGGATCGGCCCCGTCGTGGACGTAGGCTCGACTATCCGCGCAACGCTATGAGCAGCGCCGATGGTCATCAATGGGGGTCTCCGACAAAGATCGGCGGATCCGTTTGTCGCCCACGCCCGGGATCCCGATGCTCACTGAGCCGTGAGCCCCGCGTCGACCACGAGCGCATGGCCGGTCATGAGACGTGATTCGTCGCATGCCAGGAAGACGACGGCATCGGCTACCTCGTCAGGGGTCCCCTGTCGGCCCATCGGCACCATGGCATCGATCCACGGCTGCAGCGCGTCGCGACCGCCGGAGCGCTCGATGACCGGATCGTTGAACGGCGTGTCGATCCAGCCCGGACAGATCGCGTTCACCCGGATCCCGGCGCGAGCGTAGTCGACCGACATCTGCTTCGCCAACATGACGAGACCGCCCTTCGTGGCGCAGTACGCGGCAATTGCCGGTTCGGCCACGATGCCGGACACGGAGCTGGTGAGGATGATGGAGCCGCCGCCGCCGGCGAGCATGGCGGGGATGGCTTCGCGACACAGCAGGAAGGCACCGGTGAGGTTCACGTCGAGGCTTCTTCGCCAATCGGCCAGGCTGAGCTCCGTCACCGACCCCGGCAGGAGCACGCCGGCGTTGCTGTGCAGCACGTCGAGCCGCCCGAACGCCTCGATCGCCCGGCCGACCAGGAGCCTGACATCCTCCTCCGCCGCCACGTCGACGCGCTGCGCGATCGCCTCGCCGCCCGCGTCGCAGATTTCGGTGGCAACCTCCCGGGCGACTTGCTCGCGAATGTCCCCAACTACGACACGGGCACCCTCGCTGGCAAAGCGAATCGCGGTGGCGCGCCCGATGCCCGATCCTCCGCCGCTGACGATCGCCACGCGCCGATCCAGGCGCCCGGCGCTCACCGTCCCCCCTGCACGTCGCGGATGCGCAGCGCCAGCGAGAGGTCGAACGTGACTGACGGGTCGGCGAGGTCGACTCCGAGCAGCTCCGAGATACGGCGGAGCCGGTATACGACGGTATTGACGTGCACGACGAGGCGTTCGGCCGCGCGGCGCTGCACGAAGCCCTCTTCGACGTAGGCCCGCAGGGTCGCGATCAGCTCCCCGCCTGTGCGCCGATCGTGGTCCAGCACGGGACCCAGCGTCCGGGCGGCGAATCCTTCGAGCTCGTCTCGACTGCTCGATTTCATGATGAGGCGGTAGCTCCCCAGCTGCCGGCTGCCGACGATGGCGCTACGGCGTCCCAGCTTGCGGATCAGGTCGAGGGCGTCGAGGGCCAGCCTGAACGAGGCCGGATAGTCGTCCGGATGCTCGCACGCATCTCCGATGGCGACCGAGATGGAGGCGCCCGGCGCCCGAGACGACGCGAGCTGCTGGAGGCTCGCCGCCAGCCGATCGGAAGAGGTGCCGCTGACGGCGGTCGCCAGCACCACCAGGGACTCGCCGTGGGTGACGATCATGCTCCCGGGCGCGCGCCGCACCAGTGACTCGCGGACCGCGTCGGCCATCCGACGCCGTGGATCCGGCCCATCGGGTTCGAGCGCCGGCGACGCATCGGGGTCCAGCTGGAGGACGAAGAGGTCCCGCGGCTCGTCCAGGTCATAGCCGAGGCGCGCGGCGCGCGCGGACATCGTCTCGGCGCTCGTGAAGCTTCCGGTGATGAGGTCGATGGTCGCTTCGCCCTGGAGCCGCTGCTCCACCTCGCTGGCCGCCCGCAGCTTCGCGAATTCGAGCGCGACGCCGCTGACGGCGATCTCCACCACGGCGCGATCGATTGCCGCGAGGTGGTCCTCCTCGCCGGGCAGGATCATGTAGCCGGCGGTGTCGGCCCCAAGCTGGATCGGGACGATCGAGCGCGCCGCTGCCTCCTTCTCGTGAGTGCTGGCGCGATCTGAGCCGCGGCTGCCCCGCGGCCTAGAGACCACGAGCGATGTCCATTCGTCGCCGCCCCCCGGTGCCGCGCCCGCCACCGGCCGCCAGAGATGGTCCTGGATCGCAACCGGCCGGTCGAGCAGCGCGGCGAGCTCCTCGGTGATGCCGCTCAGCCCTCGCCCGAGCACGACCTGCTCGGTGAGTCGCGCCTGGACCGTCAGCGACCGCGAGAGCTGCTCGTTGGCCGCGGCCAGCTCGTCGGCCAGGCGGACCTCGTTCTCGTAACGACGCGCGTGGTCGATCGCGATCGCCGCATGGTCGGCGAACGCGGCGATGACGTCCATGTCGCTCGATCGGAATCTCCGGTTCGCGCTCGTGAAGTGCACGTTGAGCGCTCCGATTGCTTCTCCGCGCAGGAGGAGCGGGGCGCACAGGATGGACCGGTAGGCGAACCGCTCGGCCACGAGCTCGAGGCGATGCTCGTACTGCTGGTAGTCCGGCACGTGCAAGGGGCGCTGCTCGAGGATGGCGTGCGACGACAGCCCTTCACCGAAGGTGAACTCGAACCCGATCAGATCGGTCGGAAGGTTGCTGACCGCCACCACGCGCAGCTTGCGACGCGGAGCGTCGAGAAGAACCATCTCGCCGCTTCCGGCGCCAAACAGGGCGGCGGCATCTTCCACGATGCGCGACAGGACCTCGTCGAGGTCGAGGGACGCGGCGATGCGCTTCGCGGTGGCCCGCAGACGCGTCAGCTCGGTGCGGCGCCGGCGCTCGCGATGGACGAGCCCGACCTGCCCAAGGCCGAGCGCGGCGGCCTGGCAGGCGCTCATGATCCGCTCACGGGACTCCACGTCGTCGGCCGACGGCCATGGTTGGGCCAGCGCAACCGTTAGGAGCCCGTCGGTGACCTCGTACCCGACGCCTCCGGCCCCGTCCAGGGTCGGTTCCGGTTCGATGCCGTCCGCCAGCGCGCGAGCGATCTCGGGGAGCCGATCGACGACCAACGCGCTCATGGTGGCCGAGTGCATCTCGTCGCAAGAGCCGGTGCCGTCGATGAGTCCCACGACCGCCGAGCCGCGGGCCGCCTCCTCCACGTGGGCCAGCGTGGCGGCCATGGCCGCCTCCGGACCGGACGCCCGGAGCAGCCGAGTCCACCAGTCGGTCGAGAGCGCCGAGTCGATCAGGGTCATGGCCGCCCACCGTGCAAGCACTCGCAGTATATGGCGGCTGATGTTGGCGCTCGCCCACAAGCCGTCTGCCGAGGTTTGGGTGGTCGCGACCGTACTCCGGCTCCGCGCTCGCTGATACGGTCCCGCTCTCTGCACCGGGAGGCACTCATGGCGACGGCCGACACGGTGGTGATCGGCGGTGGCATCGTCGGCGCCGCGGCGACCTACGAGCTGGCGAAGCTCGGGGCGCGTCCGCTGCTCCTCGAAGCGGAGCAGCTCGCATACGGCGCCACGGGCCGCAACCTGGGCTACGTCTGGGTCCACACGCGCCGGCCCGGGCCGGAGCTCGAGCTTGTGATGGCGACTCGTCGACGGCTTCCGGAGCTCGCCGACGAGCTGGGCGCCGAGTTCGACCTACGCTGCAACGGCGGCCTCATCTACTTCTTCACCGACGAGCAGCGCGCGGTCATGCGCGAGTTCGTCCAGCAGCGGCAGGCTGACGGCGTCGATGTCAGCCTCCTCGATGGCGCCCAGGCCCGAGAGATGGTGCCGATGCTGCCGGAATCGGTGCTCGGCGCATCGTATTGCGCGCTCGACGCGCAGGTGGACCCGGCGCAGTACGTGCGTGCCTTCGGGGCAGCGGCCGTGCGCGCCGGTGCCGAGGTCCGGGAAGGCGTGCGTGTCGAGCGCCTGCTCGTGGACGGCAATCGCGTGACGGGGGTCGCGACCGGCGACGGCGTCATTCATGCCGATCGGATCGTCGTGGCGGCGGGCGGATGGGCCGGGGATCTCTGCCGCGACATCGGGATCGAGATCCATGTCCAGTCGATGAGGCTCCAGGTGGTGCGGACCGAGCCCATGCCCCCGCGCCTCGAGCATCTCCTCTACGGTCCATCCGCCATCAAGCAGTACACGATCTTCCAGGACCTTCCCTCCTTTCGGGCAGGCTCGTTCGTGACCGATGCCGAACGCCGTCACGGCCTGGACCTGCTCGAGTCGGCGTGTCAACGGCCCGACGGGAGCTACCTCCTTGGATGCGCCATGGACTACCCAGGCTTCAGATGGCATCCGAGCCTCGCAGGCATCGCGCTCGTCGCCGAGGGGCTGGCGGACTCCCTCCCGGAGCTTCGCGCAGCTTCGTTCGCCGCCGCCTGGGCCGGCGTCCTGCCATTCACGGCGGACAACCTCCCCGTGATCGACCGCCCGAGCGGGCTTGACGGCGTGGTCATCGCGGCCGGCCACGTGTTCGGCAATGGTGCGGGGCCGACGACCGGCCGCCTGGTGGCCGAGATGGCCTGCGGCGCCTCTCCGTCCATCGATCCGGACCCGTTCCGCCTCGATCGGCCGTCCCTGCGCGCCCAGACCGCGCAGAGCGTCTGGTGAGCGCGCGCGACAGGGTGCCGTCCTCGGCCCCGTTACCCGCCGTCACCTACGCCACCAATGACTCGCCGGCGCTCGAGGAACTGCACCTAGCCTTCGAGGCAGCCCTGAGCGGGGTCGGGTCGCGGCTCGGCGAGGACCACCCGATGCTCATCGGCGAGGACGAAGTCGCCGGCGCCGAGTGGATCGAGGACCGGAGCCCGGCTGATCCCACCCTCCTCCTCGGACGCGTGCCGACGGGCCGCCCCGCGGACGTCGACCGGGCGGTCGAGGTAGCGCGCGAGGCCTTTCCCTCCTGGCGGGCGACCCCCTGGCGCGAGCGTCTCGACGTCCTGCGACGCACGGCCGACCTTGTCGACCGTGATGCGGCCGAGCTCGGCGCATGGCTGGCGATCGAGGTCGGCAAGCCCCGCATGGAAGCGTTCGGCGAAGCCGCCGAGCTGCCGACGCTCATCAGGTATTACTGCGACCAGGTCGAGGCGGCCGACGGCTTCTCGCGCCCACCGGCCAGGGTCGGCGACGAGCGGGCTCGAATGCTCCTCCGCCCTTACGGCGTCTGGGCGATCGTCTCGCCATTCAACTTTCCCTTGGCGGCCGGCGCCGGCATGGCTGTCGGAGCGATCGCCGGAGGCAACGTGGCCATCATGAAGCCGGCCTCCGACGCGCCGATGCTCTCGATGCTCTTCGCGCGGGCGGCACGGGCGGCGGGCATGCCGGCCGGCGTGCTGTCGGTCCTAACCGGTGATGCGGAGCGCACCGGTCGGCTCCTCATCGCCCACGCGGGCATCGACGGCGTCGCCTTCACCGGATCAGTGCCCGCGGGGATGTCGATCAGCGGCACGCTTGCCCGATCGCCGATCCGCCGACCGTTCATCGGCGAGATGGGCGGCAAGAATCCGGTGATCGTGACCCCGAGCGCCGATCTTGACGAGGCGGCCGAGGGGATCGTCAAGTCGGCTTTCGGGTTCGCCGGTCAGAAGTGCTCTGCGACATCGCGTGTCTACGTGGTCGAGGATGTCGCGGACGCCCTCGAACAACGTCTGAGGAGCCGAACCGAGGCGCTGGCGGTCGGCGACCCGACGGAGCGCGCCACCTCGGTCGGGCCCGTCATCAACGGATCCGCGGTGGACCGCTATGAGATGGCGGTCGATGACGCCAGACGGCACGGCCGCGTCGTGGTCGGCGGGCGGCGCTCGCCCGGCCGCACCGGCTTCTTCGTCGAACCGACGCTGGTGACGGAGCTTCCCCTGCGGCACCGGTTGCTGCGCGATGAGCTCTTCTTACCGATTCTGCCGGTCGCCTCGGTCCCAGACCTCGACACGGCGATCTCCGAAGCGAACGCGAGCTCATTCGGTTTGTGCGCCGGCCTCTTCAGCGGCGACGACCACGAGGTCGAGCGATTCTTCGACGAGGTCGAGGCAGGCGTGCTCTACGTGAACCGACGAGCCGGCGCCACGAGCGGCGCCTGGCCGGGGGTCCAGCCGTTCACCGGGTGGCGCGCCAGCGGCTCGAGCGGCAAGGGCGCCCTTGGCCCGTGGTACGTCCAGCAGTTCCTCCGCGAGCAGGCCCGCACGCTCGTCGAGGGGACATCGCGACTGTCGGCGTGAACCAATGAACCACGGGTCTCTTCATGGGCCCCTGCCATAGGACACCGGACTGACGGTCGGTACGCTTTGCTCCACGCACGGGGAGTTCGAGGCCCATGGAACGCCGGATCGCGTTCATCAACCCATTCGGCACGGCCGTCTACGACGAGCTCATTCGCGAGACGCTGGTGCCGCAGACAGCACCGGGCACCGTGCTCGAGATCAGCCACTTGACGAACGCCCCGGCGAATGTCGATTACTACTATCCGAAGCACCTCATGGAGCTTGCCGTCTTCGACGAGGTCCGTCGCCTCGAGGATGATGGGTACCACGCGGTCATCGTCGGCTGCTGCTACGACCCCGGCGTCAGGGTCGCGCGCGAGCTCGTCGGCATCCCGGTCGTGGGCCCGCTGGAGGCCTCGCTGAACTTCGCCTCGTACTTCGGCCACAGCTACACCGTGCTGACCGACCACCGGAAGGCGGTCCCCTGGCTCGAGGACATCGTCCGCCTCCACGGCGGGGCGAACTGCCGCGGCGTCCATTGCATCGACTGGTACATCACCGACATGATCAAGGACCCTGCGGCCGTCGCCGACGACGCGGCCTCCACCGCCCTCCAGGCGCTGGAGCGCGACGGTTCGGAGCTCGTGATTCTGGGCTGCACGATCATCGCCGGATGTCTGGAGCTGGGCATCCTCCGGTCAGGCCGGCACGCCGACACGCCGATCTTGAATCCGAACCTGATGGCCCTCAAGGCGGCCGAGTCGCTCGCGGACCTCTTCCTGCGCGACCGATACACCATCAGCCGTCGCGGCTTCTACCAGCGCCACGACGAGCACGACGCAGCCGAGGCGGCCGACGTCAGGGGGCGCTTCCGGCTCGTCGACCTTACGGTCGATGG
>JALZDF010000148.1 GCA_030862645.1 Chloroflexota bacterium
CGACCACATGCGGTATTAGCCACCCTTTCGGGCAGTTATTCCCCACTTCCGGGTAGGTCACCTACGCGTTACTCAGCCGTCCGCCACTAGGTAGCCATCGAGCAAGCCCGATGGCACCTCGTTCGACTTGCATGTCTCATGCACCCCGCCAGCGTTTGTCCTGAGCCAGGATCAAACTCTCCGTACAAAACGAAACCAGTGGTCTTGCCCTCGAGAGGGCTGCTCCACCGGTTTAGAGTTCGACGTTGTCCCGCTGACTCGTGTGGATTCCTGTCACTCTTCAGCTGGTAAGCCACGTTGCCCCACCCGCTGCGCGGGATCGGCTTCGTTCGATTCGAGTACTCCTGTGAGGGTGAACTCGCGATGGTCACGCTGCACGATCCGTTGGGTCGCCGTCCGTGACGCATCGGCCGGTTTCGTACCGGCGCGAATACGGACTATAGAACAGGCTTTCAGGGTCGTCAAGCGAGCTCCATGTGGAGGGGCAGCGACCCGGTTAGAAGGGAGATGGATCCGTGCGTTCGAGTCTTCACCATGGAACATTCGTTCGGTATGGGTCAAGCACCGGTCAGCGCTCGACGAGCCGCCGACCCTGAAGCGACCGAATGAGGGTCACGTCGTCGGCGTACTCGAGGTCGCCGCCGACGGGCAGTCCGCGCGCGATGCGGGTCACGTTCGAGACATGGGGCGCCAGCAAGTCGGCGAGGTACATGGCAGTCGCCTCGCCTTCGAGGTTCGGGTTGGTGGCGAGAATCACCTCCTCCACCCCGCCCGCGGTGACCCGCACCAGCAGCTCGCGGGTGCGGAGCCGCTCGGGGCCGATCCCATCGATGGGGCTGATCGCGCCGTGCAGGACGTGGTAACGGCCACGGAACTCGCTCGTACGCTCGATGGCCAGCACGTCGAGCGGTTCCTCCACCACGCAGATACGCGCGGCCTCGCGGCGTGGATCGGCGCAGATGAGACAGGGGTCGACGCCGGTCTCGGTGATGTTGCAGCACACGCTGCAGTAGGCGACGTCCTCCTTGATCGAGACCAGGGCGGCTGCCAGCGACCGCGCGTCATCGGTCGACGCGCGCAGAACGTGATAGGTGAGGCGCTGGGCGGTCTTCGTCCCGATCCCCGGGAGCTTGCTGAACTCCTCGATCAGCCGGGCAACCGGCGCAATCAGCCCGGCCATCGGCGATTCAGCGCAGGCCGGGCAGACCCGGCATCCCGGGGAGGCCCATGCCGCCGGCGATCGAGCCCATGCGCTCGCGCTCGAGCTCCTTGCTGCGGCCGATCGCCTCGTTGACTGCGGTCATGACGAGGTCCTGGAGCATCTCGACCTCGTCGGGGTCGACGGCGGAGGCGTCGATCTCCACGCTTCGCACCTCCTGTGCCCCCGTGATCACGACGCGCACGGCGCCCCCGCCGGCGGTGGCTTCGAGCGTCGTCTCGGCGAGCTCCTGCTGCGCCTGCGCCATCTGCGCCTGCATCTGTTGCGCCATCTTGGCGATCTGGCCGATGTTCACGAAGGCTGGTCCTCGTTTCAGAATTGGTGGGACGGCGTGTCAGCGCACCTCGGGCGCGTCGACCAGCTCACCGCCGGTGATCTTCAGCACGCCCTCGAGCAGGGCCTGCGCTTCGGGGTCGTCGTTGGTCGGGCCGAGGGCCTGCTCGACGGTCAACGGCTCGAGCTCCACATTGCTGGCAACGCACTCGATGGCGAAGGATCCGCCGAACATCTCAGTCAACAGGCCCTCGATGGCGCCGGCGCGCTGCGCGATACGCGAGCGCATGAAGTCGCGGCCCTCCGGGAAGGCGAGGGTCAGGCGGGCCCCCTCACGGGCGATCGGCCGGCACTCATTGAGAAGCGGCTTGATGACCGGGTTGGCGCGATCCACGACCTCGGCCCAATGGGCGCGCAGCTCCGCCACGTCGCCCGGCGTCAGGGTGGCCGCCGCCACCGGCTCGGCCTTCGGGGCCCGGCCCCTCGGTGGCTCGGACTGGACAACCGGGGCGGCCGCCGCCGGCTCGGGGCGTCGGGTCAGAGGAGGCGGGGCGGGATCGCTCGTCCGGATAGGTTGCGCCGGCGTGGCCGCTGCCCCAGAAGCGGATGCGAGCTCCGAACGTGGCTCGACGCTGAGGAGCTCGAGCAGCAGGCGGGCGCGACCCTCTCGTGCGCCGACACCGGCCGCCTCGGCCAGCGTTCGCAGGATGCTAGCGAGGCGACGCGCGGCCGATGGGTCCGACGCGGAGGTGAGGAGCCGGCGACGCGCCTCGCCCTCTGCCTGGGCGGCGACCTGCGCCATGTCGCGGCCGGCATCGGCAAGCTCGCTGACGCGGTCCAGGGCAGCCGGCGCATCGGCGGCGACGTAGGCGTCCACCAGGGCGGCGATCGTGCCGTCGTCGGCGAGGCCGACCGCCTCGCGGACATCGGAGGCGGTGATCCGGGCAGGCGCGAAGGCCAGCACCTGGTCGAGCAGCGACTCGGCGTCGCGCATGCCCCCATCGGCCAGGCGCGCGATGAGGGCGAGGGCGTCCTCATCGGCCTCGGCACCTTCGCTGGCGACGATGCGCGTCAGCTTGCCAACGATGGTCGCATCGGCCATGCGCCGGAAATCGTGTCGCTGGGTGCGGCTGATGACGGTGGCCGGCACCTTGTGCGTGTCGGTGGTGGCCAGGATGAAGACGACGTGATCCGGCGGCTCCTCGATCAGCTTGAGCAGCGCGTTGAAGGCGTGGGTGCTCAGCATGTGGACCTCGTCGATGATGTACACGCGTCGCCGCAGCTCGGAGGGCGCCGTCAGGGCACGCATGACGAGGTCGCGAGCGTCCTCCACCAGGCCGTGCGAGGCCGCGTCGATCTCGATGACGTCGAGCGCGCGGCCCTCGCGGATCGAGGTGCAGGCCGCACAGGCGTCGCACGGCTCGCCGTCATCGGCGAGGGCGGTGCAGTTGATGGCTTTGGCCAGGATGCGGGCGGTCGACGTCTTCCCCGTCCCCCGGGGCCCCACGAAGAGGTAGGCATGCGCCAGCCGGTCGCCGGTCACCGCGCGCCGCAGCGTGGTGACGATCGGGTCCTGTCCAACCAGCTCGGCGAAGCGTTGTGCACGAAAGCGCCGATAGAGGGCGCGCTGAGCGGCGAGGGGAACGGCTTCGGAGACGGTGGGCATCGGCTCGGCTGCGGGCATGACTCGCCCTACCGTACACCGATTCGGCTGGACCGATTCCGGCGGGCGGGCGGATGAGAGGTCGTGCACCCGGCGTCGATCAGCACCAGCTCGCACTCACCCACGTGCCCGGCTCCAGCCAGGTTCTCCCGCGGCACCCGAAGGCGATCGCTTACCGCTGCTTCCTTCCGGACCTGACGGGGTTCACGGACCTCCGCTGCGCGGGACCCGACTCTCAACGTCGGACGCGGTGGTGGTGGGCGAGCGGTGCCGCCCTCGACCGGGAATTCAGCTCCGCTATAGCGGTTTGCGGATACAGGGCACCGCTAGTTCCCCGCCTAGCACGACCGGCCGCGATGGTAGGCGACCGTGGTGGATCGGTCAATCGAGGATGGCGGAGAGGGAGGGATTCGAACCCTCGACGGGTTGCCCCGAACGGCATTTCCAGTGCCGCGCCATAGGCCTCTAGGCGACCTCTCCCGCGGAGGTGGCGTGGCGGAGAGGGAGGGATTCGAACCCTCGGTGCTATTCGCACACCGCTTTTCGAGAGCGGCACCTTAAACCACTCGGACACCTCTCCGTGCGGGAGCGAGTCTAGCGCACTCCCCCTTCGCGGGCGACCGGGTCAGACCGATGCCGGCGCCGGCGCCAGGCGGCGGGCTTCGCTCTCGCGTACGCCGGACACGACCGACAGCTGATGGAGCATGGTCGTGTCGCGAGCGAGGTTGATGATGCCGCCGGCTGCGCCGCGCTCGGGGTCGGGCAAGGCGAACACGAGCGCCCGCACGCGCGCCTCGAGCAGGGCGCCGACGCACATCGCGCACGGCTCGTGGGTGGTGAAGATGGTCGCCTCGGCCAGGCGCCGGGTGCCGAGCTTGCGGGCCGCGGCCTGGACCGTGAGCAGTACGGCGTGCGCGGTCGGATCCTCGCCGAGGGCGACGCGCTGGTGGTCACGGGCGATCATGGCGTCATCGATGACCGCGACCGCGCCGACGGGATCCTCGCCCTCCTCGGCACCGCGCTTGGCCTCGGCGATCGCCTCTGCCATGTAGAGTTCGTAATTCATCGGTCCGCCTCTCGCTCGGGTGCCACCGAATCCGTGGCCCGGCTTACGCGCCGAGTCTAGCAGAGGCCGGTACGAATCCTGCATTTCCAGCGAGCAGACGACTCGAGACCACGGCAACCCATTGCCACATCGGCGCGTCCGGTGCGGTGAGGATTATCAAAGAGCTCGCATGTCCCTTCCACCCAGGCGCCGGTTGAGAGCCGGGGCATCTTTTCTGGCCCTCGCCGGCGCCTTCGCGCTCAGCCTCAGCGTCCCGATCCCCTCGCTGCCCGACGGCGGGCGCGCGGTCGTGATCGAAGAGGTGAACAAGCGCCTTCCCGGGTGGAGCATCGAGCGAGTCGAGCGCTCCTGGGAAGGCGCCTATTCCGTCGTCACCGTGTGCGCCGGGCGGGAGATCGGGTTCCAGTTCGTGCCTGGCCACGGTCTGCCCGCCCGGGACGCCTGGCTCCAGCCGAGCGACACCTATTCGCGTGATCGGCTACGCGGCGTCTCCGACCACTGGCGGCACCTGGTCTGGTACCACGACCCGGCGCTCATGAACACCCTCTCCTGCCACGAGGAGATCGCCGGCAGCGAGCAGACCTCCATGGACGACCGCCGACATCGACTGACGGATTGATCAGGCGGTCGCCGACGCCTGATCGGTGGCCATGAATCCGGTGGCCAGCAGGATCGCGCCGGTGGCGAGGTGCAGCCAGATGTCGTTGCCACCGAGCGGGACCAGGCCAAACCCGTCCGGCGTGATGAACCCGAGGACGCCAAGCACGAGGAGCACCGCGCCGACGCCGCGGGTCGTCTGAATGGCAGCCGCATACGACGTCGAGCCGTATAGCAGGATTGCGCCGAGCACGATGTGCACGATGTTGTGTAGGGCATTGACCTCGAACAGGCCCAACAGCGGGCTGGTGAGGACGAACCCGACGAGCCCGACCAGCAGGTAAATGGCGCCGAACACGGCGGCTACGGTACGTGCGAGTCCCATGATTCCTGAACCTCCTTCGTTGCGCGGTTGTCTAGGATGGCGACGCGGTCGTCGCCCATGCACCATTGCATGCAGTACGCCAGATTGAAGGGAGCTGCATTATCAATCTGCCCACCCCCCGGGGCAATGCTGCCTGGACGAAGCTCGACACGGTCGGGCTGGTTCTCATCGTGATGGGCGCGACCGTCCTGCGCTTCGTGAGCCTCGGCCGCCCGGTCGAGCTCGTCTTCGACGAGATCTTCTACGCCCGCGATGCCTGCTGGTACGTCGTCGGCACCGAGAGCGTATGCGGAATCACCGAGCTGGCAAGCCGATCCCACCCGCCCCTCGGCAAGTGGCTCATCGGATCCGGCATTGCGCTCTTCGGCTACGAGCCGGCCGCCTGGCGCATCGCCGCGGCCGCGGCCGGGACGCTGAGCGTGGCGCTCGTCTACGTGCTTGCCTGGCACCTGTTCCGTCATCTGGCGGCCGGGCGCGCCGCCACGGTCGGCGCCGTCGCCGCGTCCGGATTACTGGCGACGGACTTTCTCCACCTGGTGCACTCGCGGGTCGGCATGCTCGACGCGTTCATCACCCTGTTCGTCATCGGGGCCGTCACCTCTATCGTCCTCGATCGAGATCGGCGGCGGGACCGGCCGCATCCACCGTGGTGGTGGCGCGTGACGCTCGGACGGCCGTGGCGGCTGCTGGCGGGTGTCTGCATCGGCGCGGCGACGGCCACCAAGTGGTCGGGCGCCTATGTCGCGCCGGCCATCATCGGCCTGGTGATCGCCTGGGAGCTGGCGGAACGGCGCCGGTCGCAACCCGGCATCGGCTGGTGGCCGGCCTTCATCGCCGCGTTTCGCCGCGAGGCACTGCCGACCATGGTGCTGCTCGGGATCGTGCCGCTCCTCGTCTACGTCGCCAGCTACACCGGCCGGATGCCCGGGAGCCTCATTGCGCCGCCATGGGAGGTCGGATCGGTATGGCGTGGCATCTGGGACCACCAGCAGGCCATGCTCGACTTCCACACCACGCTCGGCGGTGATCATCCTTACCAGTCCCCGCCCTGGTCGTGGCCGCTCCTCCGCCGGCCGGTGGCGTACTGGTTCGGCGACGAGGGCGGGAGCTACCGCGAGATCCTGGCGCTCGGCAACCCGCTGGCGTGGTGGCCGGCTATCCTGGGTCTCGCCGTCCTCGCTGCCGCCTGGGCGCGGGCTCGGTGGCCCGCGCATCGGCCCGAACCGGTGATCCTCGCCGCCGCGGTGGCGACCTATCTCCCGTGGCTCGTCCTCTCCGGTGATCGCAGCCAGACGTTCCTGTGGTACTTCCTGCCGACCGTCCCATTCCTGGGCCTGGCACTCGGCTGCCTGGCCGCGCAGGCATGGGCCGTGACGTCGGGCCGAGTGGTGATCGTGACCGGCGCACTGCTGCTGCTCGGGAGCTTCGCGTTCTATCTCCCGGTTCTGACCGCCCTGCCCCTGGACCCGGATGCCTGGCGCGCGCGGATCCTGTTCACCGATTGCCAGCGGGCCGACGGCCCTACCCAGGCACTGCCGGACGACTCATCCAGCCAGGGCGCGCCGCCCGACGGCTGGTGCTGGATTTGACATGCCAATCGGGAACGCCGGTCACGGCCACCGAGGTGCTTTTCGCGAGGCCGATCGGCATCCCTGCGCCTTCGGCGATGTGAGGTGAGTTGGCGTGCCCGAGAGGACTCGAACGTCCGACCTTTAGGTCCGCAATCGCGCCACAGTGGTCCCAGGACGTCCCGTCCTTCCCGGCTTGACCCGGCGAGGAACAGCATCGGCGAAGCCTGACGCCCGTTACGTCCCGGCGAGGGACGGGATGTACCGAAGACTCCGTTAGCCGACGCGTTAGCTAGCGCGTGGCGCGGTCCACGACTTCCCGAAGCTTCTTGACCTCGCCTCGCAGTTTCTCCAGCTCCTTCACGACCTTGGGAAGCGGCGGCGCCTCGGTGAGCACGAGCGCCTGGTAAAAGTCCTCCCGCAGTTGGGCACAGCGCCACTCCGCACTGCGTTGGTGACGACGCCGCGGTCCGGCGATGAACCGGCGTCGGCCGTCTTCCCAGCTCCATTCCATGCCGACCACGGCGTCGAGGTCAGCCAGCTCGTTGAGCATGCGGCACACGCACGCCACGCTCGGACTGGAAGCGGGCATCCCGCCAAAGGTGATGCAGGAGCGACTCGGGCACTCCTCCATCACGATGACGCTCGACCTGTACAGCCA
>JALZDF010000128.1 GCA_030862645.1 Chloroflexota bacterium
GCCTGTATCGGTTCCGTCCGGCACAGGTCGGATCGCGGCGCATGCAGATCCTCGCTTCAGGACCGATGCTGCTGCAGGCGCTGCGCGCGCAGCAGGTGCTCGCGGAGCGGTACGACGTCGCGGCAGACGTGTGGAGCGCCACCAGCTTCCAGCAGCTGCGCAACGAGGCGCTCGACACCGAGCGCTGGAACCGCCTCCACCCCGATGCCGAGCAGCGGGTCGCGTACGTCCGCCAGTGCCTCGACCCGACCGAGGGGCCGATTGTCGCCGCCACGGACTACATGAAGGCCGTGCCCGACATGATCACCCGCTGGGTCGATCGGCCGTACACCGTGCTCGGCACCGATGGGTTCGGCCGCTCGGACACGCGCGATGCGCTGCGCACCCATTTCGAGGTCAACGCCGAGCACATCGCCTATGCCTCGCTCTACTCGCTCTGTCTCGACGGGAAGTCAACGCCCGACGAGCTGAAGCGCGCGATCGGCGACCTCGGCATCGACCCGGAGCGCGTCAACCCGCTCTACGCGTAGGGCGTCGCCCGCGCTCATCCGGAGTCGGAGCATGGCGCACTTTCAGCAAGCGCCACGGACCCAACGGTTGTGCGGGTGCTCAGACCTCGATCCAGGCCGTCTATCGTCCCAGCGGACCCGACCGCGCGGCTGGCAACCGACTGTGGCGAACCACGACTCGCGTCAGCCGCCCGGCAGCAGCGGCGTCCCGCAGGCCACGCAGTAGGCGTCGCCAACCGTCACCACCGCCCGGCAGCCGCGGCAGCGTGGCGGCGCCAGGCTGAGGAGCGCGGTGCGAACGCCCACGGCGGCGGCACGGAGATAGCGACCGATGGGCCGGCGCCTCGACCGCCGCTCGAACAGCGGCCCCGTATCCATCGCGGGGAACGATGGCCGGCCCAGCTCGGCGTGGAAACGGTGGCGCTCGCGGTCGTAGACCGCGCGCCACTCGGGGTCGCTCAACACCTGGCGGACCGTGTTGACGACCTGCATCTCTTCCGTTGCCCGCCCTGATCGGTTCAGGTCGGGGTGGAAGGTGCGCGCCAGGCGGCGGCAGGCAGCGCTGATCTCCTCGGTCGAGGCGGTGGAGGGGACCCCAAGGAGGCGATACACGTCTCGCTCGGGGGAATACGGCAGCAGGCGCGGGGTCATGGTCCGCGGCACATCTTAGCGCCTTCGTCCACCGACCACAGGGACCGTCACGCAACAAAATTTGGCAGTGTCGCTTTCCAAAACAAAAAACGTAGTTGACACATTTGACGTTTCCATGCATATTGGCGCCTCAACGGACGCAAATCAGGCGTAAGAGACACGTATCTGGTAGGAGCCGGCTCCAATGTTCGACTATCGCCTCTTCTTCGCGAGCAGCACCCTGGATGGCATCGGACAGGCACGGCGTCCGCTGCTCGGGCACGACGCCAGACGCGTGTACCGACTGGAGGCCCAGCGGCGCGAGCCGCGTAGCCGCGGGCGACGCTAGTCATGGTCCATGACGTCATCGCGACCTGCCCGGTCTGCTCCGGGGAGCTCACCATCGCTCGCCTCCACTGCCGCAGCTGCGGCACCGCGCTGGAGGGCGAGTTCGGGGTCGGTCGTTTCGGCCGGCTCGACCACGACCAACTGAGCCTGCTCGAAAGCTTCCTCCGCTCCCGTGGGAACCTGAAGGAGATGGAGCGCGAGCTCGGCATCAGCTATCCCACCGTCCGCGGGCGGGTCGACGCCCTCATCCGCTCGCTGGGGCTGTCGGATGGAGCGATCGAGCCCGATGCGGAGTTCGGCGCGGACTTCGGCGGCGACGTCGAAGAACCGGTCCTCGAGACCGATCCGGCCGACGCGCGTCGCGAGATCCTCGAGCGGCTCGCGCGCCGGGAGATCAGCGCCGAGGACGCCGCCGCTGCCCTTCGCGAGCTGGGTGCCGCCATCCCATGACGACGTTCGTTCGCACGCAGGAGATCGAGCACAGGCTCGGTGAGCGCGGGCAGCTCTCGGTGCGGGTGACGAGCCCGGAGGTCGAGATGCGGGCGACGGACGGCGAGACCGCGCGCGTGCGCGTGACCTTCGAGATTCGCGCGTCCGATGATGCCGAGGCGGATGCCATCCTGGACCGCGTCCGGTTCGAGGTGACCGAGGGACCGGGCTCGCTCGACGTGACCGAGCCCAAGCACGGCTCGGGCGGCAGGGCCTCGCTGGCGCGCGTGTTGGGGATCGGCGGCGCCTGGCACATCGAGACGCGCGTGGCGGTGGATGCGCCGCGCGGGACTGCCCTGCAGTTCGACGGCGTCAGCGCCGACCTCACCTCCACCGGCTTTGGCGGCGCCCAGCAATACCGAACCGTCTCCGGCGACCTGGTCCTGGCCGAGATCGGCGGCGACGTCCGAGTCAAGGGCGTGTCGAGCGACGTCAGCCTGCGCGCCACGGGAACCCTTTCGAGCCTGGACGTCAACACCGTGAGCGGCGACGTCTCCGCCATCGCCCCTCGCTTCGAGCACCTCCGTGCCGCGACGGTGAGCGGCGACGTCGAGATCGAGGGCACGCTCGCGGACGGTCCGGTCCACCGGGTCGAGACGGTGAGCGGCGACCTGTCCATCGGCGCCGGCAACGATCTCACGGTCGAGGTCCGCGGCCTTTCCACCGCTGCGGACATCCGGCTCCCCCACCGCAGCGAGGGATCTCGCGACCGGCGTCGCTACGTCATCGGCACAGGCGGACCGCAGCTCCTCTTCCGCTCGATGTCCGGCGATATCGAGGTGCGCCCGCCGCGGCGCGGCCCATCGGTCCCGGCGCTGGCACCCACGCCCAGGGACGATGGCCAGCTGGCCGTCCTCAGAGCGCTCGAACGTGGCGACATCGACGTGGAGGAGGCCACGCGACGATTGGCGGCGAGGGGCGGGGACGGCGATGTCTGAGGAGCTCGAAACGGTGCTGCGCCTGGTGGCCGACGGGACGCTCACTCCGGAGCAGGCGTCGCCGATCATCGAGGCGCTGACCCGCGCGGAGCGAGCGGAGCAACGGCCGGCGCATCTCCAAGACCGAATCGAGCGCCGGCTGGAGCGGGCGCGTCGGCGTGCCGAGCGCGTGGGCGAGCGCTTCGAGGACCTCCAGGAGACCGCCGGCCGGGGCCGTGGACGGCAGCTGCGCATCCGGGTCACCGAGCACGGACGCCAGGCGGTGAACCTGCGCATCCCGATCGGCTTCGTCGACGCAGCGCTCAGGTTCGTGCCGGGCATCGGCGGCGACCAGAGCGATCGAATCCGGGAGGCGGTTCGCGCCGGGGCGGTCGGTCCGATCCTTGACGTGGAGGATCCGGACGGCGACGGCGTGCTGATCAGCGTCGAATGAGCGTCGCGATACCGATCCATCGGCCACCCTGCGCTCCGTAGACATCCCAGGTGTCGTTCCGCCGACACATGGGCGCGCCCCGCACCCCCGCGAGGCGGACGGACCGCCGTGCTCACCCAGGTTCGGTGTACCTTGCGCGCCGTGACTCGATCCTCTCGACCGGCCGACGACCGTCGCGTCGATCCCCTGCTCGAGGTCCGCGAGAAGCGCCGCGGCAAGCGCCCGGGCGACGCGTACGTGCGCATCGTCCGGCCGTTCGAGGACGCCTTCCAGCGCGGTGAGGACGAGAACGAGCTGATCGCCACCGAGCGCACCGTCCTGGAGCGCCCTGGCTGGACACGGACGCTGCGCAAGGTCCGCACGATGCTCATCGGGCGGCCGATCCACAGCGACCGCGAGGAGCACGAGCGCCTGACCAAGACCAAGGCGCTGGCGATCTTCTCGAGCGACAACATCAGCTCGTCGGCGTACGGGCCGGAGGAGATCATGCGCGTGCTGGCCGTGGCCGGCACCGGCGCGCTGGCCCTGACCCTGCCGCTGGCGGGCCTCATCACCGTCATGCTGGCCATCGTGACGCTGTCGTACCGGCAGACGATCAAGGCCTATCCGCAGGGCGCAAGCAGCTACATCGTCGCCAGCGACAACCTTGGCGCGGGCGCCGGCGTGCTGGCCGCCGCAGCACTGCTCATCGGCTACGTCGTGACCGTCGCCGTCAGCGTGTCGGCCGGGGTGGCGGCGCTCACCTCCATCGTTCCCGAGCTTTACCCCGAGCGCGTCCTGATCAGCGGGGCGATGGTCATGGTGCTCATGCTCGGCAACCTGCGCGGCATCCGCGAGTCGGGAACCATCTTCATGGTGCCGACCTACGCCTACATCGTGATCATGCTGGGCATCATCGGCTACGGCGTGGTGCGATCCGTGCTCGGCGACGTCCCGGCCTACGAGGCGCCGCCCGCATGGGAAGGGCTCGAGCAGGGGGGGCAAGCCCTCGGCCTCTTCCTCGTCCTGCGCGCCTTCAGCCAGGGCGCCGTGGCGCTCACCGGCGTCGAGGCAGTGTCCGACGGCGTGCCGGCGTTCAAGCCGCCCGAGTGGAAGAACGCGCGCATCACGCTGACCTGGGCCGCAATCGTGTTCGCCACCCTGTTCGTTGGGATCGCGTTCCTGGTCACCTCGATCGGGATCGTGCCCGACCCCACCGAGCAGCAGACCGTGCTCAGCCAGCTGGTTCGCCACCTGACAGGGAACGGCACCGTGCTGGTGGTGGCCCAGATCGCCACCGCGCTGCTGCTGGTGCTGGCCGCCAACACCAGTTTCGCCGACTTCCCCCGGCTCTCCTCGTTCCTTGCGCACGACGGCTACCTGCCGCGCCAGTTCGCCTTTCGCGGCGAGCGGCTCGCCTTCACGACCGGCATCGTGGCGTTGTCGCTGATGGCGATCGCGCTGCTCATCGGCTTCGACGCCAGCGTCAGCGGACTGATTCCGCTCTACACGCTCGGCGTGTTCATCGCCTTCACCCTCTCGCAGGGCGGCATGCTCACACGCTGGTGGCGCCGTCGGGAGCCCGGCTGGCGGCCGGGCCTCGCCATCAATGGTCTCGGTGCCCTGACCACCGCCGTCGTGGCGCTGGTGGTCGGCAGCAGCAACTTCTTTCAGGGCTCCTGGCTGGTGATCGTGCTCGTGCCGCTTCTCATGCTCCTGCTGCTCGGCATCCACCGCCACTACCGAGACATGGACCGGGCGCTGGCGCTCGACCGCATTCCCGACGAGATGGAGACCGCGCCGCGGCCGATCGTGATCGTGCCCATCTCGCGCCTCGATCGGCCCGCCCGCCAGGCAATCGCGTTCGCCAACTCGATCAGCACCGAGGCGGTCGCCGTCCACGTCACCCACGACCCGGCCACGGCCGACACGCTGCGCGAACGGTGGCCCCAGTGGGCGGGCTCGACCGAGCTGGTGGTGGTCGAGTCGCCGTACCGGGCGCTCATCGGTCCGTTGCTGGCCTACATGGACGCCCTCCAGCGCCAGGCGCCCGATCGGCCGATCCTGGTGGTGCTCGCCGAGTTCGTGCCGAAGCACTGGTGGGAAAACCTTCTCCACAACCAGACCGCCCTGCGCCTGAAGCTGCGCCTGTTTGCCCGCCGCAACACGATCGTGGCCGACGTCCCCTACCACGCGACCCGCGCGTAACCCGCTCCGAACCTGCCTGCATCCGGTCAACCGATGCACCGATGCACCCAAAGGAGCAATCGCATGCGCACACGACCCCGCTTTCCGCTGACGATCGCCGTCGCGCTCGGTCTGCTGGCCGCCCTAGCCCTATCCGGCACGGCCCTGGCGGCCGAGACGGTCCTGACCGCCGAGCTGGCCGGCGACGCCGAGACCGATGAGGACGGCACCGGCTCGGCGATGATCACGCTGGATCCCGATGCGGGCACCGCCTGCTGGGAGCTGACCGTCGAGAACATCGAGCCCGCGACCCAGTCGCATATCCACGTGGGCGCCGAAGGCGAGTCCGGCGACGTGGTGGTCCCGCTCGACGTCGACGGCTTTGAGGGGACCAGCGAGGGCTGCGTCGAGGACCAGGACGCGGCGACGCTGCAGGCCATCGTCGACGACCAGTCCGGCTACTACGTCAATGTCCACACCGCCGACCTCCCGGGCGGCGCGATCCGCGGCCAGCTGGTCGGCGCGTCGGAGCCACCCAACACGGCGCTGCCAGCGATCGATGGCGTGACAAGCCTCCTCGGCGCGCTGCTGCTGGCCCTCGCAGCTGCGATCGGCCTCCGTGCCTGGCGGCCCCTGGCCACCCGGGACTGAGGGTTCCCCTCGGGGGCGGTCTCGGCCCGCGCCGGGACCGCCCCGTTCGTTGTCAGCCGCCGGTGACCAGTACCAGGAGCGCGAGGTTGATCACGAACGAGCCGACCACCACTCCCACCCAGGCCAGCGTGTTCGGGATGGCCGAGCTTCTGATCGTGTCCTCGATCATCTTCTCCAGCGCGCCCTGCATCTCCTTGCGGTACTTCTCCTGGGTGTCGAGTTGCTGCCGGGCGCTCATGCCTTTGACCCCTTTCCCTTGATCTCCGCCAGTTCTGCGCGGATCGCGGTCAGCTGCAGCATCAGCTCGTCATCGCCGTCCTTCGACTCCGAGCTGCCCTTGTGAATCAGGAAAGCGGTCAGCACCGCCATCGTGAACAGCTGGAGGAACTCGGACTGCCAGTTCTCGAACGTCGACTCGAGCCACATCCAGATGTACCCGTCCGGCCCGAACGCTGAGGCCTCCTGCTGGTGCTCGCGTTGCTCGGATACGAACTCGAACCAGCCTGCGAACGTCTGGACCAGCCAGCTCACGAGGAACATGGCAGCCAGCGTCAGGCTGAGGGCGTAGTCCCGCACCAACCTCGCCATCCATCACCTCCCTGCGGTATGGCCGGACGGTGACGCGTCGATCCTTGCGATAGGGGAACAGCCGGAGCGTCAGCCGTGAAGCGGTCCTCACAGAGGGGCACCGATCGCCGCGTGCGGGAGCTGCTGGCGCGGTCTTGCGCGTAGCCTGTAACGTAAGGCGACGCAGCGGGGCTCGCGGGCCCCGTCAACACACCCGTATCGGATCGCGCT
>JALZDF010000169.1 GCA_030862645.1 Chloroflexota bacterium
CTGCGGGGCTCGCTCGCAGAGGGGCCATCTCGTTGCCCTCGGTGTCCGTCAGGACCGCGTACCAGCCGGTGTCTGGAGATCGCTCTTGCCCTCGACAACGATGCCTCCGAGCCCCTCGACCCTGCCAGGCGGTCGTCGATCGAGTCGACCACCCTGCAATGAACCTACGACGTTGGGAGGTCCGAGGTTCGACCCGGAATGCATCCAAAATCGCCCGCCACGCGTCAGAACGGCATGCCGACCATCGAGCTTCTCTCCCTCATCGTCGCGGCGATCGTCTGGATCGCCCTCCTCAACACCCTGGACGCTGAACCGGTCGCTCGATGAGCCCAGGTCCCCGCCGGAGGGGGCCGCGCGAAAAGTGGAGCGGGAGACGAGATTCGAACTCGCGACATCCACCTTGGGAAGGTGGCGCTCTGCCAGCTGAGCTACTCCCGCCCGCCTGAGGGCCGCGATTCTACCCGATGGCCGCACCGGTCACCAACCCAACGGCACACGCGACGACGCCGGGGCTCGGGTCCCGGCGTCAGTTCGCGGATGGGAGGGATCTGTTCAGCGAAGGAGGGTGACCCCGCCGCCGGCCGAGTGCTGCGAAGCAGCCGCTTCCGTCTGCTGGGTCGCCGAGGCCGCAGCGGCGATGACGAAGGTGAGGGCTGCCGCGGTGAGCGTGGCTGCCAGCCGTCGCGAGGTGGCCCGGCGCTGCGCCATGCGGTCGATGCTCACGGAGTCGGTGGAGCGCTCGCGGGTGACCTTCTGAATCAGCGCCGCGTGGCTCAGCCGCTCGTGATGAATCTGATCGGCCAACTGATGAGTGCTGATGTTGGGTGCAAACACTTCTTGTGCCTCCTCGGGTCGACCGGCGGTTCGCCGTTCGATGGACGAATCTTCCGTCCCGCGCGGATGCGAGGCGATACGCTGCGTGACGACGGGACGGTCAATGTCTCGATGCACTCCTGGTCCGCCACGACGCGCCCGTGCAGTCGCGTGGCCGACACGGTCTTGACGGAAGGCGCCCCCGAGAGGACAGTTGCGAGGACGACCGACCGGACTCGAGGACGAGAGGGAAGCGGCGTGCCGGATCACGCTCTGGCTGTCGATAGCCTTCGTCGTTGCGCGCTCTTTGCGCATGTCGATGACGAAGGTTTGCGCGCGCTTGTGGCTCTCATGCGGCCGCGCCGCTTCCGCCGGAACGAGGTCATCTTTCACCAGGACGATGTGGGCGATTCGCTCCACATCGTGGTCGACGGTGGCGTCAAGATCGTCCTTCCCTCCCACGAGGGCGACGAGGCGATCATCGCCAGCCTGCGCGCAGGCGACTTCTTCGGCGAGCTGGCGCTGCTCGACGGATCGCCGCGCTCGACCACCGCAACAGCGCTTGAGTCCGCCGAGACTCTGGCCCTGCCGCGAGACGACTTCCTGCGGCTCCTGCCGGCCGATCCGAAGTTGGTCAGGGCACTCCTTCGCGCGCTGGCAGGCGAGCTTCGTCGATTGACGGGGCATGTTGAGGAGCTGCACTTCCTGGATCTTGCCGGTCGGCTCTCGATGCGCCTTGTTCGTTTGGCGCGTGATGCGGACCCTCGCGCG
Source organism: Chloroflexota bacterium (assembly GCA_030862645.1). Classification (GTDB taxonomy): domain Bacteria; phylum Chloroflexota; class Limnocylindria; order QHBO01; family QHBO01; genus JACDBZ01. The sequence goes on from JALZDF010000169.1 coordinate 1,585, forward strand.
GCTGGGCGCATCGAGCTGAACTGGCCCTTCACCCAATCAGACCTCGCCGCCATGATCGGCGGCACGCGCCAGAGCGTGAATAAGCTCCTCAGCGGCCTGGTCGACGAAGGGCTGCTCGAGATCGACCGGGAGACGCTGGTGATCAGCGACCTGGCCCGCCTGGAGGCCCGAAGTGATCGCTGACATGTCGCATTACCGACATCTCACCTGTCGCGAAGACGCTTCGTGGATGCATGGTGCACCCATAGGATGAGGTCATCGCGGTTACACCCGCCGCCCAAGGAGGTGCGGACTGATGGACAATTTCCGGCGGCGACCGCCGATGGAAGGGTTCTCGCGGCCGGGGCAGCTCGGCGGCGAGGCATACGACGACGACGAAGTAGAGGGACACACCATGACACTCAGGCGTAACAACAACGACGACGACACCGAGGGCCACGGCCTGTCTGGCCGCAAGGCAACCGATGACGACGACACCGAGGGCCACCTGAACATCCGGCGGTAGGCGACCTTCGTTGGTCGACCAACAGACCGAAGCCGCGCTCGCCGCACTCGTTGCGGCGGCGCGGCGTTCTGCCGTCGGGCGTCGTCTCCAGGGCGACATCGAGACCCGACTGCTGCAGAGCATCGTCGACGCGACGGTGCGGCTCTTCGACGCGGAGGCCGCCTCGATCGCGTTGTTCGAGCAGGACCCCGATCGGCTCGAATTCCGCGTTGCCGCCGGGGAGCAGGGGGCGGGGGCCGTCGGGCTGACCGTTCCGCCCAGTCAGGGAATCGCCGGCTTCGTGTACTCCACCGGTCAGGCGCTCTCGCTCTCCGACGTCGCGAGTGATCCGCGCTTCAACCGGAACGCGGCGGAGCAGACCGGGTATGTGCCTCGATCGATCGCCGCCGCGCCGCTCGTCGACGAGGAAGGCACGCTCGGCGTGCTCCAGGTCCTTGACAAGCGCGGCTCTCCGACCTTCTCCCTGCAGGACATGGAGCTGCTGGCCGTGTTCGCCGGGCAGGCGACGGTCGCCATCAGCGCCGCGCGGGTGCAGCGCGACACCGAGCGTCTCCTCCGCAGCGTTCTGCGCCAGCTCGGCCCGGACATGGCGGACGGTGAGGTCGAGGATCTCGTGGCTGCCGCGACGGCGAACCTCGACGTCGACGACGACGCACCGTACTGGCGCCTGGTGGACCAGGTGGCGCGGCTGCGATCGCTTACCGACCGCGAGACGGCCCTGTTGACGGACATCCTCGACGTGGTGGCGACGCACGCCGGGCGCGGCAGGCGATCACGAGCCGGGCGGTGACCGAGGAGCTTCCGGCATGGTCGGAGCCGTTCGCGGATCCACGGCGGGAGCTTCGTCGCAGCCTGCGGGTCCGGGGCGTCACCCGCGAATGGGCCTGGGGCGGCGCGACCGGGAAGGGCGTGCGCGTCGCAATCATCGACTCCGGGCTCGAGAACAGCCATCCGCGGCTTCACGGACGCGTGGTGGAGAACGTGACCGTCGAGCTCGGTGAGGACGGCCCAAAGGTCGTCCCCGACGGACCGGTCGACATGTTCGGGCACGGGACAGCCTGCGGGGCGATCATCCTGGGCCTCGCTCCGGAGGTCGAGCTGATCTCGATCAGGGTCCTGGGGGCGGACCTCCGCGGCAAGGGGACAGCGTTTGCCGCCGGCCTGGAGTGGGCCATCGAGCAGGGCCTCGAGGTCTGCAACCTGAGCCTATCGTCGAAGAGCGAGTCGCTGTACCCGGTCTTCCATGACCTCGCCGATCGCGCCTACTTTCGCGGCATGGCGCTCGTCAGCGCGGCCAACAACGTGCCGGCCCCGAGCTACCCATCGTTGTTCTCATCGGTCTTCTCCGTGGCCGCCCATCCGGAGGCCGATCCGTGGCGCATCTACTACAACCCGTCGCCACCGGTCGAGTTCGGCGCCTGGGGCGTGGACGTGCCGATCGCCTGGAAGGACGGCGGCAGCACGGTGGCCACCGGCAATAGCTTCGCCGCGCCGCACTTGGCCGGCCTGGTTGCGCTGATCATGTCGAAGCACCCCGGTCTGAGCCCGTTCGAGGTCAAGGCCATCCTGGCCAGCGTGGCCGACAACCCCGGCCGTCGGCGGCCACGGCGTCCGGCGGGCCTTCGGTGAGCATCGGCCGAACCTATTTCGACCTCTTCAGGCGGAATCGCGCTCTGGCGCGCCTTCTGGCCGGCGAGTTCATCTCAGGCATCGGCGACTGGCTCTACCTGGTCGCCGTGCTGGTGGTGGTGTATGCCGAGAGCAACTCGGCGGTCCTGCTCGGCATCGTCGGCGCCGCCCGCATCCTGCCGTACGTGCTCCTCTCGGTGCCCGCTGGGATCGTCGCCGATCGGTTCGATCGGCGGATGGTCCTGCTCGTCACCGACGTGGCTCGAGGGATCCTGATGCTTGTCCTGGCGGCCGCCGTGGTCGTCGATGCGCCGACCATCGCGATCGTCGCGCTCTCGATCCTGGCCGCGTGTTTCTCGACCTTCTTCGGGCCGGCCATTGCGGCGCTGCTGCCGATGCTCGTCGATGAGAGCGACCTGGGGCCCGCCAACAGCGCGTGGGCCACGCTCGACAACGTCGCGTTCATCGTCGGCCCGGCCCTCGCCGGAATCCTTCTGGCCGGTGGCGGCCTCGAATTCGCGTTCCTGCTCAACGCCGCATCGTTCGCCGTGGTGGCGGTCGTCCTGTGGCGCCTTCCCGTTCCGCGGGCCGCTGAGCCGGTGGTGGAGGAGGGGAAGACGGCTACCGAGGCGACGCCGGCCGGCTGGCGAGCGCTGATCCGGCCCCTCGCCGGGCCGTTCATCCTCGACTCGGCGACCAGCATCGTCGGGGGCGGCGTCGGGGTTCTGACCGTGGTCATCGCGGTTGACGTCCTCGGGGCAGGCGAGGCCGGCGCCGGCTACCTCAACGCGGCGACTGGCGTGGGCGGCGTGGTGGCGGGCATCGCGGGTGGTGCGCTGCTCGCGCGACGGCTGGGAGTGCCACTGGTCCTCGGTGGCGCCGTGGGCGGGATCGGGCTGGTGTGGCTCGCCCTTGCCGGCGACCTCGTTACCGCGATGCTGGCCATCGGCGTTGCGGTCGCCGGACTGCTGCTGCTCGACGTCGTGAACACCACCCTCATCCAGCGCATCGTGCCGGACGAGCTGCGCGGTCGTGCCATGGGCGTGCTCCAGACGACCTCGGCCGTCCTGTACTCGCTCGGCTCGCTGGCGATGCCGGTCCTCGCCAACGCATACGGCGTTCCGCCGGTGCTCATCGGCTCGGCGGTCATCACCACGGCCGGCGTGGTCGTCGCGCTGGCGCTGTCGACCCGGGATGCCGAGCCGGAGCCGTTGAGCCCCGCGCGCGCGCGGCTGCTCGACCATCCCATCTTCGCCGGCCTCCCGACGGCGCGCCTCGAGGCGGCCGCCCGACAGCTGGTCGAGGTCCGGGTCGAGGCGGGCTCCGCCATCGTGCGGCAGGGCGATGCGGCGAACCGCTTCTACTTGATCGGAGAGGGGAGGACGAGCGTGACCCAGTCGGCCGAGCAGGGCGGTCGGGAAATCCACCTGCGCGACCTGGGACCCGGCGACGTTTTCGGGGAGATCGGCCTGTTGCGCCGGTCGCCCCGCACGGCCACGGTGACCGCCGCGACACCGGCAACCCTGCTGGCGCTCGAAGCCGATGCGTTCCTCCACCTCGTCGGCTCGGGGCCCGGCCTCAGCACTCGCCTCCTGGACCTCTACCGCGGCGCGCTGACCCGATGAGAGGCGGCCGACGAGCGGCCGCTCAGCCGGCCGCCAGCGCCGCGAGCTTCCCCAGCATCGCGTTGCAGTCCTGGCGCCAGGGCGGGTAGTGCGAGAGGGCGATCGTCTCGACGTCGAGCACCGCAAGGCGCTCGACCGACGATCGGGCCCCGGCATGATCGTGGCTGAAGAAGGCGCTCGCATAGGTCAGGCGGCCGCGGATGACCTGGAGCACGTCCCCGGTGAACAGGAGCCGGTGCCGCGGCGCGTAGAGGCAGATGCTTCCCGGCGTATGACCGGGCGTGTGAACCACTTGCAGACCGCCCAGCACCGGAAGGACCTCATCGCCATCGACCAGGATTGGATCGGCCGGCGCACGGGTCAGGTACTGGATGAGGCGGCCGCGGCGCACCGCCGTCCGTGCCGGACCGCCAAGCGCCCCGCGCAGCGGGAGCCGCAAGCCGGCAATGTCATCGGCATGGATGAGAACCGAGACATCCGGCAGCCTGCGAACGAGCTCGCCCACTCCACCCATGTGGTCGGGGTGGCCATGCGTGCAGACGACTCGCTCGAGCTCCTCGATGCGTCGCCCGATGCGTCGCAGGTAGCGCTGCAGCATGAGCGTCGACCCGAGCATGCCGGCGTCGATGAGGGTCAGCCGCTCCTCGGCAATCAGGAACGAGTCGGCGCCCAGCATGCGCACCTGGTGGACGCCGGGTGCAATCTCCATAGTCGTCCGATTGTAGGGCGCTAGCCTGCCAGGTCGCCGGTCAGCATGCGGCGGTAGGAATCGTACCGCCCTTCGCCGACCGCCCCGGCGCCCACCGCCGTGCGCAGGCCGCAGCGCGGCTCGTGGAGGTGCGTGCAGTCGTTGAAGGCGCAATGCCCGAGGTGTGGACGGAACTCCCGGAAGCACCAGGCCAGCTCGGTCGACGGGATCTGCCACAGCCCGAGCTCCCGGATGCCGGGCGTATCGGCGACGTACCCACCAGCCGCTCCCTCCAACGGCAGCAGCTCGGCATGGGTGGTGGTGTGCTTTCCCTTGCCGCTCAGGACTTCCGAGACCGCGCCGGTGGCCAGCTGGAGACCCGGCTGGATGGCGTTCAGCAGCGTCGACTTCCCGACCCCCGAGGGACCGGTGACGATCGACAGCATGCCGGCAAGGTGCTCGCGCAGCCGGTGGAGGCCGATGCCGGCCCTGGCGCTGGTGAAGACGACGTCGTACCCGATCCGCCGGTAGGGCCCGAACAGCTCCTCGGCCACACGAGGCCCGACGAGGTCGACCTTGTTGGCCACCAGCAGTGCCGGCACCTCGTTGTACTCGGCAACTACGAGGAAGCGGTCGATCAGGCGTGGATTGGGCGGCGGCCGATCGCAGGCAAAGACGGCCGCAACCAGGTCCGCGTTGGCGACCATCACGTCCTCGCGCCACGAGCCGCGAGGCCCAGGTTGCCGACGGCTGAACCGTCTCCTCCGCGGCTCGACCGCGATGATGGCGCCCGTCCCATCGGGCACCCGCTCGACGGTCACGCGGTCGCCGATGACCGCAAGATCGGAGGCCTGCCGCTCCTTCTTCATCCGGCCGCGCAGCCTGGCCTCGACCAGGTCCCCCTCCGCCGTCTCGATCGTGTAGAACCCGGAGCGAGCCCGCAGCACCAGCCCCGTCGTGGTGCTCACCCGAGCGCGCCCACCAGGTTGCCGTAGATGGTCTCGTCACGGCGCGGCACCTGCGGTCCGCGTGCCATGCGCCCGTCCCAGGGCTCGAGCTCGGCGCCGAGCTTTGCCAGCCGATCGGCACCCGCTCGGTTGGCGGCCGGCAGGTTCAGCGACAGGCGCTCGGCCGACGGCATCCGCCTGAACGCCTCGACCATGAGGCCGATGGCGATGTCGGGTGTGTCCGCCACCAGCGGTCCCAGCCGCTCGCCGTCGGGGCGAAGCCATCCGTACCCGATGATCCGGTCCCGCGCGCGCGCGACGAGGACGGGCCGGTCGGGATCGTCCAGCATGCGCCGCAGGAGCGTGCTGCGATCCCCTCCAAACCGCGGGGCGTCATAGGCGGCGAGATCGGGCATGTCCTCCGATGCCGCCTCGTGCACCGAACCTCCTGCGACGCCCGGCAGGGAACCGCGTGGCACACCGGCGACGAGGCTGGGTCCGGCGCTGGTGAATCCGTGTCGCTCGTACAGCGGGCGTCCGTCGCTCGTCGCGTACAGCTCGAGGCGCACGACGCCGCGGCCCTCGAGGAACTCGATGACGGCCTGCAGGACTGCCGCACCGATGCCTCGCCGACGGTGATCCGCGTCGACCACCATGTTGCCGACGAAGCCCAGCGGTCCGTAGACGATGCCGGACCCCACCCCGACCACCCGCTCGTACTCGTCCACGGCGACCACCGTCCGCGCCCGAGGCGGCTCCAGCACTGCATCCAGTGCCCAGCGGTGCACGCCCCAACCGACGGACTCGCGGAGCTCGGCGATGCGTGACAGATCGTAGGCATCGGCGATTCGCAGGCGGAGGCCGTCGGAGAGTGGCATCGGATCGGAGTCTAGCCTCGCCGGTAGCATGGTGGTGTGGAAGGCCGATGGCTCGCTAACGCCGATGGCTGATCGCTCGACGGACGTGCTCCTCATCGGCGGCGGGGTGGCCTCGGTGCGGTGCGCCCGAGCTCTGCGGCGCCACGGTTTCGGTGGCACGATCGCGATCGTCGGCGCCGAGGACCGGCTTCCGTACAACCGACCACCACTCAGCAAGGAGCTGCTGCGGGAGGAGCTCCCGGACGAGCTTCTCGACGCCGAGCCGGCGTCCTGGTACGCGCGCCGGTCGATCGAGGTGGCGACCCGCGCGCCGGTGGTGGCCATCGATCCGTCGACCGGCCGGGCCGCGATGGCGGACGGCTCGGTGCTCGCCTTCGAGCGCTGCCTGTTGGCCACCGGCGCAGAGCTCCGACCACTCGGGATTCCAGACGCGGAGCAGGCCCTCACGCTGCGCACGGCCGCCGATGCGCGCCGCCTCCGCGCCGCCGCGGTGGGAGCGCCGCCCGGCGCGCCGGTAGTGGTCATCGGCGGCGGCTTCATCGGCCTGGAGGTGGCAAGTGGCCTGGCCGCGCTGGGGCTGCGCCCGACGGTGGTGGAGATGGCGCCCGCGCTGTGGGGAGGCGCTCTCGGCAGCGGCCTCGCCTCCTGGGTGGCCGACCGCCTGGCCCAGCACCGGGTTGAGCTACGGCTGGCTTCGACCGTTACCCGGCTGATCGGTGACGCGGCGTGGATCGGCGACGAGGAGGTCCCCGCCGCGTTCGTGGTGGCCGGGATCGGCGTGCGGCCGCGCGAGGAGCTCGCGGTGGAAGCGGGGATCGCCACGGGGGACGGCGTGCTGGTCGATGACGGTGGGCGCACGAGCCATCCGAGGGTGTGGGCCGCCGGCGACGTGGCCCGCGTCGGCGGTCGCCGGGTCGAGCACTGGCACGCAGCCCGCGAGGCCGGCGAGCGCGCCGCGCTCTCGATGCTGGAGCTGCCCGTGCCACCGGTGCCACCGGCATGGGTCTTCTCCGAGGTGGCCGGCGCCACGCTCGACGTCGTCGGCGCCACCGATGGCTGGGACGAGGAGCACTGGGTCGAGGCGGATCGCGTCCTGGCGTATCTCGCCTCCGGCCGCGTCGTGGGCCTCGCCAGCATCGACGGTGCACTCACGGCGTCCGATGCTCGTCGCCTTGTCTTCTCCGGCGCCACGATCGAGGAGGTGCAGGCCGCCACCCGGTGACCATCGGCTGGCGGCGGTGCCACCGCCGGGTCATGCCCCGCCCTCCGGCACTCTGCTAGCCTCCGACTGCCAGAGATCACCTCGCTGCGGAGGCCCTGTTGCCGAGCGCCCATCCAACCAGGATCGTTCGGGTCGCGCTCGCCCTCTCGCTGATCGCTGCGATCCTCGGGACGCGCCCGGCCGCTGCGGCAACCGATCGGCTGCCGGACCTGCGCATGGCGAACCTATCGACGTTCTACACCGAGACCTCGGGCGTGGAGCGCCGGCTGCGCTTCACCACCATCATGACCAACGAGGGCGCCGGGCCACTCGAGGTGCGCGGCACTCGCGCCGCCGTTTCGGAAGCCCACCTCCGGACGCGCCAGGCCATCTACGACACGGCGGGAGGCGTGCGGCACGTCGACAGCCGCGCCCTCATGGAGTACGCCCGCGACGGGCATGATCACTGGCACATCCAGGGCGTGATGCTCTATCAGCTCTGGTCGAGCGACGGCGTCGTGCGCCGCGGGACCAAGGTCGGCTTCTGCTTCCTCGACAGCCGCCGATACAACCTATCCCTGCCGGGAGCGCCGCAGGCGCAGGTGTATCCCGAGCGTCTGTGCGGCGACAGCGGCGACCTGGCCAACCGGATGGGATTGTCGGTCGGATGGGGTGACGAGTATCCGGCCAACTTCGCCTTCCAGTGGATCGACATCACCAGCCTTCCGGCCGGCGAGTACACCGTCCAGGCACGCGCCGACGAGCAGAACTGGTACGTCGAGTCGAGCGAGACGAACAACTGCGCCTGGGCCCGTGTGCGGATCGCGGCGACCAACGGCACGGTGAGCGTGCTGTCCAGCGGGCGCACCTGTCTGGCGCCGCCTGCCTCGACGGCCAGGGTGGAGCGCCAATACGGCAGCAACCGCTACGAGACCGCGGCGGCCGTCTCGGAGGACGCGTTCGCGCCGGGCGTGCCGGTCGCCTACGTCACGACGGGGGCCGCATTCCCTGACGCGCTGGCCGCCGGGGCCGCGGCGGGCTTCCAGCGCGGGCCGGTGGTCCTGGTTGAGCGCGATCGGTTGCCGGCGCTGGCGACGACCGAGCTCGAGCGGCTCAACCCGGGGCGGATCGTCATCGTGGGCGGAACCGGCGTGGTCTCCGACTACGTCGCCTCGCTCGTTGGCCGCTACCAGACGGGCGGCGGTACCTCGCGCCTCGCCGGCGTCGATCGCTATGGCACCGCGGCCGCCGTCTCGGCCGCCACGTTTGCTCCCGGCGTGCAGACCGTCTACGTAGCCAGCGGCAACGGGTGGCCGGACGCCCTGGCGGCGGTGCCCCATGCGGCAGGAGCGGGAGGTCCGCTGCTCCTGACCAATCCCGGCTCGCTCCCGGCCGTGATCAAGGCCGAGCTCCAGCGGCTGCGGCCGGGTCGCATCATCGTGGTCGGCGGTACCGGCGTCGTATCGGGCGCCGTGGCGACGGCGCTCGACGCGTACACCACCGGCGCGGTCATTCGTCTGGCCGGCCAGGACCGCTACGCCACGGCGGCGGCGATCTCTTCCTCCCACCTGCCATCCGGCACAGCGCTCGCCTACGTCGCCACCGGCGAGAACTTCCCGGACGCGCTGGCCGCCGGCCCGGCCGCCGCCGTTCGCGGTGCCTCGACCATCCTGGTGAGGCGGGATTCGATCCCGGCTCGCAGCGCCGGCGAGCTGGACCGTCTCAATGTGAGCCGCCTGATCCTGCTCGGCGGGCCACAAATCGTCGGCCAGGCTGTGGCCGGCGCCCTCGCGCGGTACACCGGCCACTGATCGCGAAGGCCACGGCGCCCGCGCGTCGGTTGACCGTGCCGAACGCGTGGGGGACAATGGCCGCGTAACACCGACCAATTCAGTCGGGATTCGCGTGCAGGCGGTCCCGGCGCAGTCCGCGAGGAGCGCATGGCCCTTCCGAATCCAGCCCTGAACCAGATCCCCAACGGCTACAAGTACGGCTGGCACGACGTGGAGAAGCCGCTCCAGATCTTCCAGAAGGGCCTCAACGCAGAGGTCGTCGAGAAGATCAGTCGGGTCAAGGACGAGCCGCAATGGATGACTGACCTGCGCCTCAAGGCGTATCGCCATTTCGAGGCACGCCCGATGCCGAAGTGGGGCGCTGACCTGTCCGGCATCGACTTCCAGGACATCTACTACTACGTCACCGGCACCGACAAGGCGGTCCAGAGCTGGGACGACGTGCCCGACTACATCCGGCGCACGTACGACAAGCTCGGCATCCCGGAAGCGGAGAAGAAGTATCTGGCGGGCGTCGGCGGCCAGTACGACTCCGAGGTCGTGTACCACAACATCCGCGAGGACCTGGAGAAGCAGGGCGTCATCTTCCTCGGCACCGACCAGGCGCTGAAGGAGTACCCGGAGATGTTCCGGGAGCACTTCGGCACCGTGATCCCCGCCAACGACAACAAGCTGGCCGCGCTGAACACCGCGGTCTGGTCGGGCGGCTCGTTCATCTACGTGCCGAAGGGCGTGCACGTGGAGCTGCCGCTGCAGGCGTACTTCCGGATCAACACCCAGAACATGGGCCAGTTCGAGCGCACCCTCATCATCGCCGACGAGGGATCCAGCGTTCACTACGTCGAGGGCTGCACGGCGCCGACGTACTCGACCGCCTCGCTGCATTCGGCCGTCGTCGAGATCATTGTGAAGAAGGGCGCCCGAGTTCGCTACACGACGATCCAGAACTGGAGCTCGAACGTCTACAACCTGGTCACCAAGCGTGCCGTGGCGCACGAGGACGCGGTGATGGAGTGGGTCGACGGCAACCTCGGCTCCAAGGTCACCATGAAGTACCCGAGCATCTACCTGCTCGGCGAGCGCGCGCACGGCGAGGTGCTCAGCATCGCCTTCGCCGGTGACGGCCAGCACCAGGACGCCGGTGGCAAGATCATCCACGCCGCGCCGAACACGACCTCGCTGATCACCAGCAAGTCGATCAGCAAGGGCACCGGCCGCACTTCGTATCGCGGCCTCATCAAGGTGTACCCCGGCTGCGAGAAGTCGAAGTCGACCGTGCGCTGCGACGCGCTCATCCTCGACGACGAGGCGCGCTCCGACACGTACCCGTACATGGAGATCGACGAGGAGGACGTCACCATCGGCCACGAGGCGACCGTGAGCAAGGTCGGCTCCGAGCAGCTCTTCTACCTGATGAGCCGCGGCCTATCGGAGGCAGAGGCCTCCGCCATGATAGTGAACGGCTTCATCGAGCCAATCGTCAAGGAGCTGCCGATGGAGTACGCGGTCGAGATGAACCGCCTGATCCAGCTCCAGATGGAAGGCGCGGTCGGCTGAGCCGATGACCCTCACGCAGGCCGCATCGGCGCTCGACGCCGACGCGATCGGGCGCATCAGCGACCGACACGGCGAACCCGACTGGCTGCGGGCGCTGCGCGCGGGGTGGTGGGAACGCGCCTCGAGCACGCCGCCGCCGACCGGCCAGGAGGAGGAGTGGCGGCGCACCTCGCTCGACGGCCTGCCGCGCGACGTCGAACTGCTGCTCGACGCGCCACGGGTCGAGACGAACCTGCCCGCCGGCGCCGCCGAAGCCGGCGTGATCGTGACCGACCTGCGCACCGCACTCCGCGAGCAGCCCGAGCTCGTGCGGCGTCACCTGGGTCAGTCGAATGGGCCGACGTCGCACGCCCACTTCTGGGCCCTGGCGCAGGCGGCCTGGACCGGCGGACTGTTCTGCTACGTGCCGCGCGGCGTGGCCGTCGACGGCACCATCGTCGTCCGCCAGACCCTGCCACGCGCCGACGTCGCCTTCCACCCGGTCACGATCGTGGTGGCCGAGGAGGGCAGCAGCCTGACTCTGCTCGAGGAGATCGTCTCGCCGGATGGGGCCGCCGGCTGGTACGGCGGCATCGCCGACGTGCGCGCCGACCAGGCAGCCCGCGTCCGCTATGCGAGCCTTCAGCGGCTGGGCGACGGGGCCTGGCGCGTCGGGGCCGAGCGGGTGGTGGTGGGCCAGGACGCAGCCGTCACCACGCTCCACGCCGAGGTGGGATCGAGAATAACCAAACTCGGGCTCGACGTGCTGATGGCCGGCAAGGGCGGTACCTCCCGTGTCCTCGGACTGCTGGCGGCTGGCGACGACCAGCAGATCGACATCAACACGGTGCAGGACCTCTCGGCTGATCACACGACCAGCGATCTTCTCTACCTATCCGCTCTCTACGACCGCGCCCATGCTTCGTTCTACGGCATCACCAACGTCCGGGCCGGAACGAAGCAGACGAGCAGCTACCAGGAGTGCCGCAACCTCTTGCTCAGCCCGCAGGCCGGCGCCGAGCCGATCCCCGTCCTCGAGATCGAGGCCAACGACATTCTGCGCTGCGGCCACGGCGCAACCGCCGGCGCCATCGACCCGACCACCCTCTTCTATGCCCAGACGCGCGGTCTCGACGCAGAGGAGGCGGAGCGCATGATCGTGCGCGGATTCTTCGAGCAGGTTGTCGCGCAGATCGTCGACGAGACGATTCGCGAGCGCATCCTCGCTGCCCTCGCCGGCCGCATCGGCTCCGAGGTCGAGGTGGCCGCATGACCGCTCTCGAGCAACCGGTTCGCGGCTTCATTACCGTCGCCCGTGTCGGCGACGTCGAGCCCGGCACCGTGCGCGTGGTGGAGGTCGACGGCCGGTCGCTGTGCATCGGATTGACCGATGACGGCGATTGGGGCGCGATCGACAACGTCTGCAGCCACGACGGCGGCACGCTCGGCGAGGGCGAGCTGGACGACGCGGCGGTCGAGTGCCCGCGGCACGGCGGCCGGTTCGACCTGTTCAGCGGCCGGGTCCTGGCCCTGCCGCCGGTTCGCCCGGTGAACGCCTACGAAACGGTCGTCGATGGCGATGAGATCCGGGTCAGGTTGTGAGCCGATGAAGATCAGCACTCGCACGGAGTACGGCATCCGGATCCTGGTCACGCTGGCCCGGCTCGGCGACGATGACGCCTGCCTCTCCCTCACCGAGATCGCGAAGCGCGAGAAGCTGCCACACGCCTATCTCGAGCAGCTCGTGGGGGATCTTCGCCGCGCGGGCATCGTGACCGCCACCCGCGGACAGGCCGGGGGCTACCGGCTCGCTCGTCCGGCAGCCGAGATACCGATGACCGATGCGGTGCGCGCACTTGAAGGCCCGCTGCTCGAGATGCCCTGCGCCGGAGCCGAGGATCTGGAGCATTGTGATCGGCCGCAGCCATGCAGCGTGCACGAGGTCTTTCAGCGCGTCTACGAGTCGCTCTCCCTGTCGCTCGGTGCGACGAACCTCGCCGAAGTGGTCGCCAGCGCGGGGGGGCCTCCCTATCCGCCAGCCGTTCGGCGCCGCAGAGCCGCCGAGCATTCAGCCCTCGCACAGCAGGAACCAAGGAACGCATGACCGACGAACTCGTGATCTCCGGGCTCGAGGTGAGCATCGGGGCAAAGAAGATCCTCAAGGGGCTCGATCTCACTGTGAAGCAGGGCGAGGTCCACGCTCTGATGGGTCCGAACGGCTCCGGCAAGACGAGCCTGGCCTACACCCTCATGGGCCATCCGGAGTACCGGGTGGACGCCGGAACAGTGACCTGGCGCGGCCAGGACCTGCTCACGTTGTCGCCTGATAAGCGCGCGCGCCTCGGGGTGTTCCTCGCCTTCCAGTACCCCAGCGCCATCCCGGGCGTGACGGTCGCGAGCTTCCTGCGCAACATCTACAACGCCATCCATCATCCCAAGCCGGCCGATGCGGACGGCGAGCGCTCGATCCGCTACACCGGGATCCCCCTCGCCAAGTTCCGCAAGCTGATGGAGGAGAAGATGAGCCTCCTCCGCGTTGATTCGGCGTTCGCGACGCGCTACGTGAACGAGGGCTTCTCGGGCGGCGAGAAGAAGCGCCTCGAGATGCTCCAGATGGCCGTCCTCGACCCATCTATGGCGATTCTGGACGAGACCGACTCGGGCCTCGACATCGACGCGCTCAAGAGCGTGGCCGAGGGCATCAACGCCACCCTCTCACCGGACATGGGTGTTCTGATGATCACCCACTACCAGCGCATGCTGAATTACGTGAAGCCGCAATTCGTCCACGTGCTGCTCGACGGGCGGGTCGTCATGTCCGGCGGGGAAGAGCTCAGCCATCAGCTCGAGGCGAACGGCTACGACTGGGTGCGCGAACGGGTCGGACTCCCGGCCGGCGTCGGCGACGAGGCCTCGGCCCCGGAGCCGGTCGCACAGCACTAGGACCGATCAGGCGATGGCGATCGAGCAGCTCCCCACGGACGTCTTCAGCGGTGCCTCGCTGCGCGCCGACTTCCCCGTTTTCGATCGCCCGCATCGTTCCGGCCGTCCGCTCGCGTTCCTCGACTCGGCGGCCTCGGCACCGAAGCCGCGAGCCGTGATCGATGCGCTCGCGGATGCGTACGGCCACCACTACGCGAACGTGCATCGCGGCATCTACGAGCTGTCCGAGGACGCCACGGCGCGCTTCGAACAGGCGCGTCGCGCGCTGGCGCGGTTCATCGGCGCTCCGAGTGAGCGCGAGGTGGTCTTCGTCCGCAACGCGACCGAGGCGATCAATCTGGTGGCCTACAGCTGGGGGCGCGCCAACGTCAGCGCCGGTGACCTGCTGCTCTCGACCGAGATGGAGCACCACGCCAACCTGGTGCCGTGGCAGCAGCTCGCAGCGGAGACCGACGCCACACTCGAGTACGTCGCGATCACCGATGACGGCCACCTCGATCTCGACGACCTCCGCGCCCGGCTGGCGAAGGGCCCGAGGCTGGTGGCCATCAACCACGTCAGCAATGCGCTCGGCACCATCAACCCGGTCACGGAGATCACGCGCCTTGCTCACGACGCGGGGGCGCTGGTCCTGCTTGACGCGGCGCAGAGCGTGCCGCACATGCGGGTCGACGCAGCGGAGCTGGGCGTCGACTTCCTGGCGCTGTCAGGCCACAAGATGCTCGGGCCGTCCGGCATCGGCGCCCTCTGGGCGCGCCGAGAGCTGCTCGAGGCGATGCCGCCCTTCCTCACCGGTGGCAGCATGATCAGCAAGGTCACGCTATCGGGCACCAGCTGGGCGGAGGTGCCGCTCAAGTTCGAGGCCGGCACCCCGGCCATCGCCGAGGCCGCTGGCCTGCACGCCGCCATCGACTACCTCGAGCGGATCGGTATGGACAACGTGCGGGCCCACGAGCGCTTCCTGTTCGAGCGGGCGTGGGCCACGCTGGCCGGCATCGACGGCGTCCGGCTGCTGGGCCCGGCATCGCCGGACGAGCATGCCGGCGTCATCAGCTTCGTCATCGACGGCGTCCATCCGCACGACGTGGCCACCATCTTCGACGGCCACGGCGTGGCGGTCCGCGCCGGCCACCATTGCGCGCAGCCGGTGATGGCACGCTACGACCTGCCGGCCACGACCCGCGCCAGCTTCTACGTCTACAACGACGTCGACGACATCGAGCGCCTGGCCGATGCCGTCGACGCTACCCAGCGCCTCTTCGAGACCGCCTGAGAAATCGATGGACAACCTGTACCGCGACTTCATCCTCGAGCACTACCGCGAGCCACACAACAAGGGCGTGCTCGATCCTCACGACCTGCACTTCGCCGACTCGAACCCGACCTGCGGCGACGAGATGTCGATGACCCTGCTCCTCGACGACGGCAAGCAGCGCGTTGCCGACGTCGCCTTCGATGGTCGGGGCTGTGCCATCAGCCAGGCATCCGCCTCGATCCTGACCGACGAGCTGCGCGGCCAGACGCTCGACGAGCTGCGGGTGATCGACCCCAAGGACGTCGTCGAAAACCTCGGCGTGCCAATCGGCCCGGCCCGGCTGAAGTGCGCACTGCTCAGCTACAAGGTGCTCCAGGGCGCCCTCATCGGCGCCGAGGCGCGCTGGCCGGACGAGACCGAGGTCCTCGCCGGTGGCTCCGCTCCGTAACTCACGAACCAGCAAGGAATGTCCACGACCATGACCAACGAACCGACCCGACCCTTCCGCGAGGTGGGCGCCGCCGAGGCGGTCGCCCTGGCCCGCGACGGGTTCCGCGTCATCGACGTGCGCGAGCAGAGCGAGTGGGATGCAGGCCACGTGGCCGGCGCCACCCTCCTGCCCCTCGGCGAGGTGCCGCAGCGCATCGTGGGGGTGGTGCCCGAGAAGGACGCGCCGCTCCTCCTGCACTGCGCCGTCGGAGGCCGCTCCGGCCGTGCGGCCGGCTGGCTGTCCCAGATGGGCTACACCAACGTCGTCAGCCTCAAGGCGCCGATCGGCCAGTGGAAGGAGCAAGGCGGGGAGTGGGAGGAGCCGCAGGCGCTGCTGACGCCCTCGCAGCAGCGCCGCTACGCGCGCCAGACCCTGATCCCGGAAATTGGCCAGGAGGGCCAGCGCAGGTTGCTCGATTCGAAGGTGCTGCTCATCGGAGCCGGCGCGCTGGGCTCGCCGTCCGCCCTCTACCTGTCCGCCTCGGGGGTCGGCACCATCGGCCTGGTCGACGACGACCTGGTCGAGGAGTCGAACCTCCAGCGCCAGGTGCTTCACGGTCCGGATCGGCTCGGCATGCGCAAGGTCGACTCCGGCGAGTTGAGCATCCACGGGCTCAATCCCGAGACGATCGTGGTCAAGCACGCCGAGCGCCTGGACGCCGAGAACGTGGAGCGCCTGATCGCCGACTACGACGTCATCGTCGACGGTACCGACAACTTCGACACCCGATACGTGCTCAACGACGCGGCCGTCAAGCTTCGCAAACCGGTCGTCCACGGCTCGATCTACCGCTGGGACGGTCAGATCACGACCTTCGTGCCGCTCGAGGGTCCGTGCTATCGCTGCATGTACCCGACCCAGCCACCCGATGAGCTGGCCCCTGCCTGCAGCGTTGCCGGCGTGCTCGGGGTGCTGCCGGGGATCATCGGCCTGCTCCAGGCGAACGAGGTGTTCAAGCTGATCCTGGGGGTCGGGGAGACGCTCTCCGGACGGCTTCTCATGTTCGACGCGATGGGCACCGCCTTCGACGAGGTTCGCATCTGGCGCGATCCGGCCTGCCCAACCTGCGGGGAGGAGGCCGCGCCGGCCGCCCTGAGCGAGACCGCGGTGGCCGTCGGCGCATGACCGCAACTGTCAGCCGACGTTGGTGCAGTCGCGCACGGGTGCAGCTGGGCTCGCGTGCTGCACGAACGTGCCCTTTCCGCCTCGTCATTCTCCATGGACAGGGAATCCGATGAGCACGATTCGCATCCCCCCGGTCCTGCGCGAGAACACCGGCGGCAGCCGCACGGTCGAGGTGACCGGCGGCACCGTGTCCGAGGCGCTCGCCGACCTGTTCGGCAAGCATCCGGCCCTGCGGGACCGGGTCACCGAAGACGGCCAGCTGAGCCCGTTCGTCAACGTGTACGTCAACGACCGCGACGTGCGCTACCGGGACGGGCTCGAGACGGCCATCGGCGGCGACGACACGATCATCCTCCTGCCCGCCATGGCCGGAGGGGCGCACTAGGCCGATGCCGACCACGGTCGGCACGGCACCCGACCTGGTGGCGGCCATCGGCAACACGCCGATGGTCGAGCTGCGGCGCCTG
>JALZDF010000006.1 GCA_030862645.1 Chloroflexota bacterium
ACCCTGGACGATGGCTACGCCCTGGTCGTCGGAGGCGTCGCCGGTGGGTCCCTTCGCCTGCCTGCGGATGCGGATGACCTGCTGGCCCTGGCGTCCGTGTACTTCGAGGATGCGCTGGAGCAGCCGCCCGACGAGCTGGCGGCGACGCTCGGCGACATCGGCGCGCTGGTGCGCCACGTCGCCGAACACGAGTCCGACCCGGCGCGCATCCGCCTTCTGGGAGAGGCCGTCGACGCCGTCGACGACGGGCTTGCCGCCGACGTCACCCTCGCGCGCCTTGGGCGGGCGCTCGGTGGTGAGATCGACGCGCCAGCGCGAATTCGGGGCCGCGTCAGCGAGCTGCTCGCCGCGTCCTGAGCCCTAGACCGCCGGGCGATCCTCGTCGTCGCGTTCGACCGCGGGCGGCCCATCGGTGGCCGGCGGAGGCGCAGCGTCGGCGCTCGTCGAGCCGGTGCCGCTGGACACGGTGCCGCTGGAGCCGGTGCCGCTGGACACGGTGCCGCTGGAGCCGGTGCCGCTGGAGCCGGTGCCGATCTGGAACTTGCCGCCCTCGCTCTGGAACTCGTTCCAGCCGGCCCACGCCATCACGACGCCGCCCACCACCGCGATCAGGTAGAACAGCGTGGCGATGAATGCGTTCTGCAGCAGGAGTCCGAAGATGCTCAGCACGTTCAGGAATCCGAGCACAAGAATCACGGCCGCGACCGCGCCGAGCACGAGCATCAAGCTCCCGCGCGAGCCGGGCAGCTTCGTCGACGTGGAGAGCTGAGGAAGGAAGATCACGGCGAGCATGCCGATGGCGGCAAGCACGGCAACGAACCCGAGTCCGGCGGCGCCGAGCCCTACCAGCGCGCCGACGATCACCGCCAGCGATCCATACGTGGCGAGCTTTTCGTTCTGAGTGAGCTTCGAGAAGTCCATAGGAACCCGCACCCTCCATGTGTTGACGGGCCCCCCGACCCGCGCGGACCGTAGCATAGGCTAGCAAGCCCGAAACAGTCGGCCTGCGCGGTACCGGGACCAATCGTCAGGCATCGAGCCGGACGACTGCCGCCGGAAGAAGAACCGTGGCGCCGGTGGCGCCGCCGTGCGTGATGAATTGGTGGAGATGGGGGAGAATCGAACTCCCCGTCCAGAACACAGTCCCCGAGAACTTCCTACAGGTATTTCCGGCCAACTTGCGTTTCGCAATGCGGGCCCCCGACCGGCGGGGTGCTTCGCCTGCTATCCGGTGATGCCTCTCGGCTCTTTGACGCCACTCACCGGAGTCGGCAGCGCCGCACCTCCCCTAATGACATCTTCGCAGTCCGGGGAGGGGGGACGGCGTCGATGCTCACTGCCTAAGCAGCGAGGGCGTAACTATCGTTGCCAGTTACAGCAATTGCCCGCTTTTTTACGAGGCCTGCGAGCATCCTCGACCTGCGATTCCCGGTTCCCGGGCCCTGTCGAAACCTGACATCCCCACGAACCGATCGGACGCCCATTCTAGCAGACCCATGCACCAATGTGAACACCCGTTCCAATGGCCCGTCCGCACCGGCGCCTGCGGAATGACCGGTGACGTCACTCGGGCGCTGACGTGATGGATGGATGCCATGAGGTGCAAACGGCCGGCCCTCACGATGGCCACGGCCGAGACGCCTAGAGCTTGATCCGCCCTGCGACCTTCGATTCGCGCTCCAGCTCGCGCCGCATGTCGCGCTCGGCGATGGATCGTCGCTTGTCGTGCGACTTCTTGCCCTTCGCGATGCCGATCTCGAGCTTGGCCCGCCCGCCCCGCAGGTAGAGCCGCAGCGGCACGATGGTCAAACCCTTGGCGGCCTGCAGGCCCGTCAGCTCGGCGATCTGATCGCGATGAAGCAGGAGCTTTCGTGTCCGCGTCGGCGCATGATTGTTGCGATTGCCCTGTGCGTATTCGGCGATGTGCGCGCCGATGAGCCAGGCCTCGCCCTTCTCGACCCGCGCGTACGCCTCGGCGATGTTCACCTTGTGCGCCCGCACGCTCTTGATCTCGGTACCGGTCAGCGCGATGCCGGCCTCGAGGGTCTCCTCGATGGCGTAGTCGTGGCGGGCGCGCCGGTTGACGGCGATCGTTTCGTCGGGCATCGGTCTCGGTCTCAGGAAGCTGCGTCGAGAGGCGGACATGGAAAGAGCCGACCGTTTCGGCCGGCTCTCTCCGTCGCTACACCACGCGAAGCTGTGTTAGGCCACCGCCTCGGTGGTGGCGTGCGTGGAACTATCCATCTGCAACACCACCTCCTTTCGTTGCCGGGGATGCTAGCAGATGCCTCGCGAGCCGACAATGCCCACCACGGCCGGCAGACGGACGTCCGCGGTCGGCGTGCCGGACACGCGGGCCCCGAGAGCCGACCCGGCCACGGGCTGGTCATCGAGGAAGGCGAGGGCGGCGTCGAGGATCGGATCCTCCTCCGGTGGCGTGTCGGCGGTGCGGGCCGCCGTGATGTCGGGCTGGATCCCGTCTGGCGCCACGCTGTTATGGTCGGGAGTGAACCATCGGCTGATGGTGATCCGGATTCCACCGTTGTTCTCGAGACGGCTCCAGACCTGGACCGTGTTCTTGCCGAACGACGGCTCGCCGATGAGCGTCGCGCGCCCGCTCTCCTGGAGCGCCGCGGCCACGATCTCGGAGGCCGATGCGGACCCGGCGTTGATGAGCACCACGACCGGCAGGTCGGCATCGGTTGCCACCCCGTCGCCGGTCGACGGCCATTCGCGGACGTCGTCGCCGGCCGACTCCTGGGTGAAGATGAGCCCCTGGTCGATGAACTGGCTGGCGATCTGCTGGGCGGCATCGATGTACCCGCCTGGGTTGTCTCGGAGGTCAAGGACGATCTGGCCGGCCCCCTCCTCGAGCAGGGAGGCGAGGCCGTCGCGGAACTGGTCAGCGGCCGGGGCTGAGAAGCCGTTGAGCGCGATGTAGCCGATGTGGCCCTCGATCATCCGAGTCTCGACCTCTTGCAGCGTGATCTCCGCGCGCGTGATGGTCACGTCGAAGGGCTCGCCGCCCTCACGCTCGAGGGTCAGAGTCACATCGGTGCCGGACTCGCCTCGAATGCGGCCGATCTGATCGTCCATGGTGGTGCCGACCACTGTCTCGCCGTCCACGGCAAGCACGAAGTCACCAGCCCGCAGTCCGGCGCGCTCGGCCGGCGAGTCGTCGAGCGGAGCGACCACCACCAGGCGGCAGGTGTCGCTGAGCTCGGTGCAGGCCGCCAGATCGGCCGCGTCCTCGATGTTGCGGATCGCCATCTCTGCGCCGATGCCGCTGAACGTGCCGGACAGGTCGCCGAGCGCCTGCTGGTACTGCTCGGGCGGCATGTATCCCGAGTTTGGATCCTGGACTCCGTACTGAAACATGCCGCGAAGGGCGCCCTCCGCCAGCTCCTCGCTGTCGAGCTCGTCCACGTACTCGCGCTGCAGGCGGTCATAGGCCTCGCAGAAGGCGGCGAAGGCCTCATCGGGCGCCGCGCAGCCTGAGCCGGTACCGCTGCCGCCGGCCAGGAATCCGGCGGTGAACAGCAGGGCACCGACGACCGCCGCCAGGGCGAGCGAGATGATCCACGGGACGCTCCCGCCGCGTGGCGCGGCCGGCGGTGGGGCCGAGGGTGGGGTCGTGGGCACGGTCGGTTGGTTCATCGGAGCAGGAAGTCTAACAACGCATCCTCATCGACGCGGTGTGCCGCCCATTACGATTCCGTTACCTGCGCCGAGGCCGATCCGTGCTCAGTTGGCCGCCGACAGGTACGAGCGGACGCTGATCCACGAGCCGAGCGCCCCGACCCCGAGGCCGACGCCGAGCAGAATCACCGACAGCGTGGTCAGGAACTGGGTGCTCACCGCCGTCGGCATCTGGAAGATGGTCACCATGGCCGGCTGGATCGGGTCCCACACGA
>JALZDF010000048.1 GCA_030862645.1 Chloroflexota bacterium
GGTTCTCGCCAGACCAGCCGAAGCTCACGCCCCCGGCGCGAAGCCGGCTCTCGCGCGTGCTTCCGTTGCGACCGGTGTGGCTGAAGTAGCCATTGGCCGCCTGGTCGTAGGCGTGCGCGTAGGCGACGGCCGAGATGTTCGCGTCGAGGACCACCGGGGCGAAGCCGTAGGCGGCCCGTGCCGCGTTCACCTGGTTGAGCGCATAGCCCGCCATGCTCGACGAGGGCGCCGGCGGCGGTACGACCGGGGCGGTCGAGCGCACCGAGGTGGTCGATCTGGCGGCGGCCGCAACCAGCGGCGCGCTCTTGGTCGTGAACGACAGCGACGCCTCGACGGTGTTGCCGTCCGCATCGCGGGCGCCCCCGTCGAAGGTCAGCGCATACGTGCGGCCGCCGGGCAGCGGGTTGTCGGGGGTGTACACCAGCTGGGTGCCGGCCTCGTTCCAGGTGAGATGACCCCCAACCAGGGAGTCGTTGGCGGTATCGGTCAGGCCGAATGCCTTGTTGGTCGCCTCTATGTCCATCGGCTGGCTGAACCACAGCTCGACGCTGGCGGGCTCCGCATCGGCCGCGTCCGCCTCGGGACTGGTCTTGGTGACCTGTGCCCCGGACTGGACGATGAACGAGAAGTTCGACTTGCCGCCGATGAGGTTGCCGGCCGCGTCGTGCGACCCCACCAGGCTGATCGTGTAGCGGCGGCCGGGCTCCAGCCGCTCCGACGGCGTGAAAACCAGGTCGTTGCCTTCCCACGCCAGGTCGCCGGGAACGTCGGGGCTGATCGCAAACCGAGCCTCGACGTCGGCGGCATCCATCTCCGATGAGAAGCTGACGGTGATGGCGCTGCTCGCGCTCACATCCGTGGCGGTGGTCGTCGGGGGATGGGCGTCGACCTGGTCCGAGCTCAGCGCATCGGCGTCGAGCACGGCTGACGCCATCTCGCGTGCCGCGTCGTCGAGTCGCGGTGGGACCGAGGTGGTCGGCGCCAGGCGAACCTGAATGTCCGACACCCTTGGCGCCGTCTGCGTGCTGAAAGCGTAGCGACTGGTGGCCGACAAGCTCTGGCCATCGGCGTGCAGCGCCGATTTCCCCACCACGACCAGATAGGACTCGTCCGTTCGCCAGTGGCGTTGCGGCGTGACGGTCAGCTCGTCGAGGCCTTCGCTCCAAAGCAGCTCGACCGGCTGGGCCGGGAGTATCTGGAGTGCTTCTTCGACGGAACCGGGGTTCATGGCCCGGTCGAAGGCGATGGTGATCGAGTGATCGGTGGAGACACCGACTCCGACATTCTGCGGCAGCAGGGACTCCGGGATGGCGGGGGCCGACTTTGGCCCGGCCTGGGTGACCGGGGTCTGCTGGCTGAACGCGATGATGAGGATGAAAGAAAGGGTCGCCAACGAGACTCGGGTGATGGCGCGATGGCGGCTCAGCAGCGTGCCGAGCGAGTCGAACGGGGCGGCAGTGGCCGCTCTTACGGTTCGGATCGGACGCAATAGACGAACTCCATGGGGATTCCGGCCCGCTTCTGCTGGGGCACGTGCGGGCAGTGAGAGTGGCGGAAGCATAGCCCATGCGTACCGGGCGCGTCATACGACCTTTGCAAGCCGTTTGGCGGCCAGGGTCGTATGGAAGGTGGCGCCACCGAACGGGTTGACGAGCCCGCGCGCCTCGAGCAGGGCCAGAGCGCTGGCAACGGAGGCTGCCGGCTGCCGCGTCCGATCCACCAGTTCCTCGATCGATCCGCTCCGCTCCAGGAGCCGTCGCAGGATCAGTCCCTCGACCTCGGAGAGCGCATTCACGGTGGGTGGCCGCTCACTTCGGGCGAGGCCGATCTGGTGCAGGAGCGAGGCGCTCGAGGTCACGATCGTCGCCTGCTGGTCGGCGATCAGGCGGTTGCAGCCGCGTGAGCCCATCGCATCGATCTGCCCCGGCACCGCGTAGAGCTCGCGCCCGATGGCGGTCGCGGCGGATGCTGTCAGCAGGGCACCGGATCGGTCCGGCGCCTCGACCACGACAACCGCCTCCGCCAGGCCGGCGATGATCCGGTTGCGTCGCGCGAAGTCGGGCCTGCCCAGCGCCCCCCCGATGGCCACCTCGCTGACCAGCGCCCCTCCGGCTCGCAGCAGGTCCCGCGCAAGCGGCCGATGACGGGGCGGGTACACGCGGTCGAGCGGTGAGGGCAGGACGGCGATGCTCCGGCCGCCGGCCTCCGCCGCTGCCCGATGAGCCGCACCGTCGATGCCGAGAGCCAACCCGGAGATGACGACCACGCCGGCCCTCGCGAGATCGTCGGCAAGCTCGTTCGCGACCGACAGTCCGTATCCGGATGCCCGCCGCGTGCCGACAATGGCCACCCCGCGTTCCTGGAAGACCGTATCGGGACCGACCACGTACAGGGTCGGCGGACGCGGATCCAGGGTGCGCAGCGCGGGCGGAAACGTCTCGTCGAGCGCCGTGACAACCCGGCCGCCGGAGCGCTGCGTCGCCTGCTCGAGCCGCCGGGCGAGCTGCCGAGGGCCGATGCGGCGCATGTCCTCGAATTGCGTCATCGCCACCTCGCGGACGTGGGCAAGCTCGCGGACGGCGTCCGGCCCGACCTCCCAGGCGGCCGCGGCGGATCCGTACCGACCCACCAGCCGGGCGAAACCGGCGGGACCGATACCGGGCACCGCGGACAACGCGATCCATGAATCGCGCTCGGTTGCCTTTTCACGGCGGTCCATGGCGCGCCCGCGCGGTCCGTCCGCTCCCACGCCGATCACGCCTGAGTCGCTTTCGGACGGTGCATGAGCGCCTCGTCGAGGTGCTCGGGCCGGACGAGGTCCGCCCCCTCCAGGTCGGCGATCGTGCGCGACACCCGGGCGGCGCGGTGGAGGCGGCGCATCGAGAGACCCAGCTGCCGTCCGCGCGCGTCCAGCAGCGTCCGCATGGAGTTGGAGAAGCCGGCACGCTCGTCGAGCAGCGCAGCAGAAAGATCGGCGTTCGGCGTTCCCTGCCGCTCCGCCTGCATGGCAGCGGCCGTCGCGATCCGCCTGGCGACCGTCGAGGAGTACTCGACCGACGCGTCGGGCTTGAGCGAGCTGACCGGCTCCAGCTCCACGATCATGTCAAGCCGATCGCGCATCGGTCCCGACAGGCGAGCCTGGTAGCGACGCCGCATGCCGTCCTCGCACGTGCAGGAGCGGCGGCTGACCCCGAACCAGCCGCAGGGACAGGGGTTGTAGGCCGCCAGCAGCATGAAGCGCGCGGGCAGGGAGAGCACCCGGTCGACGCGGGCGATCGTGACGGCGCCGGCGTCGATCGGCCCGCGGAGCGCGTCGAGCCCGTCGGCGCGGAACTGCAGGGTCTCGTCAAGGAAGAGGGCACCGCGATGTGCCAGGCTCGCCTCCCCGGGCCGGACCCGCGGACCTCCGCCGACGAGCGCCTGCATCGAGATGGTGTGATGCGGGGCACGGAACGGACGCCGGAGGCTGAACGAGGAACGGACCTCGGACAGACCCGCCACCGAGTGGATGCGGCTGACCTCGGCCGCTTCCCCCTCGTCGAGCAGCGGCAAGAGGGCTGCGGCGGCCCTGGCCAGCAGCGTCTTGCCGACGCCCGGCGGGCCGGTGAAGGCCAGGTTGTGGCGGCCGGCCACCGCAATCTCGAGCGTGCGCCGCGCGACCACGTGGCCGACAACCGAGGCCAGGTCCGGCGCGTCGTCCGGCACCAGGTCCACGTCTCGCCGTGGAGGTCCACATACGTCGAGCGGTTCCAGGCCGGCAAGGTGACGGGTGACCGAGCGGAAGTCCCTCGCGCCGTGGACGCGAATGCCGCGAATGACCGCTCCCTCGGCCGCGCTCTCCTCCGGCACGATCGCGTCGCGCGCGCCCGACATCTGAGCGGCGGACACCAGGGCCATCACGCCAGGCACCGGCCGCAGCAACCCGTCGAGGGCCAGCTCCCCGATGAGCGCGGTGTGCTCGAGCGGCGTCGAGTCGAGCTGTCCGGACGCGACGAGGATCCCGGTGGCCATGGCCAGGTCGTGGCCGGTCCCCTCCTTCGGGAGGTCCGCCGGCGCGAGATTCACGGTGATGCGCCGCGACGGCACCTCGAAGCCGGAGTTCCGCAGGGCAGCCCGGACGCGTTCCCGCGCCTCGAGCACCGCGCTCCCCGCCAGGCCGACGATAGTGAGCCCGGGCAGCCCGAAGGCCACGTCGACCTCGACCCGCACGGGCACGCCATCCACGCCGACGATCGATGCGCTGAGGGCGGTGGCGAGCATGACGGATCCTCGACGGAGGCGAGGTGGCTGCGGAGCGTGTGCCGGTCGCCCGCCTGCTCGCCTCCCTACTAACCAGCGGCGACCGGCACCGCCAAGGCTAGGGATCGCCGCTTACCGGCCGATTAGGGCTGGCTTACCAAAAGGCGAGTCAGGAGGCCAGCTCGGCAGCCAGCATGCCGTCGAGCTCGGAGGCGAACTTCGAGACGCTCTGGCCGAGGGGTCCATCGGGCCGCGACGACATGAAAGGCTCTCCGGAGTTGAGCGCGCTGATGGCGCCGCGGTACTCGTTGATGACCTGATAGTCGATTCTGCGCCCGAGCGCCGATTCGGCGTTGTCGACGTTGATGCCGGTGTATGCGTTGGAGCGATTGAGCACCAGCTGGATCTTGCCCCGCTCGTAGCCGAGCGACTCCATCGTCTCGATCACCAGGCGCACGTTCTTCAGGCAGGAGAGGTCCGCGGTCATGACCACGAAGATGACATCGGCCTCGTCGAAGAGCTGGAGGTTGAAGTCGTCGATCGTCTTGGCCATGTCGACCACGGTGTAGTCGTAGGCCTTGCGCAGCAGCGACAGGATCGTCGACAGCGAGCGCGGATCGGATCGTTGCCGCTCGACCACCAGGTCGGCCGACTCCGGGTTCGGTGGGGCCAGCAGCAGCTGCATGCCGGCGTGGTGGGGCACCATCAGCTTCTTGAGCAGATCCGCGTCCAGGTCCGGCTCGCTGATGGCGTTCACGATCGACGACGAGTCGAGACCGAGGTCGAGGAAAACGCGCATGTCACCGAACTGCAGATTGGCGTCGACCAGCGCGGTCTTGCGATTCAACCGACGGGCCAGGGCGATGGCGGTGTTTATCGCGATGGTCGTCGTGCCCACGCCGCCCTTGGCCGGGTAGAAACACATCAGCCGGCCCAGAGTCGCCTGCTCGGCTGCCCGCCTGCGCTCGCCGCCACCCGAGCGTGCGAGAAGCGCCTTGATGCGCGCGATCAACTCTAGTGGATGGAAGGGCTTGACGATGTCGTCGTCGCAGCCCGCTCGCAGACCCTTCACCCGCTGCTCCACGTCGGCCTCGGCCGTCAGCATGATGATCGGCACGCGCCGTCCTGGCGGCTCCGCCGCCCGAATCCGGCGGGTTGCGTCGTAGCCGTCGAGCCGTGGCATGGCCACGTCCATCAGGATCAGGTCAGGCTGGATCGATGCCGCCATCTCGACGCCGGCGTGGCCATCGGATGCGACGTGCACCTCGTACCCCTCCTGCTTGAGGGTGAACACGAGGACACGCTGGATGTTGAGGTCGTCGTCGACGACCAGGACCTTCGTGGCAGCCACCGTTGACCCCTGGGAACTTAGATGGAACGGCGCGATTATACGGGGAGTCCCGCGCCTTCCACGAACGGATGGGATAGGGTGGAAGGTCCCATTCGTACCCCCCGCGCCTGCGCCGGCGCTCGTAATGTTCCGCCGTGGCGCGGCGCCCGGGCACCGGAAGTCGCGACCGACCTACCCCAGATGGCGCTCCAGGAAGGAGAGAACGCACTCCCGATAGGCCTTCGGATCGACAGCGTAGGCCTCGGCGTGACCGGCCCCCTCGACGACGATGAGCTCCTTCGGCTCCCCTGCCGCCTCGTAGAGCCGGAGGCTCTGCCGCCAGCTGATCAGCTGGTCCTCGCGCGGCGCGATGACCAGCAGCGCCCTCGGAGCAATCCGCGCCACGGCGTGGATGGGATCGATGAGCCGGGACCGGGCGCGCACCGCGGCGCCGGCAGTCACCAGCCGCGAGCCGATCCCCGCCAGCGGGTAGCCGAGCTGGCGCATGCGGCTGGCCACCGGGTGGTGCAGATCCGCGAACGCAGCATCGGCCACCACCGCGGCGACCGGCAGATCCGGAGCCGACACGATGGCGATGGCGGCGCCCATGCTGATCCCGAACAGCGCCACAGGCCCCAGCCCGCGGCTCTCGAGGAATCGGACCGCCGCCGCGACATCACGCCGCTCGTGCGAGCCGAGGGTGATGAGCGACTCGTCGCTCTCGCCGTGACCGCGGAAGTCGAATTGCAGGACGTGGTGGCGTTCGTGGAGCCAGGGCACGAAGGCGGCCAGCTCCGGCAACCGGTGACCGCTGAAACCGTGCATGACGATCACCGCGGTTCGCGTCTCGCGAGCGGCCGGAATGAGCCAACCGGAGAGGGTGACGCCGTCATCGGTCGTGAAGCGCACCGACTCGTATGCGATGCCGAGGTCGCCCGGGTTGGCCGGGGCGTCGGCATCTGGGACGAAGGGTCGCACAGCCGGATGCACGAGCTGACGCGAGCCGTGCACACCGACGAAGGCCAGGTAGAGGCCGGCCGCCAGACCGATCGCCCGACCCAGCGCACGGACGAGGCCGAGGATCATCCCGCCGGCGCGGTCCCCGATTGCTCACCGGTGAGCGTGGCGCCCGACGGCTTCATCTCGCGCATGGCGGCCGTGATCGGGCGCGTGAGCTCGCTGAGCTCCATCGGCACGATCCACTTGGTGCTCTCACCGGTTGCCAGCGACTTGAGCGCCTCGAGGTACTGGAGCGCCATCGTCTTTTCGTCGATGCCGCGGGCGGCGCTGAAGATCGTCTGCAACGCGTTCGCGTAGCCCTCGGCGCGCAGGATCTGCGACTGCCGCTCACCCTCGGCGCGCAGGATGTTCGACTGCTTGTCGCCTTCGGCCACGTTGATGGTGGCCTGGCGGGTGCCCTCCGACTCGGTGATGTTGGCGCGGCGGTTGCGCTCGGCGGACATCTGGCGGTTCATCGCCTCCTGGATGTCCCGCGGCGGCACGATCTCGCGGATCTCGACGCTCGTGATCTTCACGCCCCAGCGCTCGGTGACCTCGTCCAGCTTGGCGCGCAGGGTGTGGTTGATCTGCTCGCGCTTGGCCAGCACGTCGTCGAGCGGGATGTCGCCGATGACCGCGCGCAGGGTCGTTGCGGCCAGCGCCTGGGAGGCGCCCGTGAAATCGGTGACCGCCGTGACGGTCACATCGGGCTGGAAGACCTTCGAGTACACGAGGAAGTCGATGCTGATCGGCGCGTTGTCCTTCGTGATGCAGGTCTGCTGCGGCACCTCGAGGAACCGCTCGCGCAGGTCGACCTTGACCGCCTGCTGAACGAAGGGGACCAGGAGCACGATGCCGGGGCCTCGCGCGCCCTGCAGCCGCCCGAAGAAGAAGACGACCAGGCGCTCGTACTCGCGCACGATATGAACGATGCTGAAGAGGAGCCAGAGCCCGATCGCCAAACCGATGACGATGAAGATCAGGCCGGTCAGATTCTCCATGGTGCGTCGCTAACCCTCCGTTGCTCCCCCATCGCCGGCGGGCGCCGGCTCCACGATCAATTCAAGTCCCTCGACCCCGATCACGCGGACCGGAGTCCCGGGGCCGATCTCGACGCTGCGGCTTCGAGCCGACCAGCTCTCGCCGCCAGCATAGGCGATCCCCGTCGGCGCAATGAGCGTCTGCGCGGTTCCGGAGAGGCCGACGAGGGCGGCCACGGGCCTGTTCCCCATCCCGCCGGTGCGGCGCATCTGCATCAGCGCGCGGACGAGGACCCAGGCGTACAGGACGCCGATGGCGGCGAGGATCGCGATCAACCACGGGCTGACGCTCACGTCCACGGCGAGCTCGCCCGGCTGCACCCCGGTCCACAGCGCGAACGCCCCGAGGACGAAGGAGACGATCCCGCCGACCGTCAGCAGCCCGTAGCTGGTGACCACCGCCTCGAGGGCGAACAGGCCGACGCCGATGAGCACGAGCAGCAGGCCGCCGACGTTGAGCGGCAGGGCATTCGAGCCGATGAGCGCCACCACGATGGCGATGGCGCCCAGGATCCCCGAAAAGAAGTTCGGATGGAACAGCTCGGCCAGGATGCCGTAGAACCCGATGGTGAACAGGAGGAACGCAATGTTCGGGTCGCTCAGGACGTGGAGGAATTGCTGACCGACGTTCATCTCGATCTCACGGGTGGCCAAGCCGCTCAAGACCGGCAGCGGCTCGCCCTTGAACTCGTAAGCACGTCCATCCGCTCGTTCGCCGGTGTCGACCGACTCGAGGAGCGACGGCAGGTCGCCCGCGATGAGATCGGCGACCGGCGGATCCAACTCGACCGCCTCCCGGGCGCCGATGCTGGCCGCTTCGCGAACGGCCGACTCGGCCCAGTCAGCGTTACGGCCATGCTGCTCGGCCAGGGACCGGATGCGCGCCACGGCGTCATTGGTGACCTTGGCCGCCAGGGTGTCGGGCAGATCCTCTCCCCCGCCGCCGACCACTGAGGCTGCGCCGATGTTCGTGTTCGGTGCCATGGCGGCCACGTCGGCGGCGAGCGTGATGAATGTGGCGGCCGAGCCCGCCCGCGCGCCCTCCGGCGCAACCCAGGCGATGACCGGAATCTCGCTGGCCAGGATCGCCTTGATGATGCGGTCCATGCTCGTCAGCTCGCCACCCGGCGAGTCGATCACGATGACCGCCGCCGCCGACTCCTCGTGCGCCGCAACCCGCAGGCCCTCCTCGATGAATGCGGCGTTGACCTGGTCGATCACGCCGGTCAGTTCAAGGCGCGCAACCTGATCGCCATCAGCCGCGGCCGGGGCCGCCACCCCGATGATTCCGAGGCCCAGGCTCAGGGCAGCCAGCGCTCGATGGAGCATGCGAATCAGTATATCGGCGCCTGCGTAATCGCCCGCCGGGCGAGCAAGCCGATCTCCTATTGCCGAAACCCGAGCGAGGGGGCCACGAGCTGCGACCAGGTCTCGAGGCGGTCCCAGGCAGCTGCGACCGCGTCGGCGCCGGCGAAGGCGCCGATGAGCTTCTCGTGCTCGCGCACGTCCACCCGGCGCCCCGCCGCGTCCACGACGAACACGACTCCGAGGTGGACGGCTCCCACCGGATTGCTGTCGTCGTTGAGGAGGCCGATGAGCCGAAACGTGGGCTCCCAGTCGGCCTCGAGCTCCTCCGTCCATTCGCGGCGCAGGCCGGCCATCAGGGCATCCTCGCCCTGGTCGACCGGGTTCAGGTGGCCTCCGACCCCGATGCTCGCCTTGCCGTGCAGACGCGGGTCGCCGCCGGCATCGGTGCGGTCCATGAGGAACACCCGAGCGCCGTCGCGGACCACCACGTACGGAATGAGCTGCTTATGGTTCGGGTCCACCTCGGCGGTCGCCCGATCGAGGTAGCGGCCGCGGGTCGCCACCGC
>JALZDF010000071.1 GCA_030862645.1 Chloroflexota bacterium
ACCCGCTCCGCGGTGACCAGGTACGGGAGCGCGCCGTCGGCATCGGTGGCGGCCAGGGAGGTCATGCGTTCGCGTAGCGCGGCGATCATGACCGGCGGTTCCGCCATGCCATCGGCGACCGGGCCACGGTAGATCGCGGCGCGATATGCGGCCAGGTATTCGCGCATCCGGCTCAGGGGGCGCTGGAACGTGTGGCCGCGGAGCTTGGCCGCCAGGTGCGGATGGCTGACCCCCAGGCCGAGCACGAACCGGCCGCCACTCGCTTCAGCCAGGGTGAAGGCCGCCATGCGTGCCGCCTGCGCATCGCGGCCCCAGATGTTGACGATGCTGGTACCGAGGCTGATGGTCTCGGTCCCGCCGGCCAGCATGGCCAGCAGGGCGATCGGCTCGCGTCCCACCGTCTCCGGTACCCACAGCGTCGTGTAGCCGAGCTCCTCGGCCCGCCGTGCATAGCCGATGGCGCCACGCGCGTCGAGGGAATCGAGGTGGCCCCAGACCCCGAGCCCTCCGAGATCGAGCTCCGTCATTCGGCGGATGCTACCCGCCCTCGAGGAATCGGTAGCGCAGGAAGAGCTCGTGCTCGTGTCGCAGCGCGCTGACGAGGTGACCACGCCGCGGCTCGTGCGCGAAGGGCGAGCCGCCCTCGATCGGAACGATCATGGGCAGCGCATCCGTTCCGAGCAGGTGCGGACCGACCGTCCAGTACACCTCGTCGAGCAGGTCCTGGCCGAGGAAGGACGCGTTGAGGCTCGGACCACCCTCGAGCAGCAGCGTTCCGATCCCGCGCTCAGCCAGTCGGGCCAGTACCCAGGTCGGGTCGGGCCGGAGGCCGGGAGAGCGCAACAGCTCGGTCCCGGCGGGCGCGGCGGACATCGGGTTGTCCGCGCCGACCACCAGGATGCGCGGCTCATCGCCCTCGAACCATCCCGCGTCCGTCGGCACCGGATCCACGCCCGCGAACACCACGCCGATCGGGTTCGGCGGCCGGCCGAGCTGCACCCGCCGCGCCGACAGGTCGTCGCCGATTCGGAGCCAGACACCGGTGGCGCGCAGCGTCCCCGCCCCGCTTCCGACGGCGTCGAAGGCGGCGCGGTAGAGGCGCATGAGGCGCCGATCGGCCCGGCTGCCGAGCCCATCCGCGGTGCCGTCGATCTGCGCCCGGCCGTCGATGCTGGTCACCATGTTGATCGCCACCAGCGGCCGGCCGTGCGGGGCTGCCGGCAGCTTGAATCCGGCCATGGCGTCATCCAGGTTCAGGCCCGCCGCGGGATCGGGCCAGAGCCGGTCGACCAGGAAGGGGCCCTCGCTCACAGCACGAGAGCCGGGCCGCATATCAGGTAAGGGTCGAAGCTGCCAGAGGGCACCGAGGAGCAGGCCAGCGTCATGAAGTGGTCCGATGCGTCGAGGACGGCGAACGGCCCCATGCCCGCCTGATGCGGACGCCGGCCAGCCGCCTGCTCCTTCATCGGCCGAATGCTACCCGACCCGGCGCTCCGGCCCGTGAGACGGCTAGTCCTCGGCCGGGCGGGGCTCCTCGGCGGCCGCGAGCTGCTCCGCCGTCCAGGCGATCGTGACCTTGGCCGTCGTGAGCCTGGTGACCGAGTCGGCGGGAACCACCTTGGTGGTGCCGTCGCGGTACGGCGTGACCGCCACGCCGTGGAAGATGCCCTCCGTCTCGGTGCCGAGCATCGCCGCCACGCGACCGAGCTCCTCGCCGTCTGGGCCGACCACGAGCGTATCGGCGGCGACGTAGCTCCACGCCACCGGGTCGTCGGGGCCGGGCAGGTCGAGCTCCGCGGCCTGCGGCTCACCCGGTCCCCCGGTGTCGCCGGCTGTATCGCCGGGCGGGAGAGTCTGCTCCTCGGGATCGATGCCGCCCTTCATGCCCGGGTCGTCGATGCCTCCCGGCTTTCGGTCGAAGTCATTCATGCTGCCAGCCCACCGCACGAGGGGTGCCAGAGCTCAGTCGAAGAGTCGCTCCAGGTGCCAGGTGCCGCGAATCTCGTCGAGATAGATCGTGCACAGCAGCCCTGAGCGGGTGACCACCTTGTAACAGGCGCGTGCCACCGGCTCGCGCCACCAACCGTCGTCGACCCGCCATCGGTTGCAGATGCCGAGCTCGCCGTGATCGGTGCCATCCATGCGCAGGCGAGTCGGCACGCCGGTCGCATCGGTGTCGACCTGGACCAGCGGATGATCCGCGTAGACCCTCGTCATTGGCCGATGTCCACCAGCCGGGATCGATGCTCGGGCAGCGTCGCGGTCGGCCGATCAGCGACAGCCCGCCAGAGGCGGCCCTCCCCGAACCGATGCCGGATCCGCTCCAGCGACCAGCGCAGCTCCTCCCATCGTCCGGCGCGCGCCTCGAAGGCGGGAAGCTGTCTCGTCGTCGGATCGGTGAGCCGGTCGAGGGCGAGGTTGAGCGCGGCGACCCGTGGCTCAGCGGGTTCCTCTGGCAACTGCACGCGGATCCGCGATCGGGCGGCGGCCTCGAGGCGGGAGAGAAGCAACCGCGCGATCCAGTCCGGCTCGAGCGCCGGCTGCGGGAAGGGCTGTGCCACGCGCAGGGCGGGCGCGTCCTCGAGGGCCAGCACCAGCGTGGCACGGCCCGGCGCCAGGTGCCGCTCGGCGAGCCGGTCGCAGAGCTCGGCGGAGAGGCGGCGCAGGGTGAGGCCGACCGCGCCGATCCCGTCGAGCGGCGTCTCGAAGGACTCGCTCGCCTCGACGCGTTCCGGGCGCCGGCGCGGCACGATCGGGCGAGGATCGTGACCGCGAGCGAGGGCCTGGAGCCGCTCCCCGGCCGCACCGAACTGGGCGCCGACCGCCGAGCGCGGCAGGTCCGCCAGCTGGCCCATCTGCGCCAACCCGAACAGCGCGAACCGCTGGCGCATCGCGGCGTCGGCCGGCAGCAGGGTAAGTGGCAGGCCGCGCAGCTCTCCCGCCTCGAGGGCGTGGAACGCCGCCGGCGCCTCGGGGCGCTCGAAGCGTGCCAGGCGTGCCGCGAGCGTCGCCAGCCAGCGGTTGACGCCGATCCCGCAGCGCACCGTCAGCGGGGCCACGCCTCGGGCGAGCATCACGGCCCTGGCCGCGATCCGGCGCTCCGGCCCCCACATCGGTCCCAGGCCGGTCACGTCGACGAGCGCCACGCCGATGTCCACGGCCTCCACCCGTGGAGAGAGGTCGTCGAGCGCGTCGAGCATCCGCTCGAATGGCGCGGCGTCGGCGTCGGCGGCACGCAGCACGGGCCAGACAAGGGCGAGGAGACGAGTCATGCGGTTGACCAATTGCCACGTGCCGACACGGTCAGGCGCTCACGATCCGGAGGGCCGAGCGTTCTTCCTCGAGCGGCTGCGGCTGCGCGAGCGTGGTGATGAGTGGATCGATGCGCCGCCCCTCACCGAACCACAGGTCGATCTCCGTCGAGCCGCCGGCCCGTGTCCAGCGGTGCCGCTCGACGGTGGCGTGGACCCGCTGGCCGACGAAGTCTCGGCCGATCCCCAGCCAGGCGGTCCGACGGAGCGCCACCCGCACGCCGGCGACGGCGCCGGCCACCGAACGTCCGGCAGGCGCAAGCACGAGCGCCGAGGTCGAGCCCGCTCGGGCGAGCAGCGAGGCGAGCCGATCCAGCGCGCGCCGATCGGGCATGGCGCTCTCCCCGAGATCCAGCACGAGAGCGTCGATCAAGCCGGACCGCCCGAGCCAGGCCGCCAGCTCGATCGCCTCGGCAGGGTCGCGCGGACGCACGACGAGAAGCCATTCGAGGCTCACCCCCAGACGCGCGGCGACGGCTGGATCGAGGGTGCCGTCGAGATCGAGCCAGGCCGTCAGGCCACCCGCCGCCTGGGCCGCAGCCAGGGTGCCGAGCGCCAGCGTGGTGGCGCCGCTCCCGGCCGGGGCATCGAGCAGGGCAAGCGAGCCGCGCGGCCAGCCATCGGTGCCGAGCGCGGCATCGAGCGACGGATGACCGGTCGGGACCGATGGGCGCGCCCGCTCCAGCGTGGGGCCTTCACTTCCCCGACGCAGCCCCAGGCCGCGTTCGCGGAGCGTCTCGAGGGCGGTCGCCAGGGACGGCGAAACGGCGGCATCGGTCCTCATCGGACCACGCATGATAGAACAGATGTTCTAGTTCGGAAAGGCCGAAATCGGCTTTGCTATACTCGCCGCCGGCCTGTTGGGGATGTAGCTCAGCTGGGAGAGCACCGCGTTCGCATCGCGGGGGTCAGGGGTTCGAGTCCCCTCATCTCCACCAACCCCTGCCTTATCTGAGTTGGGGTGTTCCCGACGTAAGTGCTCGCAGTGATGCCGGGCCCCGTGCTGACCACCGCGCAAGAATGATGCGCCGTGCCACTCGCGGTCAGCCATCCCGCCTCCCCCTGTGATTGGCTCGAGATACCGGAGACCAACGTGATCACGCCGAAGGCGACGATCAAGATCTCAGCCGCCCCACGAGACGTCATCGCCTTCATTGCAGACCCCGCCAACGCTCCGTACTGGATGAAGGCCCTCGAGGTTTCGGAGCTCATTACGCCCGGTCCGATCCGCGTCGGCTCGCAGTTCCGCGAGATCCAGAGCGCGGGCGGCCAGCGCATCGAGACGATCTGCGAGGTGGCGGACTACGACGGTGAGACGCGCTACGCCTGGAAGAGCGTGAGCGAGGGGCCGGCGCGCTACGGCGGCGGCTTCATCGCCGTCCCGATCGATGGCGGCACCGAGCTGCGCTACGAGGGCTGGGCGACGACGACCGGTCCGCTGGCAACGCGTGAGGAGGCGTGGGGTCGGCAGGCGCAGCGAGAGGCCGAAGCAGAGCTCGCGGCGATCAGGGAGGCAATCGAGTCACCCGCTTGACCTTGGTCGGCTTTAGTCACCGACGGTGATGGTGGCCACCATGCCTGCCTCGTAGTGGCCAGGTTCGTGGCAGCCGGCGAGGATCACTTCGTGGGCGTCGCCGAAGGTGTAGTCGAACGTCTCGGTCTGCCCCGGATCGACGCTGACACCGGTTGCGGTGTCGTGGTCCATTTCCCCGTCCGACATCTCGTCTGCGAACTCGGCCTGTGCCGCTTCGTCACCCACCAGGAATTCGTGAACGGACTCTCCGGTGTTGGTGACTTCGAACCGGACCGTCTCGCCCCGGGCCACGGTGATGGTGTCCGGCTCGAACGTGAGCTCGTCGGTCATGCTCACCTCGACCGTTCGCACATCCCGCACGGCGCCATGGCCGCCGGTGTCCAGCCCCGATGCGCCGGCGACGATGAGGCCGCCGAGCATGAAGGCGATGATGGCCGCTGCCAATGCACCGGTGCCGAACGACGGAATGAAGCGACGCCAATCAGTCACCCGGCCTCCGTGGTGGTATCGATGCGTCAGCGCGTGCCCCTTTCCACGCCCCAGCAGGTACCGGTTCACCGGATAGGCGGCGATGAAGGCGGCCGTCAGCGCGACCATCATGCCAAGCCAGAAGACGGGATTGCTCAGGCCCGCGTCCATCGCGCCGGGAATGGCCGCCATCACGGCGTTGTCCACGATCTCCATGGTGGCGATCGACAGCGTGTCAGCCGCGAGCACGACGCTCAGGGCGCCCAAGAATCCCAGGCCGGCTTTGACGAGCGGCAGCGTCGACAGGGCATAGCCGAACAGGAAGGCAAGGGCGATCGCGAGGGCGATGGTGGCTACGTTGCCCAGCCCCAGGGCCGTGCCGATGATCAGTCCCGCAATCTCGCCGATGGCGCAGCCGGTGAGGCAGTGGAGCGTGGCGCTGGCGGCCATGGCGTTGATGCCGCCGCCGGTCGGCTGCTCATGGTGGGCACCGTGATCGTGCTGCCCCGCCTGCATGGCGGCGTGATCGGCCTGGCGCTCGGTGGGTCCGTGCTCGACGTGTTGATCGTGCAGCGAGCTCGTCATCGCTGTGCCTCCCGGTTGGCGATCTTCAGCAGCTCGTGCAGGCAGTGCTCGAGCAGTTGGTGAGGAAACCCGTCGGCGAGTCGGTAGTAGATGACCCGGCCGTCGCGGCGGCTCCCCACCACGCCGGCCGCACGCAGCTGCTTCAGCGCGTATGAGGACTGGTCCATCGAGATACCGAGCGCGAGGGCCAGGTCGCCGACGCATAGTTCTTCGACCGACGCCAGCGCGAACAGCATCCGCACACGAACCTGGTCATCCAGAACACCAAGGAGCGACGCCAGGCGGTCAGCCTCGAGCGTCGAGAGGATGGCGCTCTGTGCATGCTCGACTGCCGATGCGTCGACCGGGTGGGAGTGAGTCGCAACCGTCACGGTCGCATGATCGCACAACCGTGCGGATTTGCAAGTGACGTGGCCTGGG
The DNA here is from genome assembly GCA_030862645.1 of Chloroflexota bacterium. Classification (GTDB taxonomy): domain Bacteria; phylum Chloroflexota; class Limnocylindria; order QHBO01; family QHBO01; genus JACDBZ01. Next base: position 6,319 of record JALZDF010000071.1, read on the forward strand.
CGTGGACGCGTCCGACCGCCGGCGCCTGTGCCCCTGTCTCCGGCTTTGCCGGGGGAGCAACCAACAGCAGACTTGCGCCTGTTCGGGACTTCATCCCCTGTCTGTTGCCGCCCTGGCAGACCACCATGATGTTGAGCCGATGCGAGGGTCAAACTCCGCCGATAGTTGCTGTGGGAGGAAGTCGGACCCCGCGGCGGGACGCGTCAGCGCGGACGCCCGTCCCTGAGAGTCTCGACCGACTTCGCGATGCGACGCTGTCGCGTTTCGTCGGTCTTGGCGCCGGTCACCTGCAGCACGTGCCACGACCTGTTGCTGTACGACAGGCCATCGAAGGTGGCGCGCGCCGCCGGCTCCGCATCGAGCGCTGCAGCGAGGTCGTCCGGCACGGTGACCTCGCGTGGCGCACTATCGAGCTCGATCTCGACGTCCACCTCGTCGCCGCCGGCCACTTGCGCGCCCGCGCGGTGTTCGGCGCTGACACCGACCATGTACTCGCCGCCCATCACGGCGATGGTGTTGCGGTACGTGTAGCCGTTGATCGTGACGCGCACCGGCGGGCGCCTGCCGGAGCCGAGCGCCTCGACGACCTCCTCCGGCACGACGATGCCGGTTGCGGTCTTGCCGCTCTGCAGGATCGTGGTGTGGAATCTCATGCCGCCGATTCTGCACCGATGCACCTTGGCCGGGCGGCCACCGGCCGCGCAGGGGGTTCCGCGGTCGATCGCTCCGCCGCATACTGCACCGCACGTTGGACCCCGGAGGAGGAGGTATCCGTGATCACGCGAATGACCGTTGTGCTGGCTGCGCTCATGCTGGTGCTGACCGCCTGTACGTCGACCCCGCCCGCGGGCAGCGAGCCGGCCGACGAGCCAGCCGGCTCCGGTGCGACGGGTGGCCAGGTCGAGATCTTCAGCTGGTGGACGGCTGGAGGCGAGGCGACCGGCCTCGAGGCCATGTTCGAGGTCTTCGCCGCCGAGTATCCGGAGTACGAGATCGTGAACGCGGCCGTCGCGGGTGGCGCCGGGACCGAGGCTCGTGCGGTGCTCGCCACCCGGCTGTCTCAGGACGACCCGCCCGAGTCGTGGCAGGGCCACGCCGGCCAGGAGCTCATCGGAACCTACGTGGCCGCCGAGGAGATCGAGCCGCTCAATGACCTGTTCGAAGAGGAGGGCTGGCTCGACGTCATGCCCGAGGGCCTGATCGATCAGATCAGCCAGGAAGGCAACATCTATTCAGTCCCGGTGAACATCCACCGAGCCAACGTAATGTGGTTCGTGCAGGAGAACCTGGACGAGTGGGGCGTCGAGGTGCCGACTACCTGGGACGAGTTCCTCACCGTCGCCGAAGAGCTCGACAGCCAGGGCGTGACGCCGCTGGCCCTCGGGTTCCAGTGGACCGCGATGCACCTGCTCGAGACTGTCATGCTCGGTGAGCTGGGTGTCGACGGCTACAACGCACTGTGGGACGGCAGCGGCGACTGGGCCAGCGCGGAAGTGACCGCCGCTCTCGAGACGTACGCCGCGGTGCTGGAGTACACGAACGACGACGCATCAACCATCGAATGGGATGCGGCGGCGCAGCTCGTGGCGGACGGCGATGCGGCGTTCCAGATCATGGGCGACTGGGCCGAGGGCTACTTCAAGACCCAGGGCCTCGAGCCCAACGAGGGCTTCGGCTGGGCGCCGGCCCCGGGCACCGATGGCGTCTTCCAGTTCCTGTCCGACAGCTTCGTGCTGCCCGTGAACGTGGGCAACCGCGAGGGGGCGCTGGCCTGGCTGCGGGTCGCCGGCTCGCAGGCGGGGCAAGATGCCTTCAACCCGGTGAAGGGCTCGATCCCCGCCCGCAGTGACGCCGACCGGAGCCTGTATGACGCCTATCTCACGTCCGCCATGGACGACTGGGAAACCGATACGGTTGTCGGCAGCCTGGCGCACGGCGTCGTGGCCAACGACGCCTGGAAGGCCGAGATCGACACCGCCATCGGGCTATTCCTGTCGGACGGGGACGTGGCGGCGTTCCAGCAGGCGCTCGTCGATGCATGCGCCTCGGAGGGGGCCTGCTCGTAGGCCGATCCTGAGCAGAAGGG
>JALZDF010000097.1 GCA_030862645.1 Chloroflexota bacterium
AGTCGCGAGCGCTCCGCAGCGCCGAGAGTCGCGACGCCAGCGGCCAGCCCCAGGCCCTGCCTCGCAGCGCCCAGCCGACGGCCGCCATGGCCACCAGCGCACCGGCGACGAGCTTCAGGCCCGACGCGCTCACCAGGTCGCCGCGGTCACCCTGTGGCGGATCGGGGAACTGGAAGCCGTAGTTCCACGGCGGCAGCGTCCGCGCCGCGTTGATGTACCAGTCCGGCATCGGCAGCGCGGCGCCGAGCGGATAGACGAGCACGGCGGCCACCACCACCAGCGCCAGGTAGCCAATCGCCAGCTCCCGCCAGGCGGGACGCCGCAGCAGCTCGTCGACCACATAGGCGACGGCAATCATCGCGAAGATGACCGCCGTCAGGTAGTGATACGCGAAGGTGGCGCGCTCGATCCGGGTCCAGGGCGCGAACTGGAAGGCAAAGGCGGCCACGATCAGCACGAGGGCCGGTGAGCGCCGCTTCCAGGCCAGCGCGGCGCAGGCCACGATTGCAGGCACGCCGGCCCAAAAGAGGAGCGGGTTGCCCCCGTTGTAGATGACCGCGATCAGCTCGCCATCGTATGCAGCATTGAAGAACCACGTCGGCTTGAGACCCAGCGGCCAGCTCCACCACGGCGACGAGCTGGCGTGTCCGGCCGTGAGGCCGAAGTGGTACCCGAACATCTGGGCGTGGAGCGACTCGAGCGACCAGCCGTACCCGGGCCCGGCGTCCGGCCCGGCGAACGCGTGGCCCAGCTGCAGGTACGGGATGTAGCTCAGCGCGTAGACGGTCAATGGGATCACGAGCAGGCAGGCGCCGACCCACGACCAGGCGAAGCCGCCCATCTCCCCGGGCTGCTGCCACCGGGCGTCGGAGGCCGGATGCCGTAGCGAGAGCCAGGCGCGCCATGCGAGCAGGGCGCCGGTGATGCCGAGCATGAGCCACGCCGGCCAGCCGGCCTGCGCCCCGCGCGCCAGCACGCCGAACAGCGCCTCCACCGCGCTCTTCGGATCGTTTCCTTCGACCTGCCCATAGCCGATCGCGAAGGCCAGCCCGACAGCGCCGATCACGAGCCCGGTCGCCGGCAGCGCCAGCATCGCGCTGCGCGCGTCGAGCCGGATGGGGCGGGCGTGCACGATGGCCAGGCCGATCACGAGGGCGAGCAGCATCGTCACCAGGAACGGCCACGGCGCGCCGATGCCACCGACCACGGCGGCGAACGCAGCGAGCCCGACGAGCGCCAGCCGGCCGAGCCTCGAGCGCGCCAGCACCAGGATCCAGATGCCGGCCAGAGCGTAGAAGCCGACCCACTTGGTGGCCGCCGCCAGGCCGATGAGGACGCCGACGAGCGGCAGCACCCACCACGCGCTGCGCGCCCACCGGCCCGACCAGATCTGCCAGAAGGCCAGGTAGGCGGCCACGATAAATACGGTCACGAAGATGTCGTTCATGGCGATGCGGCTCATGACATAGCTCATGCCGTCGATCGCCACGAAGCCGGCCGCCAGCAGTGCGATCCGCCGGCGACCGAACATGGTGGCGGCCAGCAGGTACACCAGCACCACCAGCAGGGCGCCGAAGACGACGCCGGCAAGTCGCCAGGCGAACGCGTTGCTGCCCGCGTCGAGACGCACCAGCGCGCGGTCGCCGGTGCTCACGATCAGCCGCGCATGGTCGTCCGCCTGGCTGTCGCCGCTGACGTCGAATGCCATGGCGAGCGCCGGGGCGTCGAGCACGGTCTCGTCGAACGCCGCCAGGCCGGCGCTGGTGTCGTTGCGGTTGTCGATGTGCGGCTCGACCGTCCACACCACCGGAGCCCCGCCGGCGGCGGTGCCGGCCACGTACATGAGGTTGGCGATGGGCTGGTACCCGATCAGTGAGGGGGCTCCGGGAAGCGGGACGAGATCGGTGTAGACCTGCTGGTCGGCGTCGATGGACACGATGCCACCGGCCGTGGCCGGATGCTCATCGTTGGCGGCGACCGTGCCGGTGATGGCCAGGAGCTGCTGGTCCTCGCCACTGCCGCGCAGCGCCAGCGGGCCGATGAGCGGCGCGGCGATCTCGATGACTCCCTGCTCGTCGCCTTCCTCATCGACGGCAGGCGCCAGCGTCCCGCCGTCCAGGAAGACGATGGCGTTTTGCGCCGGATCGGTCGCGGCGACAACGCCGGTGTCGTCCTCGCCACCCGGCACCCAGGCCACGCCGCCGAACGTGCCGGGGGCCGATGCCTCGATCCCATCGGTGGCGCGGTCGACCAGGGCCACGCGGTCGGGACCACGCAGGAGGATGACGTCGGCGTCGCGCGGAATGCTGACCTGGCTGATGGCGGAAAGATCGGTTTCGATCGGCGGCCCGGCCGGCGGAGCCCGACCGTCCGGAGAGGCGAGCAGGCCAGCCAGCTCATAGCTCTCGACCGTGCCGACGTCGGCACGGCCCACGAGCAGCCGCGGCGCGTCCGGGTCGTAGGCGAGGACGGCGACGGGGCCGCCGGCTTCCCAGCGCGCCAGCTCCTCGCCGGTGGCGGCGTCGGTGGCGACGATGCTGGCGGAGCCTGCGCCGGCCGAGAAGGCGATCGATCGATCACGGCCAACCGACGAGCGTGCCGGCGCCACGGCGATCGAGGGCGACGGTGCCTCGAGGTCGCTGCTGCCGACGACCTTGTTCGGATCGGCGACCAGCATGCCCCCCGCGATGAGGTACTTGGCCAACATGGGGTGCGTCCACTCGTAGACGTCGCGATCCCAGTCGTTCTGCCAGTTGCTCAGCCACTCGGCTGCCGAGCGTGCGTGGTACACCTCGTCGAAGTGGTGGCCGCGCGGCACGTCGAGCCGCCACAGCCGGAACACAAGCGCGAAGGCGACGAGACCGATGAGGAGCAGCGCATCGCGCCGATCCAGCCCCCGCGTCGGCTCACGAAGATACGCGTCGGCCGGGTTGGGCTGCAGCCAGCGAAGCGCCGCGATGACACGGGGCGCGGGGGCGCCATCGGCGGGGGGCGCGGCCCACTCCTCCGCCCTGGGCGCGCGATCGCCGGTTTCCGGAACCGTCGGCAGGGCCCTCGCGGAGGGCTGGCGGATGACGGAGAGGGCTCGCCATGCCAGCGAGACGAGAATCACGACGGCGGTGAGAACCAGGAGCCAGATGCCCCAGTCGGTGAGCAGCGTGCTGGTCAGCAGCGGATCCTGGGGCATCGGTAGACCATGCGCCCCCGGGTTGACGACCATGCCGGTCCATGACCAGTCCTCGGTGTACACCCAGTAGATGTTGGCGAAGAAGACGAGGCTGAGCGCGGCATAGGCCCAGGGCCAGGCGCGGCCGGAGAGGACGAGCGGCGCCGCCAGTGCCAGGGCCGGGAACAGGTAGCGCTCGTGCACGCGCGTCGGGAGCACGAAGAAGGCGACCGCGATGAGGAGAGAGGCGAGAAGGATGCCGGTCAGGTCGTCACGCCGCGCGACGAGGACCAGCGCAAGCAGGGCGGCAGCGACGAACAGCATCGTGCCGACCTGCTGCCAGCTCAGCGCAAGCGAGCCGACGGCAAGCCCGATGGCGCCATCGTCGCCGCGCTGGAACGTGTCGCCCAGCCCGCTCCACGGGTTGCGCCACATGCTGAATGCGTTGACGGTCAGGCCGTCGTAGGTGGTCGCCGCCTCGGCGAACTTCCCGATGAGGCTGCTGCTCGGGTCGGCCGCCGGCAGGATCCCGAGCAGGCCGCGCGGATCTCCGCCCGCCAGCGGGGCGTACAGGGTCATGCCGAATGGCAGCATCAGGACCGCCAGCGTCAGGACGCCGATGGCGAGTGAGGTGAGGACGCGCAGCGGGTCGCGAAGGCCGTCGTGCTCGGGGTCGGACGAGCGCCCGAGCAGGTGGCGTCGAAGCCCGACGACCGCCACCACCGGCACCAGGAACGCGAACTGGAACTTCACCAACAGGGCCAGGACGGCGCCGAACGCCGCGACCTCGGTCCAGCCGCGGGCGAGGGCGTAGATGGTGGCCAGCAGAATCAGGGTCCCGACCGAATCGATCTGACCCCACACCGCCGAGTCGAAGATGGTCCCTGGGTTGAAGAGGTAGATCGCGGCAGCCACGATGCCCAGCGTCTGGGGACGAACGGAGAAGCGCAGCCGGTCGACGAGCTCGCCGCCCCAGCGCCGGCAGACGACGAAGACCAGCCACGCGACGCCCCCGTCGGCAAGGATGCCGGGGAGCTTGACCAGCCCACGAGTGGCGTCGTGGCCGAGGATCGGCGCCAGCGCCTGCCCTATCGATCCCAGGAACCAGAGCACGTACATGTAGCCGGGCGGGTAGTCGCTGAAGTAGCCTGCCTCGTAGAACTCGCCTGGCCCGATGCTTGCTAGCCGCATCGCCCAGGCGGTGTAGGCGCCGATGTCGTTCGACAGGCCGCTCTGCGGCAGGTAGACGCCGGCGATGAAGAAGCGCAGGGCAAGGCCGAGGACGAGGATCGTCGTGAGGATGGCGCCGGCGTCGAGCCGCCGAATCAGGTCGAGCACCCCCACGCCCCGTCGGCCGACGGGGCCACGGGCCATCAGGTGCGGCGCCCTCGTCGAGTGCGCCGTGTCGTCATACGCGCCAAGGTGGCGGTGAGTATACATCGAGGTTCGGACGGCTCCCGAGGGGGTGAGGTTTCATCGGCGGCCACCGGTCCGACGAGACGCTGGGTCCCCTACAGCGACAACGCGGTCGCCTTCGCGGCCGCGTTCGTCGTGCTGCTGGCGTTCGGCATCTACCTGCGCACCATGCTGCCGTCCACCGGGTTCTGGGACACCGGGGAGGCCCAGACGGTGCCGCCGACCCTCTCGATATTCCATCCCACCGGATTCCCGGTGTACGCCATGCTCGGCTGGCTGTGGAGCCAGCTCCCGATCGGCGAGGTGGCGTGGCGCATGAACCTTCTGTCTGGCGTCTCGGTGGCGCTGGCGGGCGGGTTCGTGACCCTCACCGCCGGCCACCTCATCGGAGAGCGGGATCGCGCTCTTCGCGCGACAGCTGCTGGCATTGCCGGTGCGGCGTTTGCCTTCGCGTCCGAACCGTGGGAGAACGCCACGCGGGCGGACGTGCACGCCATCAGCATCCTGTCCGTCACCGTCCTCGTCTGGCTCCTCTTCACATGGCGAGCCGCGGAACGCGCGAGGGGGCCTCGTGCGGGCGGCTGGTTGGTCGGCGCGGCGCTGACCTTTGGGCTGGGACTGGGCGTGCATCCGCTCATCGGGCTCTTGGCCTTCGGCATCGGCGCCTGGCTCTTCCTGGTCGACCGGCACATCTGGCGCCGCTGGCGCCTGGTGCTCCTCTGCGCGCTCATGGTGGCGCTCGGCATCGCCACCTTCGCCTACATCTGGCTGCGGGCCATCACCGATCCGGAGCCACCCCTCTTCTACGCGCGTCCGGATACCTGGGAGCGCTTCCGCTACCTGGTCTTCGCGGAGCAGTTCGCGGGGCTCTTCAGGGATTTCCGCGAGCCCTTGGCCGACATCGGCCCGAAGTGGGCCGGCGCCGAGCGGGTCCTGGCGGCGCAGTTCGTGGCGCCCGGCTGGCTGCTCGTGGCGGTCGGAGCCGCCGTGCTCGCGGCCCGCTCGATGGGCACCTTCGTGGTGCTCCTCCTGTTCGTGATCGGCAACATCCTGTACTCGATGAACTTCCGCGACGGCGACATCGACCGCTACTACATGCCGACCATCGCGGTCCTGGCACCGCTGCTCGGGGTTGCCCTGGCCAGGATCGCCGCCGCCTGCGCGCAGGCCGTCGCCGAGGTCGGTCGCCGGCTGGTGACGACGCTCGGTTCCCGCCGGATCATGGCCTCCCTCGGCGGAGCGCTGGTGCTCGGGCTCGGCGCGCTCCTGCCGGCCGCGTCGCTCGTCACGGGCTACGAGGCCCACGACCAGAGCAAGAACCGCGACGCCGATGCCTGGGTGGCATCGGTCCATGAGCTGGTGCCGACCAATGCGGTGATCGTCAGCTGGTGGAGCTACAGCACGCCGCTCTGGCACCACCGCTGGGTCCTCGGGGAGCGACCCGACATCACCATCATCGACGAGCGCGACATCCTGGACGACGGCTACCGTACGATGAACAACGCGATCCGCGCCCATTACGGCGAGCGCCCGGTGTACGTGGTCCTCCCCGATTGGGAACGCAGGCGGGTCAACGAGCGTTGGGAGATGAGCACGGTGCCGACCTTGCCCGGCTTCACCCGTCTGCTCCTGATCGAGGGTCCAGCCACATGAATGACGGCGAGCGCCCGCGCCTGACCTTCTTCTTCCCCGCCTACAACGAGGAGGAGAACGTCGCCGAGACGGTGCGGCGCGCCCTAGACGAGATCGGAGCGCTGGTGGGCGGCTCGATCGAGGTGCTCGTCGTCGACGACGGCTCGACGGACAGCACGCCGGAGTTGGCCGATGCGCTGGCGGCCGATGACCCGCGAGTGCGAGTCTTCCACCAGACGAACCGCGGCTACGGCGGCGCCCTGCGCGCCGGCTTCGGGAACGCCCGGGGAGAGCTCATTTGCTTCAGCGACGGCGACCTCCAGTTCGACCTGCGCGAGATGTCGCGGCTGCTCACCCGGCTGGACGACGCCAAGAAGCCGGTGGACGCGGTCATCGGCTACCGAATCAAGCGGCGTGATCCGCCGCACCGCATCGTCATCGCGAAGACGTACAACGCGATCGTGTCGGTGCTCTTCGGGCTCCGGGTGCGCGACATCGACTGCGCCATGAAGGTGTTCCGGCGGCAGGTGTTCGACGGTCTGCCGCTGGAGACCGATTCACCCTTCCTGTCAGCCGAGCTGCTCATCAAGCTGCGCGGCCGCGGCGCCCGCATCGCGCAGGTCGGCGTCAACCACTATCCGCGCTCGGCCGGCACGAACACCGGCGCGTCGTTCCGCAAGATCCTGCGCACCTTCCGCGACATCGGTCGGCTGCGCCTGGCGCTCTGGACCCGACGCTCCGAGGTGCTCGGCGAAGCGCCCGCGCGCTGATCGGGTGGCGCTCAGCTCTCCTCGGCGGGCGGGCCCTTCTCCCCCGACAGGTCCACGTCGAGCGAATTGACGAACTCGCGGAAGACCGCCAGGCGCTCCTCCTCCTCGGCCGTGCCCTCCTCGGTGCTGTCCGGCTCGACGCCGGCCTCGTCGAGGACGCGCTCGTCGACGTAGATCGGCGAGCCGGTGCGCACGGCCAGTGCGATCGCGTCCGAGGTGCGGGAGTCGACCTCGCTCTCGTCGCCGCTGGAGCTCTCGAGGTAGAGCCTCGCGTGGAAGGTGCCCTCGGTGACGTGCGTGACGACGACCCGGCTCACGCTCGCGCCCAGGGCGGCAAGGACGGTGACGAGCAGGTCGTGCGTCAACGGACGTTCAGCGCTCAGCCCCTGGAGGCGCATCGCGATCGCGTTCGCCTCCGACGGGCCAATCCAGATCGGCAGGTATCGGTCGCGCTCGGACTGCTTGAGGATCACCACGTGCTGGCTCGAGAGCATGTGCACCCGCACGCTCTCGACCACCATCTCGATGAGCCGAACCCGGCCGAACGGCTGTTCCGCCATGACTCGATTCTAGCGCCGGCTACTCCAGGACGAGACGAAGCACACCGTCGGGGGTCAGCAGGAAGGCGACCGGAGGGCCGTCCGTGACCGAGGTCACCGATAGACCGCGCACGTCGGCGAGGGCACCGGCCGAGGCACCCTCGGTCCGGGCCAGCCATTGGCGTACGAAAGCGCCGTCCGCACGCTGGAAGGCGATGATCCGGTCGTTGGCGGCGTCGTACACGTAGAGGAAGTCCCGGTCCCCCACCGTCGCTCCGTCCAGCAGGCGATAGTCGAGCTCGGGCCGCACGTCGGCGTCGGGTGGGCGGTCGAGTGAGTAGTCGGCCTGGTCGCGGGGCGATCCGAAGTCGATGCGCGTGACCGTGTCGGCTTGGAGCAGCCAGGCGTTGACGTCGACGCGCAGGTCTCGAGCCTCCCGGGGGTCGAGATCCGGTTCTGCGGTCAGGAACGGCGCGGCCGGCTCGGGGTAGGTCACCGGGATCACTGCCGGCGGAGTCCAGCGCCCGATGACGCCCGTGGATCCGTCGACGACGTAGAGATTGAAGATCTCGAGCGGCGGTCGGTGCTGGAGCGCGCCGATCAGGGTTGTCTCAGAGCTGATCGCCTCCGCCCCTGCCAGCGGCATGCGGCGGGGAATCCGCTCGGCGAGGTCGATGCGCCAGGCCATGCGCTGTCGGTCGAGGACGACCACGTCGGTGGCGGCGGTTGCGATCAGCCACGGATCGCCCGGCACCTCGCCGCTCTCCAGCGCCTGACCGGCTCGATAGATGACGGCCACGCTCCCATCGGCCGGGTCGGCGCGCAGGACGCGTCCGCGGCCCTCGTCCAGGATCCACAGCGAGCCGTCGCTGGCGGCCACCATGTCGACCGCCTCGACATCCTCCAGGCTGGCGGCAAGGTCCACCACGGCTTCACCGGGATCGACGCGTGCGACCAGGTAGAGCGCGTCGAGGCGACGGTCGATACGGCGCAGCAGCGGCGCCAGCTCCGTGTCGTCGACTCCCACGCTCGAAGCGCGGGATATGGCGGCGTGGGCGCCCGCCAACAGCTCCACCGCCCGCTCCGGGTTGCGGTCCACCAGGTCGGCACCCTCGACCCGCTCCTCGACGCCGGCGAGGAGCTCGACCGCCTCGGCGATGGACTCGCGCGCGATGCTCGCCCGTGGAATGGCGTCGGTGGGGCGGGCCGATGGCAGGCCGGCGACGGTCGATCCCACGGCCAGGATGCCGGCCACCACCACCATGCCGGCCAGTCCCAGCCGGCGGCGACGTCCCTGCTCCCGCTCCGCAGTGCGCGGGATGCTGCGCGGATACTCCGGACGCCGACGCGGCACGAAGGCCAGGATCCAGCTGATCAGCGTCAGCAGGCCGCGGCCGAGCGCCGACTTCGCCCCTTCGGCCGCATCGCCCGCGCGGTGGAGGCCGCGGCCGATGGCATCGGCCAGGGGCACCGGGCTCCGATCGGGCAGGCCGGCGAACGGCTCGGCCGGCCGGACCGGCTCCAGGTGGTGGGTGGTGACGGTGGAGGCCAGCTCCGTCACCTCGATGGCCAGGATGCCGTCCGACCCCGATCCGCCGCGAATCGAGAACACCTGCTGGAGATGCTCCACCGCCGGCGAGGGGCGCATCGTCGCCAGCGACCCCTTGAGCTCCTCGACGCCGACGGTGTGGGCGAAGTGGCGGCTGATCAGCGCGATGCGATCGTCGGCGGCGATGGCTCCCTGCCACGTGTACGGCTCGATCTCGAGCGCCTCGCCCAACGACGCGGCGACCCGGCGCCGGCGGACGCGCGGGTCCTCCTCGGTCACTGCCGGAGGGGGCGGGATCTCGTACATGCGCCCGTCTCGGACGATGACGGCGCTGGCCGGCCCCAGCTTGGCGGCATGCGCCTCGCGACCGCGCACCACCACGGCGACGATGCTGACGCCTGCCCGACGCGGAATACCGAGCCGCTTGCGACCGTGGTAGAGGCGCCGGTTGGCCCCCGCGAGGGCCCGCGACAGCGAGATGGTGACGCCGGCGGAGAGGTCGTAGTAGTAATCGCGCTCGATGCCGTCGAGCGCCTCACGAGCCGCCCGCGCCAGCGACGAGGAACCGCCGGTGAGCTGCGCGAGGAGGAAGAGGCTGCCCTTGGTCCGGGCGAGCGCCCCGACGGCCGGCTCGTGGAAGGCCACCAGGTCGAAGGCATCGGCCGGCCGCTCCTCGGCGGATGGAAGGCCGATCCTGGTTGCGAGGCGGTTGCTCATGGCGGCCCGGGGTGCTCTGGGTTGGGAATGCTGGGCCGATTATAGGGTCGAGCCTGCTCCCGGCCGACCCACCGATACGGCCATCCCGATCAGCACGATGGTCGCCCCCGGCCGGCCCCGCATGCGCTCGTTCACGGCCCACACGAGAGCCTCGCGCCGCAGCTTGAGCTCCTGCGCCAGCATCGGATCGGAAGCCTCCACGTGCACCGTGCCGCCCGTCACGCGACGCACATGGCTCGTGAGCGGCCCGCGCTCGAGGCGCGCCTCGCTCACCACCTCGATCCAGGCAAGGCGCACCTGAGCCAGCGCCAGCTGCTCGGCGGCGCCGGGCCCCATGCAGGTCGCCAGGGCTCGCTGGACGGCGGCGCCGGCCGCCTCCCGCCCGCTCACGCCTCCCGCTCCAGGTTGCCGTCGCGGATGCGCCAGATGGCCGCGGCCCGGCGGCGCGCGGCTTCAAGCGTCCCGGGATCGGCGGTGGTCACGATCACCTGTCCACGGCTGGCCAGCAGATCCGACAGGCGGCCCGCCCGGTCCGGATCGAGCTCACTGAACACGTCGTCGAGCAGGACCACCGGTCGCGGACCGTCGACGCCCAGCAGGTCCGTCTCCGCCAGCTTCATGGCCAGGATGATGGTGCGCTGCTGGCCTCGGCTGGCGTGCGTCGCGACATCGCGACCCCCGAGCTCGGCGCGCAGGTCGTCGCGCTGCGGACCGACCAGGCTCACGCCGTTCCATGCCTCCTTCTGCTGGACGTCGGCGATGCGCCGCCGATAGGCCGCCACCAGCTCCGCATCGGGTGGCACCCGGCGCTCCGGGGCGGTGCGCTCCGGCCACGATTCCTTGAGCCCATCGACGTAGGCCAGTGCCACCGAGGCTCCGCGCTCGCCCTCGTGCGCGACGGCGTCATGCAACGGGCCGATGCGCTCCACCAACTCGCCGAGCACCTCGAGGCGTGCCCGCATGACCCGGGCTCCAACCTGGGCCAGCTGCTCGTCCCAGAAGCCGAGGCTTTCGATCGGCGCCTCCTCGGAGCGGATGGCGCGCAGCAGGGCATTGCGCTGGGTGACCACGCGCGCCACGTCCACGAGGTCGCGCGCGGCTCGCCGGTCACGCTGGGCGACGATACCGTCCAGGAAGCGTCGCCGATCCGACGGAGAGCCGACCAGGAGGAGCATCTCCTCAGGGCGAAAGAGCACCGCCCGACATACCTCCGACAGGCTGGTCGAGCGGCGCGCCACGCCGTTGACGGTGAGCCGCTTGCGGATGCCCGGAGGCGGCTCGCCGCCTGGCAGGACCAGCTCGATCGTCGCGCCGCGATTGGGGGTGCCGCCCCCCAGCTCGAGCCGCACGCGGGCGAACGGCGCGCCGTGGCGCACCAGCTCGGCATCGCTGCCGGCGCGGTGGGATCTGCCGACGATGGTGGCGTGCATCGCCTCGAGGAGGTTCGTCTTGCCCGTGCCGTTCGGGCCGGCGACCACCGTCAGGCCGGGATCGGGGGTGAGCTCCGCCGCCGCGTAGCTGCGAAAGTCGGTGAGCGCCAGCCGCGTCAGCTCCATCGTGGCATCGGCGGAGCGCGGAGCGACGCGCAGGGCCATGGGCGACCCTACGACGCGGTCCGGACCGGCATGATCACGTGGACGTAGTCGTCCTTGCCGATGCCCCGGATCACGCCGGGGGCGAGCGGGCCGGACAGCTCCAACGCGGCCTCATCGGCGCCGAGGTTGCTGAGCACGTCGATCAGGTAGCGCGCGTTGAAGGCGATCGCCGTCGGAGAGCCCTCGATCGCGGCGTCGACGGTATCTGCATTGTCGCCGACGTCGGCCGCGTGCGCGGTGATCGCGATGCCGGTGCCGTCGGCGTCGTCGCCGCCGATCTCGATCTTCACGATGTTGGCGCTGTCGCGGGCGAAAATGCTGGCGCGCCGCGTGCCCGCCAGGAACGCCTCGCGGTCGATCACCGCCCGCGAGCTGTGCGAGGCGGGAATGACCGGCTCGTAGTTGGGGAACTGCCCCTCGATGAGGCGGCTGACGAGGTCGATGCCCTCGACGTGGAAGAGGACCTGGCTCTTGTTCGGGGTGATCGTGATCTCGATCGGCATCTCGGCGTCCGGAAGGACGCGCATGAGCTCGGCGTAGGAGCGGCCCGGAACCACGATCGTGATCTCCGGGCTGACCGGCTTGTCCAGCGTGAGGGTGCGCACCGCGATGCGGTAGTTGTCGGCGGCGGCGAGCGTCATGCGGTCGCCGGTCAGCTTGGTCAGCACGCCGGTCAGGATCGGCCGGCTCTCGTCGGAGGCGGCGGCGAAGACGACCTCGCCCAGCGCCTCGCGCAGGACGCGGGCATCAACGCTGGTGGCCGGCGTGTCACCGATGGCGGCCACCACCGGGAACTCGTCGGCTTCGATGCCCTTGATGCTCGAGCGGTTGTTGCCGCAGGTCAGCTTCAGCGTTCGATCCTTCGGGGACAGCACCAGGTCGATCCGCTGGTTCGGCAGCGAGGCCACGAGATCGGTCAGCAGCTTTGCCGGCACCGTGATCTCGCCCTCCTCGGCGACCTTTCCCGGCACCCAGCAGTTGATCCCGATCTCGAGGTTGGTGGCGGTGAGCTTGAGCCCGGAGTTCTCGGTCTTGAGTAGCACGTTGGCCAGAACCGGCAGCGTGGCGCGACTGCTCACCGCACGGCTCACCGTCCCGAGCCCGCGCGCCAGGTTCTCCTGCATCACCGAGATATTCATGCCGACCTCATCTGTGGGTGCCATGGCCCGAGTCTTGTCCACGGCTTGCTGACTCGCTCTATCGGTTCAAGAGAGAGAATACTCATCCGTCGCCGTCCCTCGTAGTGGTGTGGACGGTGTGGACGGAGCCGCCTGGTCCGATCTCCGCCGAGCGTGGCTGTCGCGTGCGGATAACCACGGCGCGAGCGGTCGACATCCCCGTCCCGTTCGCGTATGAGCAGCGGATGGGCGGGCCCGGCATGTGGATGAAGGGTACCGGCCGCCAGGGAACGCTGGGCCGATTGTCCACAACCACCCCGAGATATCCACCAGATCGGGCCAGTTATCCACGAATCTCGGTGAATCGGTGCCTCCTCGCGCCGGATCGGCTCACTCGGAGTAGATCATCTCCCGCACGGCGCTGATTTCGCGCCGCATCTCGTCATTCTCCTGCAGCTCGCGCGCGATCTTGTCATAGGCGTGGAGCACGGTGGAGTGGTCCCGGCCGCCGAGCTCGGCGCCGATGCGCAGGAGGCTGATGTCGGTCTCCTCGCGGATGAGGAACATCGCGATCTGGCGCGGCACGACGATGGCCCTGTCGCGCTTGCTGGAGCGCAGCTGGTCCAGGTTGACGCCGTAGTAGTCGGCCACCGCGCGCACGATGCGCTGCGGGGTGATCGAGCGCTTGCGCGGGTTGTACATGACGTTGCTCAGGACCGCGCTGGCGAGCTCGATGTTCACCGGCATGCCGCTCATCGAGGCGTAGGCGACCACGCGGTTGAGCGCACCTTCCAGCTCGCGGACGTTGCTCACCACCTTGCGGGCGATGAAGTCGATCACCTCCGACGGGATGAGATGGAGCTGGTCTTCGGCTTTCGAGCGCAGGATGGCGATGCGGGTCTCGAGGTCCGGTGGTGTGAGGTCGGCGATGAGGCCCCACTCGAAGCGGCTGCGCAGGCGCTCCTCGAGGGTGGTGATCGCCTTCGGTGGTCGGTCCGAGCTCAGCACGACCTGCTTGCCGGCCTCGTGGATCGCGTTGAAGGTGTGGAAGAACTCCTCCTGGGTCCGCTCGCGGTCCGCGATGAACTGAATGTCGTCGATGAGCAGAACGTCGATGCGCCGATATCGGTTGCGGAAGTCCTCCATCTTTTGCTCGCGGATGGAGTTGATGAAGTCGTTGGTGAACTTCTCGCTCGTCGCGTACAGGATCCGCTTACGCGGAAACTTGGCCGACACCGCATTGCCGATGGCGTGCATGAGGTGCGTCTTGCCGAGTCCCACGCCGCCGTAGAGGAAGAGCGGGTTGTAGGCATGCCCCGGTCGCTCAGCCACGCTCAGCGCGGCCGCATGCGCCAGGCGGTTGGCGCTCCCCACGATGAAGTTGTTGAACGTGTAGCGGCTGTTCAGGTTGATGGCATTGCCGCCCGCGCTGAGCGGCGGCATCTGGACCTGCGCCTCCTCGTCGACCTGACCCGGGAGCGGGCCCGACGCATCGGCGACGATGAACTCGAGCTGGACCGAGCCGCCCACCACGCGGGCAAGCGTCTGGCTGATGAGCGGTCGATAGCGATTGTCGAGCCAGTCCCTGGCGAAACCATTCGGTGCGGAGATCCGGTAGCGATTCTCGTCGATCTCGACGAGCTCGGTGTCCTTCAGCCAGGTCTCGAAGTTGGCCGGGGAGAGAGAGACCTGCAGCTCGCCGAGGGCGGCGCGCCACACCTGCTTCGCATCCATCAAACTGACGTGCTCCGAACCGATCTGCGGGGTTGCCGCGTGGGCTGATGAGTCCGCCTCCGGGCCGAGATCGGACGTCATTTCGGGCGGTCAGGGCCGGGGGTCGCGCCACTATAGCAGCGCCCGAAACGGCGGGGCAACGGATCAGACCATCTGGCCAGCCTTCGCCTGAAGCGTCCCTCCGCCGCCGGTACACGGATCGCGCCCTGGGGCGCGCATCATCAAGGCTCAGGAGCCTGGTCAGGGGGCGTGCAACCCCTTATTGCGCGCCGAATCCAGTCATTTCATCGGCGCATCGCGCCTTTGTCGCCGCCCACCTGTGTTTGACCGCCTTTCGGCCAGACCGTAGAATCGCGATTCAGAACGAGACGGGCCACCCCATGGTGTGATCAGGCTGGCGACACGCCAGCCGTTCGTGTGTGAGGGCCTGGGATCGCGAAGGTTGAACGAGGAAACGGCACGCACCCATGAAGAGGACGTATCAGCCCAAGAAGCGTTCGCGCAAGCGCGAGCACGGCTTCATGGCCCGCATGGCTACGAAGGGCGGTCGCCGCGTGCTCGCTCGTCGCCGAGCCAAGGGGCGCAAGCGACTCACCGTCTGACCGCCGAGCAGGCCTTCGAAACCGTGGCAGTGCTGCCGATGCTTCGGCGCCGCGCGGACTTCGAGGCGATCGGCCGTGATGGCACCGCACGATCGACCCCGCTCCTGGTCCTCCGCTGGATGAGGACCGATCGGGCCGAGACGCGCGTCGGGCTGTCGACGCCGCGGACGCTCGGGGGCGCCGTTCAGCGCAATCGGGTGCGTCGTCGGCTGCGAGCCCTGCTTCGCGAGCGGCTGGGGAGCCGGATTGGTCCGGGATGGGATCTTCTCCTCATCGCGAGGCCGGCCGCCGCGGAGGCCAGCCATGGGGAGCTGGCAGCGGCGATCGACGCACTGCTGGCACGCTCGGACATCGGTAGATGAAGAGAATCGGCCTGGGACTGATCATCGCGTACCAGAAGCTGACCGCGTGGATGCCACCGAGCTGTCGGTATTCGCCCACCTGCTCGGTTTACACCTACCAGGCGATCGATCGGTACGGACTGCTGCGCGGCTCGTGGATGGGCGTGAAGCGCATCGGCAGATGCAATCCCTTCCACC
>JALZDF010000104.1 GCA_030862645.1 Chloroflexota bacterium
GGGAACTCGAGGTCCTTCTGCTCGAACACGGTCTTGCCGTGCTCGTTGGTGATCGCCGCTTCTCGCAGGTCCCACTCGACCGTGTCGTACGGGTGGACGTCGGGGCGCGTGAAGCGGCGCTCGACCGTCAGCCCCCGCCAGGTCGGCGTCTGGCCCGCCTCCAGCTGCAGGTAGCCGGCGCCGACCTTCGCCTTCCCGTTCCCATTGCCGTTCTGGCCGTGGCCATTCGGGTGACCGTTGGCGTTCGTGGAGGTGCCGTTCGCGGCCTTCGTCGGGGAGCCGGTGCGAGCCATGTCGGATGAGTCCCTCTGCTGCCTCTTCGGCCTCGTGGAGGGGACGCGGATCCCTCGATCCGTGGTCGTCCCTGGGGTCCCTCCAGCGCGGTCCGGCGCCTGGCTGTGCGCCGTGTTCTCAGGTGGGTCACTGTAATACGCACGCCCTTCGCCGTCAAGGCCTAAACCACAACATCTGGTGGTACTTCCGTCGCACGCACCACAACATGCTGTGGAATCGGCCGAGTGCCGTGTGACGCGTGTGGACGGGCTGTGGGGAAGTGGCGCGGCGCTGTGGATGGCCTGTGGAGGGCGGTCCGGACCGGGGCCGGAGCCGGGTCGGGAGGTGGGCGAACGCGGGAGGGCGATCGGGCCATGACGGGCGAGCCGGGGGCCGAAGGTACGGGCGGGTCCGGGGTTGTGGGGAGAGGCCGAAAACGGTCAACGTGGTCGCGCTCTCATCCCGAGCGGATCGCTACCGGATCGCTATCGAGAAAGGCACATGAAGCATCTGAGGCATCTCCTGGTCGTGGTGGTCGTTCCCGCGCTCATCCTCGTCGTGTTCGCCGTCAGCAGCGTGATGGCCCAGGGCCCGATGGGCAAGTCCACCATCTGCCACAGCGCCGGTGGCCACAAGTTCGTGGAGATCACCGTGAACGACCACGCCCTGCCGGCGCACATGAAGCACGGTGACGTCCTGGCCGACGAGTACGGCGACTGCCCCTAGTCGGAGCGGCAGAGCTTCAATTCCGATGAGCCGATGGCGCCTACGGGCGCCATCGCCGTCTGCGGGCAAAGACGGGGAAAGGCACAAGAGCGGAGTCGTCCATTGACCGTCGAATCGGCCGGGGTGGAGACCGCCGGCACCACCCGCCGGCGCTCAGACGCGGCGGCGCGCGCGGCGGAGGCCGCGCATCCATCCGTCTCGATCGTCATGCCCTGCCTGAACGAGGAGGAGACCGTCGGGCTGTGCGTCGCCAAGGCCGTGGGCTGGCTGGGCCGGCGTGGAATCCCGGGCGAGGTGCTCGTCGTCGACAACGGCTCGACCGACCGCTCGGTCGAGGTCGCCGAGGGCGCCGGGGCGCGGGTGGTCCACGAGCGGCGGCGCGGGTACGGCCAGGCCTACCTGCGCGGCTTCGCCGAGGCGCGGGGCGAGTACATCGTCATGGGCGACTCGGACGACACCTACGACTTCAGTGACCTCGACGCGCTCATCGCGCCGCTTGACCGCGGCGCCGACATGGTGCTCGGCAACCGGTTCGCGGGCGGGATCGCGAACGGGGCGATGCCGTGGGCGCACCGGTACATCGGCTCACCGATCATCAACCTCGTCATCCGGCTCTTCTTCGGGACCCGGATCGGCGATAGCCAGAGCGGGCTGCGCGCGTTCCGGCGCGGCGTCACCGATCGGCTCGGCCTGCGGTCGAGCGGGATGGAGCTGGCGTCGGAGATGATCGTGTCCGCCACCCGGGCGGGCCTGACCATCACGGAGGTGCCGGCGCCGTACGCGATCAGGCGCGGCGAGAGCAAGCTGAACACGGTCCGCGACGGCTGGCGGCACCTCCGTTACCTGCTGCTGGCGGCGCCCGACTTCCTGTTCACCCTGCCCGGCGCGGTGGCGGTCGTCGCCGGCGTGGCGGCGACGGTCGTCTCGCTGACGTCGGCGGAGGGGGTGGCGGTGGGGCCGCTCACCTGGCGCCCGGTGTTCGCCGGGACGATCCTGCTCGCGATCGGCGTGAACGCCGTCCTGTTCGGGGTCATCGCCAAGCTGTACGGCGTCGCCCACGGCCTCCTGCGCGACGACCGGTGGGCGAGGCTGTACCGACGCTGGTTCCGCCTCGAGGCGCTCCTGGCGCTGGCCGCCGTCCTGTTCGGCGGGGGCCTGCTCATGGAGCTCGTCCTGTTCGGCGCGTGGACGACGAGCGCGGTGGCCGTCTCGGGGCTGAGCCTCGCGGCGCTGGCGCAGACGATGATGATCGTCGGGGCCGAGCTGGGACTGGCCGGGTTCCTCCTTGTGACCCTCGACTCGGTGGGGGCGACGGCGAGCTCGACCGACGCGACCGACCCTGGCGGGGAGTGAGGCACCACCGCATGCGGCTCGCCCTCGTCTACGACGCGATCTACCCGTGGGTGACCGGCGGAGCCGAGCGGCGCTTCGCGGAGCTCGGCCGGCGGCTCGCGACGCGGCACGACGTGCATCTCGTCGGCTGGCAGTGGTGGGACGGCCCGGCGCGGATCCGGCGGGACGGGATGACCCTGCACGGCCTCGGCCGGGGACCAGCGCTGTACGGGGACGACGGCAAGCGCACCGTGCGCGAGGCGCTCGCCTTCTCGGCGCGGCTGCTGCC
>JALZDF010000139.1 GCA_030862645.1 Chloroflexota bacterium
GCCGATCGCGCCGCGGCGCGCCGAGCTGGCGAGCCGCATCGGTGAGCTGCTCGGCATCGATCCGGCGGCCGTCTCCATCAAGGGCACCAGCTCTGACGGTCTGGGCTTCACCGGAGAGGAGGGGATCGCGGCCTGGGCGGTGGCCGTGGTCGATCGGATCGGATGAGCGAGTGGATCGGCGGCCGACGCCCGGTGGCCGAAGCGCTTGCGGCCGGGCGCGAGGCGCATCGGCTCCTCGTCTCGTCCAGCGCCAAGCCCGCTCCTGAGCTGCGCGCCGTCACCGACGCCGCGCGGCGCGTCCGGCTGCCCGTCGACCGCGTGCCGGCCGACCAGCTGACCCGCATCGGCGGCTTCGACGGTCACCAGGGCGTGCTCCTGGAGGTGGCGGATCGGCGCTGGGCCGACGTCGCCGAGATGCTGGCTTCTGCGCGGTCTGCCGATCACGATCCTTTCGTCCTCGTTCTGGAGCACCTGCAGGACCCGACAAACTTCGGGACGCTGCTGCGGTCAGCGGAGGCGGCCGGCGTCGACGGCGTGGTCTTTCCGGAGCGGGGCGCGGCGCCGCTGAGCGCCGCGGCGGTCAAGGCCAGCGCCGGGGCCTCCGAGCACCTGCACATCGGCCGCCTGCCGACCATTGGCGACGCGATCCACGAGCTCAAGAACGCCGGCCTTCGACTGGTGGCAGCGGATCAGGAGGCGCCGGCATCGGCATGGGCAACAGACCTGACCGGCCCACTCGCCATCGTGGTCGGCAGCGAAGGGAGCGGGCTGTCGGGCGCCACCCGGCGCCGCTGTGACCTGCTCGTCAGCTTTCCGATGGCCGGCCGCGTGGCCAGCCTCAACGCCTCGACGGCGGGCGCCCTCCTGTTGTTCGAAGTGGTGCGCCAGCGAGTGGGCTGAGCGCTCGGAACGGCGTGCACATCGAATGTGGTCCATGGAGCACCGCACCACTCAGTTGCTACACTCGGCCCCGGCGTCGCCGAGGTAGCTCAATGGCAGAGCATCGGTTTTGTAAACCGACGGTTGTGGGTTCGACTCCCACCCTCGGCTCCACTGACTCGAGCACGAATCGGCCCTACATCCAAGTCGCCGACACCGCGAACAGCGGCCGCGAGACACCGTCCCCTAGTCACCTCCTCGGACACCGTTGACTGCCGTGGCACCCTTAGCGCCATGGAAGCGTTCGTGCTTAAGCCCGGCGGTGGCCGGCGGATCGACCTCGGAAACTTTGCGATGGTCGTGAAGGCCAGCCCTGAGGGGACCGCCGGAGCATTCACGCTTCTGCAGGCCGATGAGCCGCCCGACTTCGGGCCGCCGATGCACATCCATCACGACACCGCCGAGGCCTTCTACGTAGTCTCGGGCGAGTACGTCATCTTCGTCGACGAAGCAGAGCACGTCTGTCCCGCCGGCGCCTTCGTTTACATCCCGGCTGGCGTCCGCCATGGATTCCGGGTGGGGTCACAGCAGAGCAGCAAGCTAAACCTCTACAGTCCCGGCGCCATGGTCGGGTACTTCGATGCGCTGAGCGCGGCTATCGCGTCCGGCGCGGGAGAGGAGGAGCTCGCCGCCATCGCGTCGGCCAACGGAGTGGAGATCGTCGGAGCGGTGCCGGAGGGCTACCTTTAGGTTCGCCGAACGCCGTCTGATTTGGCCATCGTTTCGCAGCTCGTTGGGCATGCCCGCATGGAGACAACGCTTCGATACGATCGACGGCCGGAAGCGGCTCCAGCCGCCGAGTTGAGGCGGCCGCATCGGTCTGATACCATCGGCGCCCGTCGGCGAGCACCACGCGCCGGCGGCGATTCGTGGGTAGGTTGAGCAGGTGGTGAGCTCCGCTGACTGTAGATCAGCCGTCTTCGACTGTGGGGGTTCGATTCCCTCCCTGCCCACCATCACTTCTCATCCGAAGACGTTCCGCCCTCGATCACAAGGCTCGAATTTGGCGGCATAGTTTTGCCGAGGAAGACCGATGGTTGTCGAGGGTCGGTCCATCCTGCGACACTGCAGAAGCCCGTTGACCGCGGGTGACGCATCGACTCGTGCCCACGTAGCTCAGTAGGCAGAGCACTTCCTTGGTAAGGAAGAGGTCTCCGGTTCGAGCCCGGACGTGGGCTCCATTTTCACCTCGATGTCGTCCGGGACCGAGTGCAGCCAGCACGGAGGCGTCCTCGCGCGGTGGACCTCAACGTCATCCTTCCGTTCCTGAGCACGGTACTGTCCTTCGCGTTCGCCGTGCTGGTCGGCGACCAATGGCTCCGACGGCGGCAGCCGTACCAGCTCGTCTGGACGCTTGGTCTGGTGTGGTACGGCATCGGCGCCGGGACGGAGCTGATCGGCGGGGCGTTCGGATGGAACGAGCCCCTCTATCGCGCCTGGTACCTGTTCGGTGCCTTCGGCGTTGCCGCCTATCTCGGCCTGGGGACCGTCTTCCTGCTGAACCGCACCCGCTTCGGCTACGTCGTGGCGACCAGCGTCTTCGCGGGGGGTCTGTTCAGCATCCTATCGGCGCTGGCCCGCGCCCGCGAGGGAGATCCGGCCTCCGCAGGGACGGTGGTGGGGGTCGTCGTGATCGCCACGGTCGCGGCAGTCGCGCTGGCGGTCGTCACACGTCTGCGGCGCCGATTGGTGGCGCCGACCGCTGCCGTCGTTCTCGGTCTCGCCTCGATCGTCGTCACCGTCCTCACCCTGAGCGTGCCGGTTGCGGCGCCCGGCTTCCACCTCGACGCCACCGGCGTGCCGACCGGCGAGGCATTCCCGTCCGACCTTCGCGTCCTGACCCCTCCCTTCAACATCGGCGGGGCCTTCGCGCTCGTCTTCGGGGCGGTCTATTCGGCCTACATCTTCATGCCGAAGGTGCGTGTCATGCGGGTCGCCGGCGGTCCGCCGATCATCGGGGCCCTCGGGCGAACGGTCGCGGTGGCCGTCAACTTCGCCGCATCGCTGCCATCGGCCTGGCGCGCACTGCGGACCGGGGAGCTCAACTCGCGGGTGCCGGCAACCATCCTCATTGCCATCGGCGGCTTCATCCCCGGCTGGACCAGCGGCCTGAACCGATTCGGCATCACCTGGGCGTTCTTCCTGGGCGAGCTGCTCGGCGTCATCTTCATCTTCCTCGGCTTCCTGGTGAGCATCGAGGTCTTCAGTGACGTCCGGCTGCCCTTCACCCGGATCGTGCTGCGGCGCCGCGATCGCGGGGGTGAAGCCGTCCGCTGACGATGTGTACGGCTCGGCCGCTCGTTGACACCGAGCGCCGATCGGCCGTAGAATCTCGGAGCTTTCCCCCGGTCACCAGGCCCTAGTTCAGCGTGGCCGCCGTGCTTACCAGGCAGGGGCCTACAGGCGGGGGCGACGACGAGGATTGAGAACCAAGTGGCCAAGGCCGAGAATCGACCCGTGATCGCGCTGGCGTGCACCGTCTGCAAGGAGCGCACGTACAGCACGCGGAAGAACAAGAAGAACGACCCGGGCCGGATGGAGCTGAACAAGTTCTGCCCTCGCTGCCGGCAGCACCAGCTGCACCGGGAAACGAAGTAGGCGGCCCGACCGGAGGGGTGTAGCTCAATTGGTAGAGCACTGGTCTCCAAAACCAGCGGTTGCAGGTTCGAGTCCTGTCGCCCCTGCCACCACCGGAAGGCTGCCGCTTCACCATCGCGCCGTAGCAGGAAGTAAGAACCGATCGTGTTGACCGGCATACGCCGATACTTTGGCGAGAGCTGGGCGGAGCTGAAGAAGGTCGCCTGGCCAACTCGCGAAACCGTGACCCGCCTGACGCTGCTCGTCATCGGCGTCTCGGTCGCCGTCGGCATCTACATCTTCGTGCTCGACCGCATCTTCAACACGCTCGTGGACCAGGTGATCTAGATGGCCGATGAAACGACCTCGGTGAACGAGGCACGCAACGAGGCTCGCGAGGCCGCACGGCTTTCGCGGGAGGCGCCGCGCCCCGGCGACATGCCCGAGGAGGACCGCTCGAAGAAGCAGTGGTACGTGATCCACACGTACTCCGGCTACGAGAACAAGGTCAAGACCAACCTCGAGCACCGCATCGAGTCGATGGGCGTTGAAGACCAGATTTACCAGGTCCTCGTCCCGATGGAGGAGGAGATCGAGATTCGCAACGGCCAGCGCCAGACGGTCAACCGCAAGGTGTTCCCCGGCTACGTGCTGGTCGAGATGGCGATGAGCGACGAGAGCTGGTACGTCGTGCGCAACACGCCGGGCGTAACGAGCTTCGTCGGCTCGGGCAACCGGCCGCTGCCCCTGGACGAGACCGAGGTCAAGAAGATCCTCAAGCAGATGGGGGTCGAGACGCCGAAGTTCAAGGTCCAGTACAGCAAGGGTCAGAGCGTGCGCGTCAAGGACGGTCCGTTCGCCGAGTTCATCGGAACCGTCGACGAGGTCAACCCGGAGCGCAACAAGGTCAAGGTCCTGGTCAGCATCTTCGGCCGCGAGACGCCGGTCGAGCTCGATTTCCTGCAGATCGAGAAGCTCTAGGCAGACCGATGGCGGCCTGGCGGCCGCCGCACCAGGTGAGAGGGAGGGGCGCTTCGGCCCCGTCATCACCTCGAGAGGAGAGACTATGGCGAAGAAGATCAGAGCGATGCTGAAGGTGCAGGCCCCCGCAGGTGCCGCCACCGCCGCGCCGCCGGTCGGGCCGGCGCTCGGCCAGCACGGCATCAACATCATGGAGTTCATCAAGGCCTTCAACGAGCGGACCGCCGACATGCGCGGCTACGTCGTGCCGGCCGAGATCACCGTCTTCGAGGATCGCAGCTTCACCTTCGTGACGAAGGCGCCGCTGGCGGCCGCACTGCTCAAGAGGGCCGCGGGCGTCGAGTCAGGGAGCGCCGAGCCGAACAAGGCGAAGGTCGGCAGGGTGTCGCGCGCCCAGGTTCGGGAGATCGCCGAGATGAAGATGACCGACCTCAACGCCAACGACGTCGAGCATGCCATGAAGATCATCGAGGGCACGGCCCGCTCGATGGGCATCGAGGTGGCGCAGTCATGACCCGCCGCGGCAAGAAGTACGTCGAGGCGGCGAGGCTCGTGGAGCCGGAGCGTCGCTACGAGATCGGCGAGGCCTGCGAGCTGCTGCCCAAGCTGTCGCTCAGCAAGTTCGACGGCACCGTCGAGCTGCACCTGCGTCTCGGCGTCGACCCGCGCCACGCCGACCAGCTGGTGCGCGGGACGGTCGTCCTGCCGCACGGCACCGGTCGCACCCTGCGGGTGATCGTCTTCGCCCAGGGCGAGAAGGCCCAGGAGGCCCTGCGCGCGGGCGCAGATGACGTCGGCAGCGACGATCTCGTCAAGAAGATCGACGATGGCTGGTTCGAGTTCGACGTGGCCATCGCCACCCCGGACATGATGGGTACCGTCGGACGGCTGGGCAAGAAGCTCGGGCCGCGCGGCCTGATGCCGAACCCCAAGTCGGGCACCGTGACCTTCGACATCGAGCGGGCGGTGAGCGAGATCAAGTCCGGCCGCGTCGAGTTCAAGGTCGACCGCGCCGGCATCGTGCACGTGCCGGTCGGCAAGGCGAGCTTCTCGCCGGACCAGTTGACCGCCAACGTCGCGACGCTGGTGGACGCGGTGAACCGCGCCAAGCCATCGGGTGCCAAGGGCACCTACATGCGAACGCTCACCCTTGCCCCCACCATGGGACCCGGCGTGCGCGTCGACATCCCATCGGCCCTGGCGGCTGCAAGCGCCTAGCGGGACGAGTCCGGGCGCATCGGCTACGATGCGCGTTCAACCGAAGAAGCCGAAGACCGCGATGCGTGCCGGGTGAGAGCCCCGGACCAATCGTCGGCGCTGAGACCGCTCAGACGCCGCGGCACGCGCAGGCACGAAGATGAATTGCCGGTCGACGGCGGTTCTCGTGTCGCGCGTGCACGGGACCGCCGTTTTGCATGCCCAGGAGGAGACCAGGAAGAACCGATGCCGACCGACACGAAGCGCCAGGCCGTCGCCGAGCTCGCGGAGCTGCTCCGCACCAGCTCTGCCATCGCCGTGGCCGACTACCGTGGCCTCAAGGTCTCGGACATGCAGTCGGTCCGGAGGACGCTCCGCGACAGCGGCGTCCAGCTCCACATCGCCAAGAACCGCCTGCTGAAGATTGCCGCCGACGAGGCCGACCGCGCCGAGCTCAAGCCGATGCTCACCGGGCCGACCGCGCTGGCAACGATCGACGGCGACGAGGCGGCCATGGCCAAGGCGCTGGCCGATGCCTTCCGACCGTACACCCGCGTGGTCACCATGCGCGGCGGCATGCTGGGCAGCAGCGCGATCGATGCGTCGCAGCTCACCCGCCTCGCCACGCTGCCGACGCGAGAGGTCCTGCTCGGCAGGATCGCCGGCGGGATGGCAGCGCCGATGACCGGCATGGCCGGCGTGCTCGCAGCGAACCTGCGCAACCTGGTGGGGGTGTTGAGCGCGGTGGCCGACAAGAAGCGAACCAGCGAGGTCGCGGCCTGACGCCGCCTCGAGAGACAGAACAGGAGAACCCATACCGATGGCGACCAAGACCCTGGACAAGGACCAGATCCTCGAGGCGATCGACACGATGACCGTCCTCGAGCTGAGCGAGCTGGTCAAGGCCTTCGAGGAGCGCTATGGCGTGACCGCCGCCGCCCCTGTGGCGGTCGCGGCCGGCCCGGCGACCGGTGGCGACGGCGCCGGCGTCGCTGCGGCCGTCGAGGAGCAGACCGAATTCGACGCCGTCCTCACCGAGGTGGGCGCGAACAAGATTCTGGTCATCAAGGCCGTCCGCGAGCTGACCGGCCTCGGCCTCAAGGAGGCCAAGGACCTCGTCGACGCCGCCCCCAAGGCGGTGAAGGAAGGTGTCACCAAGGAGGAGGCCGAGGCGGCCAAGGAGAAGCTGGCGGAGGCGGGCGCGACTGTCGAGGTCAAGTAGCCGAATCCGCGGCCAACCCTCGCGTCGAGCCGGCTCCCACGCCCGGGGCCGGCTCTTCGCATGCCCGGCGGGCGAGCCTAGGTCGGGAGGGGAAGGCGGACGGTGAAGGTGGAACCCTCTCCCAAGCGGCTGGCGACCTCGATCGTGCCGCCGAGCTGGCCGACGACGGCCTGAGAGCCGGCAAGGCCGAGGCCGGTGCCGCGCAGCTCCCGCGTGTTCGAGCCCCGGTGGAACTTTTCGAACAGCATCGGCACCTCGTCCTCCGGGATGCCGACGCCGCTATCGGCAACCTCGACGATTGCCCAGCCGTTCTCGGATCGGACGGCGACCTCGACCCGGCCGCCGGCGGGGCTGTACTTCAGAGCGT
>JALZDF010000021.1 GCA_030862645.1 Chloroflexota bacterium
GGCACGCCGGCGGCCTCCGCGGCCAAGCGCACGCGGACCGCGGTGAAGAGGCCCTCCACCGGCAGAGGCACCGGCCCGTATCGGTCGCGGAGGTCGGCGCGAAGCGCTTCGGCATCGGCCTCCGACCGGGCCCGGGCAAAGCGACGGTAGGCTTCCAGCTTGCCGCCGGAGTCGGCGATGTAGTCGTCGGGCAGGTATGCCGATCCGGGGAGGTCCAGGCGCACCGGCGACGGCTCCGGTGCAGGGCGGCGTCCGCGGAGCATGTCGACGGCCTCGGCCAGCAGGCGGGTGTACATCTCGAACCCGACCGCCGCCATGAAGCCGTGCTGCTCCGCGCCCAGGATGTTGCCGGCGCCCCGGATCTCGAGGTCCGAGAGCGCGATCTGGTAGCCCGCACCCAGGTCGGAGGCGGAGAAGATCGCGTGCAGGCGCTTCCGGGCGATCGGCGACAGCGGCATGCCGCGCCGGTGGAGCAGGTAGGCGTGCGCCCGGCGGTCGGATCGGCCCACCCGTCCTCGCAGCTGGTAGAGCTGCGCCAGGCCGAACGTGTCTGCGCGCACGATGATGATCGTGTTCGCGTTCGGGATGTCGAGCCCGGACTCGATGATCGTGGTGCACACCAGCACGTCGAAGCGACCGTCGCTGAAGTCGAGCATGACCCGCTCGAGCATTCCTTCCGCCATCTGGCCATGGCCGATGGCGACGCGCGCCTCCGGAACGAGACGACGCACCCGCTCCGCGGCCGCCTCGATCGTCTCGACCCGGTTGTGGACGTAGAAGACCTGGCCGCCACGATCGAGCTCACGGCTGATGGCGTCGCGCACCAGGCCGTCGTCGTCCTCGGCGATCCGGGTCTGGATCGGCAGTCGGGCCTCCGGTGGCGTCTCGATGACGCTGAGGTCGCGGATGCCGACCAGGCTGAGATGCAGGGTGCGCGGAATCGGTGTGGCCGACAGGGTCAGGACGTCGACCTCGCGGCGCATGGCCTTGATGCGCTCCTTGTGCGAAACGCCGAAGCGCTGCTCCTCGTCGACGATCAGGAGGCCCAGGTCGGCGAAGCTGATGTCCTTGGACAGGATCCGATGCGTCCCGACGAGCAGGTCGACGCGTCCGTCCGCGACACCCTCGACGATCTTCGCCTGCTCCTTCCTCGAGACGAACCGGGAGAGCATGCCGATCCGGATCGGGAAGGCCGCAAGCCGCCGCTCGAACGTGTGCAGGTGCTGCTGCGCCAGCACCGTGGTCGGCACCAGCACGGCCACCTGTTTGCCGTCCTGGATCGCCTTGAAGGCAGCCCGCAGCGCGACCTCGGTCTTGCCGTACCCGACATCGCCGACCACGAGCCGATCCATCGGTCGGCGGCGCAGCATGTCGGCCTTCACCTCCTCGATACTGCGCGCCTGGTCGGGCGTCTCGGTGTACGGGAAGCTCTCCTCCAGCTCGCGCTGCCAGGTCGAGTCGCCGCTGAAGGCGAATCCCGGTGCCGACTCGCGAGCGGCGTAGATCTCGATCAGCTCGCGCGCCAGGTCGCCGACGGCACGCCGGACCCGGGTCTTGGTTCGCTCCCACTCGGTGCCGCCGAGCTTGCTCAGGGCCGGCGCCGGTCCGCCGGCGTACCGCGTGATGCGGCCGATCTGGTCGGCTGGCAGGAAGATCTTGTCGGTTCCGGCGAAGTCGAGCTGGAGGTACTCCTTGACGTCCTCGCCGAACGTGCGCTGCGTCATCCCGACGTAGCGAGCGATCCCGTGGTCGACGTGCACGACATGGTCGCCCGGCGCCAGCTTGCCAATCAGGTCGCGGGTCACGACCCGCTTCCCGCTCGTCAGCCTTCGCAGGCGGGTGGCGCCGAACAGCTCACGGTCGGTCAGGACGAGCAGGCCGCTCGGCTCGTGGCTCAGCCCCCCCGACAGGGAGCCGTGCACCAGGCCGATCCCGCCCGCCTGCGGCGCGTCCCGCAGCTCCGCGACCGATCCGATCGACCGGCCAGCCTCCTCGAGCAGCTCCCCCACCCTGCTTGCCTGATCGGTAGTCACCACCACACGCCGGCCGGCGTCCGCCAGCTCTGCCAGCCAGGCGCCTGCACGCTCCGCGCGCCCGGGAAGCGCCGGCGCGGTGCCGTAGCCAACGTCGGCCGCCCCACCCTCCTCCAGCCGCTCGACGGTCTGTTCGGTCAGCGACGCCAACGTCGCAGCCGCGTCGTAGGGAGGCGGCCAGGCATCGGGCACCTCGCCGGCGGCGACCAGCCCGGCGTGCCGGTCCCTCGCCTGCTGGTCGAGCGCGCGGGCCATGGCGGCCAGCTCGTCGAGGTCGGTGAGCACCAGGTGGGCACCGGCGGGAAGGTGGTCGGCTGCCGGTCCGGCGGTGAGGAGCGCCGCCCACGTCTCGGCCGCCTCGCCGAGATCCGCCTGCTCGAGAAGAGCCGCATCTGCCTGGAGCAGCTCCGAGCCCGAGATCGGGGCGCGACCACCGATCCCCCGCCAGCCGTCAGGCGGCAGGAATTCCGAGGCTGGCAGGAGCTCGGCCTCGGTGAGCCGACGGCGCGAGGCCTGCGTCATCGGATCGAAGCTTCGCATGGACTCGACCTCGTCTCCGAACAGCTCGATCCGGATCGGCTCCGCCGCGCCGGGAGGCCAGGCATCGATCAGCCCGCCACGGTGGGCGAACTCCGCGATCCCGGTCACCTCCACGACCGGCTCGTAGCCGCCGGATACCAGTGCCTCGAGCAGCTGGCGCTGGGCGATCCGGCCGCCGACGCGG
Source organism: Chloroflexota bacterium (assembly GCA_030862645.1). Lineage (GTDB taxonomy): Bacteria > Chloroflexota > Limnocylindria > QHBO01 > QHBO01 > JACDBZ01. The sequence goes on from JALZDF010000021.1 coordinate 2,758, forward strand.
ATGGGCGTCCTGGACGCGCGCAGCTGGTCGACGCTCACCGTGCGCTGGACCAGCCCCAACAACGAGGAGACGAGCACGAGGCCACGGCGCGATTCCAGGTCGGCAAGGACGCTGAGGCGCTCGCTGGACTCGTCGTGCTCGGGCAGGGCGCGCTCCAGCGGCAGCGCCGCGCGCTCCGGCAGGATGCGCAGGTGCGCGGATCCGATCCAGGCGGCGAGGTCGTCGCCCAGGCGGTGCGCCTCGTCCTCGGTCCGGGTGACGACGACCAGGGGGTGGGTGGCTGCGACCTCCGCTCGTCGTGCGGCCAGATGGGCCGCACG
>JALZDF010000078.1 GCA_030862645.1 Chloroflexota bacterium
GCCCAGGCTCGCGCCGGGATGACGAAGGGCGCTGCGGGCAGGCTGCGACGGCATCGCTCGCGCAGCTCCGCGCGACGATCCATATCGAGACCGGCCACGTACGAGCCGGCCGGTCCGACGCCCTGGGTGAACGGCTCCCACCACTCGTCGAAGGTCGCGTGCTCGAGGTCGGCTGACAGGACCGTCTCCTCGACGTCGCGCAGGCCGGCCGCCACGAACAGCTCCACCAGGTGCCCCTGGCGAGCGCCGGCCAGGGCCGACTCGTCGGTGACCGCCGCGTCGAGCTCGCGTGCCGCCCGCCAGAACGCGCCGAGCGGACCCATTCCGCCGGCGTGGTCCCACACGCAGGCGGCGACGACGCCGTCGGGCCTCGTCACCCGGGCCATCTCAGCCAGCCCCGCGACCGGATCGGTCATGAAGTGGACGACCAGCTGCGCAAGGGCTGCATCGAACTCGGCGTCCGCGAAGGGCAGCTGCTCGGCGGACGCGCGGCGGACGTCGACGCCGGGGTTCCGCGCCCGCGCTGCTGCGACGAAGGGTTCGGACGGGTCGACCGCCGACACGTTCGCCGCCCCCAGTCGCCGCGTCAGCTCGGCGGTGAGGGCGCCAGGGCCGCAGCCGACATCGAGGACGCGCTGGCCGTCGATCACGCCGGCGAAGTCCGCCAGCAGCGGGGCGAGCGGTCGCGAATATCGGCCCATGAAGCGGTCGTATGCGTCGGCCGCAACGTCGAAGCTCATCGGCGCAGCGTACGCTGACGTGATAGATGTCGGCATCGGTTCTCTCGCCGATCTCCACCAGGGACACACCGCGCCGCCGATGTTGTGGACAACTTGGTGGACAGACCCCTTTCGATTTGCGGCCGACGGAGCCTACGATCCCCGCCGGTCCTTATCTTCGCTCTGACCGACCGGAAGCTTCGGAGTCATCCCAACGTCACAGTGCTTGGAGGGTGCATCGCATGACGCAGCGGCCGTCCGTGTCCGACGTCGCCACGCGGCCCGGGCCGGCGGGGGAGCCACCGCCCCCCGACGTGGTCTCGTTCATCCGCTTCTGCCACCACCGCCGGGGGGTCGGTTGGCCCGAGCTCTACGACGAGATGTGCGGCGTGGCAGCTCGCCGCGAGTTCCATGGCTGGGACCACGCCGATCTCGCGTCGCGCGGCCTCACCTTCTCCCTGTTCGAGATGCCACGCCTGGCCGGTTGGGTTCGGACCGTGGTCGATGGCGCAGCCGAGGGCCGCGAGGCCGGCGATCGTCGCGGAGCGATCGCGCCCGGCCCGCAGCCGCACGGAGCTGTGGCTTAGGAGAATCCCGCCAGGGTATCGCGCTGCTGTCACAAGCCCCGGTCCGTGCTCGGCGGACCGGGGCTTCCTCATGCCCGCCAACCGGAGGTGCATCGGTCCGGGGCTGGATCAGTATGTGTGGCGGCGCGCCATCTCCCGCTCGATCATGCGCTCCATGACCAGGTACTTCTCGATTCGGCGCCGGAGCTCGTTGGCCTCGGGGGTGTAGAGGTGGACGTACTGCTGCAGCTCGAGGCTGAGCTTGCGGCTGAACATCCGCGCGTGGTCGAGGTTGCGGCGCAGGAGGACCTGGTCCATACGACGCAGGTGCTCCTCGTTGAGAAGGTCCTCGTCGCGCAGCAGCTCGCGATCGACGTCGATCTGGGTGCGTTGCAACTGGACGGGCGTGATGATGGATTCGTCGGCCATGCCGGCACAAGTCTAGCTGTTGACGGGCACCCCGATGAGCCGCTCCACCAGCTCCGTCACCTCGTCGATGCCGAACGGCTTGGCCAGCACGTGGACTTTTCCGATCCGTTCGAGCTCCTCCGCGCGGTCCTTCAGCGCGGTCACGTCGGCAGAGCAGATCACAACCGGGACGTCGGCAAAGCGCGGATCGGCGCGCGTCAGGGTAACGATCTCCCAACCTGAGGCGCCTCCGAGGAGGAGATCGACGATGATCAGATCCGGGTCGGATGCGGCGATCTCGCTGGTGGCGGTCGCGTCGCCGGCGAACAGGGTCACCGCGTAGCCGGCGTCCTCGTCCAGGATGGCCCGCATGAGCTCCAGGAAGTCGGGGTTGTCGTTGATGACGGTGATTCGGGGACGCGCGGCGTCGGACATCGCTCGGTTTCCTCAGGAGCGCTGGGCTGGACCTTCCGCGTGCGCGAGTATAGTCCCGAGCCGGTGGGTATGCTGACCGAGGTCCCCGTAGCTCAGTGGACAGAGCAACCGCCTTCTAAGCGG
>JALZDF010000081.1 GCA_030862645.1 Chloroflexota bacterium
ACGGCCAGGACCACCACCAGGCCGCCCAGGATGCCGATGCCGACCGGCAGCAGGATCGACGCCCCGGGCAAGCCGGGGTCGCGGGCCAGGCCCAGGCGGGCGATGAGCTGCGCCACGCCGATGCCCATGAGCGCCGTCACGAGCGCGGTGCCGATCAGCGGCCCCGCCGCCTCGATGAAGACCATCCGCCGCAGCTCGGAGAGCGGCATGCCCGACAGCCTCAGCAGGCCCAGGGGCCGGCGTCGCTCGATGAGGCCCGCGACGACGCTGATGACCAGGGTCGATCCAGCGACCAGCATGACGGCGGCGAGCCCGAAGTTGATGAGCCAGCTCAACTCCGAGATGGTCGCCTGCCCCAGCGCGGCCTCACCCGCACCCGACAGGACGATGGCGGCTGGGAGGTGCCGCTCGATCGCGGTTCGGGCCCGCTCGATGGTGGCGGGCGAGCCGTCGGTCGCGACCAGAATCCGTTTCGGGGCCAAGCCGGCGCCGCCGTCGGACACGGAGGCCGGGTCGAGCAGGGCAGGAAAGAGCACGGCGCCCGGTGCGTCGAAGCTGGCCACACCGTCGATTCTTACGGTGCCGACCCAGGACGATTCGGGTTCGATCCCGAGGGCATGGGCCTCGTATGTGCCCGCCGGGAAGCGCTCCGCGGTCAGCAGATCCGCCGCCCCACACCGCTCGATCGTGAATCCGAATACGGCGTCCGCATCCTCGCACCGCATCACGCTGGCCGCGAGCGGGCCGGCGCCGTCGGCGAAGAGCTCGATGCCTCGCTCGACGACGACACGCTCCACCCCGTCGATCTCCTCCAGGTCCGCGCGAATTCGCTCGATCGTGGTGGCGCCGACCTGGAAGAGGTTCGTCTCCACCGCTCCGACGGTGCTCGGCTTGAGACCGGTCGGACTGGCGATCTCGACGGACGAGGTGATCGGCACGATCAGGGCGTGGAACACCGAGCCGATGAACACCGCAAGCACCACGCCGCTGATGGCGTAGAAGCCGCCGCGGGCGTCAGCCGTCAGTCGCCGTGCGGCAATCAGGGTTGCTGGACGGCGAGCAATCCGGCCAAGCAGGCCGGCCGCAAGACCCACCAGGTACGGCCCGGCCCACACCAGCGAGGCTACCAGCACAAGAAATGCAGCACCGATTGCGTACAGCGCCAGATCACCGAGCGCGGCCGGATTGGCGACTTCGAGAACTACGGTTGCGGCGAGGAGTCCGATCGCAGCCACGAGGGGAAGGAGGCGTGCCGGTGAGAGACGTCCGCCCGCCGCGCGCCGCGCCGTGGGGAGTGGCGTCGCCAGGGCCTCGCGCACGGCGAACAGAGCCGCCGCGACCGACACCAGCGGAACGGCCAGCACCACCAGCAGGACCCACCGTGGGTCCGGCGCGAGGTCGTCCACGTACCAGGCATGGCCGAGAAAGGGAAGCATCGAGGCCAGCGGTCGCACAGCGAAGAAGCCGACCGCGCCGAGAACGCCGCCGATGCCGCCGGCGACAAATGCCTCCATCGCGGCCAGGTACCGAGCCTGGCCGGGTGATGCCCCCACCAGGCGGACCGCCGCGATTCGCTCCGCACGCCGTGCAGCCGAGAGGCGCGTGGCGGTTGCAACGAAAATCCCGACCGGTGCCAGCAACCCGACTACGCCGATGGCCAGGGCGATCCGCAAAAAGCCGAGCGGCGTGGGCAGGTCCTCAGGTGTCGCAAAGGTGGTCACCCCGAGTGCGTTCGGCAGCGCCTCGGGCTGGACGCCCACGATGGCCAACAGCTCCCTCGAATCCGCGAGGGCCTCGTCTCCGATCTGGCCGATCGGCGTCCCGAACCTGTCGCCGAGCTCGTCCTTCGGGGTCGCAGCCACCAGATCGACCAGGTCAGGCGAGAGGTATGACTCGCCTGCGGCCGGAAGGGCCGGAATGCCGGGTGGGACCGGTGCGCCCGGACCTGCACCGGCCACGAGAACCCGGGTTAAAAGAGCGTCACCGAAACCGTCGTCCAGGACCGCCACCCGCGTCTGCATCTCGTCGGGCGTTGCGGCCACGATTAGCTGCTGCGGATCCCGCCATGCCATCCGCTGCGCCCTGGCGTTGATGGCCGGGTCGATCGTCAGCGCAAGCAAGAGGACGGCGGTCCCCAGCGCGATGCCGACGGTCGTCAGGGCGATGCCGCGCCAGCCGCCGGCGGTGGCCAGGCGCAACCCGAGGCGGGTCACGATCCCACCGCGACCGCGCCCGCAAGGACACCGTCGCGCACGATGACCTCGCGGTCCGCGTACGCGGCAACCCTCGGCTCATGCGTCACGATCACGAGAGTCGTCCCTGCCTCACGCACCAGCTCGGTGAAGCGCTCCATGACTCGCTCTCCGTTGATGTAGTCGAGGGAGCCTGTCGGCTCGTCGGCGAACACCACCCGAGGGCGGGCAACCAGTGCGCGCGCCACCGCGACCCGCTGCGCCTCGCCACCTGACATTTCGCCCGGCAGGCTGTTGGCCACACGTCCCACCGCCAGTTGCTCAAGCGTCTCGAGCGATCGTCGATCCGCTTCCGATCGGCCCACCCCGTCGAGCAACAGCGGCAACGAGACGTTCTCGACCCCCGCCAGCTCGGGCAGCAGCTGGCCAAACTGGAAGACGAACCCGAAGTCCGCGCGGCGCAGCGCGGACCGCTCGACTTCGCTCATCCGGTCGATCCGGCGGCCGTCGTAGGTGACGCTGCCATCGTCGGCGGCCAGTATGCCGGCCAGGCAGTGAAGCAATGTCGACTTGCCGGAACCGGAGGGGCCGATGATGGCCAGGACCTCGCCACGCTCGACTTCGAGATCGATGCCGCGCACTGCCTCGGTGCGGCCGAACCGCTTGATGAGCCGATGGGCGCGCAGGATGGAATCGGTCATGAGGACTCTCCGTTGATGGGCAGGTTGCGTCTGAGGTCTTCGAGCCGGGCCGCGGTGGCGTCGATCCAGCGCAGATCGGCCTCGAGGTGGTAAATGGCGTGGTCGGCGAGGAGCGCCTCAGCCACCGCCGCGGTTCGTCGCAGCCTCGTCAGCTCGCGCATGCGGGCGATGTGTGTGCGCCGCTGCGCGTCGAGCAGTGCCGCGGCACCTTCGCCGAGCAGCAGCGCCAGCACCACCTTGGTGAACAGCAACGACTGGAGGTGCGGCTCAGGCGTGACCGGCGTGGCGAGCCATCGCGCCAGCTCGGCCGATCCGGCCGGCGTGATGGCGTACGCCTTCCGGTCCGGGCCGGCCCCGGACTCGGTGCCGGCTGGCCGGATGCGCCCGTCACGCTGAAGGCGAGCCAGGGTGGCGTACACCTGCCCAAACGGCAGACGACGGTCCGGACTGAAGAGGCGGTCGAACTGGCGCTTCAGATCGTAGCCGTGGTGCGGCCGGCGATCGTTGAGGAGCCCGAGAAGGGCGTGGGGTACACTCACTAGACGCGCAGTGTATACCCTAAATGCATACTGTCAAGCCGGTGGGGTCACAACCCCATCCCGCATTGCATCGAGCGCGCCAGCGGTGACTTGTGGGCCGATTACGCATGAGACCTGCCGTGCCTAGGCTGCACGAGCAACGTCCCTACGCCGAACCAGCCAGACGTACACGGCCGCGTACGCGACCGATCCAAGAATGCCCACCACGAGGTCGTTGACCACGTCCCATGTCCCCCGCACGTTTGCGAGACCAAACAGCACGTCGGAGTAGTACTCCTGCGCCTCGAGCCCGATATGGAGGACCGTCGCGAGGCCGATCGCGCTGAGGACCGGCTGGCGTAGCAGCCAGCCAAGCAAAACCGTCACGGAACCCGTGCCATGCCCGTGCGGGATCAAATCGAAGTGTCGGTACGTGTTGTACAGGTCGAACGAGTTGCCACCAAGGTCAAGGGCGAAGATCGACAGGTACAGGTTGTCCATCCAGAACGGATATGCCTGACCCCGACGCCACGTCAGGTACAGCACGGGCAGCAGTAGGCTGAGTGGCAGAATGACGGAGCCTCGGCTTCCGATAGCCTTGCCGGCAAAGCGCGGGTCGTCCGCATACACGATGGCATCGGCGAGGAAGACGAGAAGGGCCGCTCGCAGCCCGACGTTGATTGCGACCGCCAGGCGCCTGTGCGTAGTCGTCACATGGCGGCGAGCTGGCGACGAGTCTCTGCGTCGGCGGGGCTCGAGTTGGCGCCCCGCACGAGCAGCTCGTTGCTCGAAGCATCCGGCCGGGTCTCCGCTGACGGTTCGTTGCGGTTGCGGAGATCGTTCCGTGGATCCGTCATGCCGATTGCCGCAGCACGATCTGGACCGCGCGCCGTCAATCGGGCACGCGGGCTGCACGCCCGTCGGGCGAGGAGGTACACCTTGACGATTCCGCAGCCACCGCCCGATACCGATCTGCCCGAACCGGGCGATCCCGGCGTGCCGATACCACCAGACGAGATTCCTCCCGAGGAGATGCCTCCGCAGGAGATTCCGCCCGGCCGCCAGCCCGAGCCGGAGATACCCGGTTCGAACGATCCGCCAATCCGGCTGCCCGGCGAGAACCCCGACGTGGAAACCGAGATCTAGGAGGCACCGATGGCCACTGACAAGCAGCGGGCCGCCGCCCGCGAGAACATCAAGAAAGCCCAGGCCGCGTCCAGGAAGCAGCGGACCATTTCGAAGCTTCCGAAGTCGACCCGTACCGCCCTTGGCAAGCAGGGCGCCAAGGTTGCCCGCCAGAAGCGCCAGAGCGGATAGGCGGACGCCTCAGGTCCGGTTCAGCAGCTGGTTTCCGGCGCGACGAAGGCGAAGTGTCGCGTTGTCTTTCCAGCCCGAACCTCAAACCGCCGCGAGGTCCGGGTTGCACAGCGATGATCGACCGCCGCTGACAGCCGGTCCTTACCGCTGCCAGTCTCCGGCATGCGGGACGGCGGACTCGAGGACCCGCGCGATCTCGGTGCGGTAGCGAACGCCCGAGGGGTGGCGAGCCAGCCAGCGGAGATAGTCCGGATCGATGTCGGCCAGCTCGCGGATCGTGCGCCCCGCGTGATGGCCGAAGTCCAGGCGCGAGGGATCGAAGGTCGACGGAGCCCCCGGCCCGACCGGCGCGCTCGAATCCCGGCCGATCTCGAAGGCGTGGCGCTCGTCCCGCTCTGTCATGTCCACTCCAGGTGCTTGCTCGTCTGCCGTGCATCCTAGCCCGAATCCCACCGCGCGACAACGTTTCATCAGGACCGATGGACCTCCTGCCCAGCGACGATGGTCACGTCCGATCGGACGGCCGCCAGGGCGTCGTCGCCGCGCTGCAGCTCGGGAAGCGTGATCGATAGCACGGCGAGGTCTGCGCGCGCGCCGGGGCGCAGATGGCCCTCGTCGATCGCACCAACGGCCAGCGCCGGACCCATCGTGTAGGCCGATAGCGCCTCGGGGAAGGAGAGCGCCTGCGCCGGGCGCCAGTCTTCGCGCTCGTCGGCGGGAAGGCGGCGATGCAGGGCCGCGAAGATGCCGAGCCATGGGTTGGCGGACTCGACCGGCGCGTCGGACCCGGCCGCCAGTAGGGCGCCGGCCTCGGCCAGGGACCGCCACGCATAGGCGTCCTCCTGCCGGCCCGCCCAGGCTGTCTCGACCAGGTCACGGTCGGCGGCGGCGTGAATCGGCTGGATGCTGGCGATTACGCCGAGCGCGCCAAGGCGGGCGGCGTCGCTCGGCCGCAGCAGCTGAACATGTTCGATCCGGTCGCGCGGCACGGTGGGGGCGCGCGGCACGGCCCGCTCCACGGCGTCGAGCGCCGACGCCACGGCACGGTCGCCGATGGCGTGCAGCGCCAGCGACACGCCGGCGGCGCGAGCGGTGGCGAAGTCGGCGTCGAGCCGTTCGGGATCGACCCGCATGATGCCGATGTCCCCATCCTCCGAATACAGAGCCGCCGTCCGGGAGCCGAGGGTGCCGTCGGTGTAGTGCTTCGCCCACCCGAAGCGGAGGGTGTGGCGTCCTGCGAGTGCCGCGCCGGTCCGGAGGCCGCGCTCAACGGCGGCGCGGATGCCATCCGCGGGGATGCCGAGCGTCAAGCGCAGCCGGCCGTCCACGAGCTCGCCAAGGTCGGTGAGCGACGAGTACGAGTCGCCGAGGGCCGCGTCGACGCCGATTCCGTTCTCGTCGGTGTAATCGCCGGCCTCGGACGCGCCGGTGATGCCGAGGGACGAGAGCTCGACGAGGGTCTCCGCGAGCGGAACGCGCAGGCCCGCGCCTTGCAGTCGGCTCACGTGCCTCGCGACGAGGTCGAGGGCCCGCTCCCGCAGGATCCCGGTTGGCTCACCGCGATCGTCGCGCTCGATACGGCCGCCGGTCGGGTCCGGGGTCGAGGCGTCGAGCCCTGCGAGACGCCGGGCCGCCGCCGACGCCCACGCCGAGTGACCGTCGTGGCTGATCAGGAATGCCGGCGATCCGGCCACCGCGGTCTCGAGCGGCGCCAGGCCGGCAAAGAGCTGCGCCTCGGTCCACCCGCCGCCGGTGATCCAGCCGCCCGCTCGCTCGCCGATGGCGGCCGCATGCAGTCGCTGCGCGATCGCGCGGATGTCCCGCGCGTCGTCGAGGCGGACGGAGCGTCGCGCTCGCGCCAGCGCCACCAGATGGATGTGAAAGTCGTGGAGCCCGGGGACCACGGCAGCCTCGCCCGCCTCCACCAGCCGCGCCCCTGGAGGCACCCGGACCTCGTCGCGGCGTCCGACGGCAACGACCCGACCCTCCGCGATCCCGACGGCTTCGGCCGTCTCAATTCCGTTGCGCTCGGCCGCGACCACGACCGAGCCTCGAATCACCACCTCCGGGCGTGGCCCGGTCACCGGTTCGGGGAGCGCGGAGCCCGCGGCGTCTGAACGAAGCCTTCTGGCTCCGGCAGGAACACGATGCGGAGCAGTGCGACCGGCACGACGACCAGCCAGTGCGACAAGAAGAGGGCGCCGCGCGTCGCCCGGCCGAGGAGCGAGAGGCCGCGCACCCCGACCGCGCCCAATCCACCGAGCGCCAGCAGGAACACGCCGAGGCCGTAGCCGATGAACAACGAGACGGGTACCGTCCAGTCCGCCGTGCGTGGCAGCGGGATCGTCACCACTGAGGCGAAGATGGCGGCCACGAAGAGGGGCGGGATGAGGAACTCGCCCGTGAACGCCAGGAAGTCCGCCTTGCGGCTGATCGGCTGCGAGCCGGTCAGCAGGCCGGGACCGTGGTCGAGCAGCCGTCGCAGGCTCCCCTCCGCCCAGCGCAGCCGCTGACGCCAGAGTCCGCCGATCGTCTCGACCGCCTCCTCCCCCACCTCCGCCTCGGGCGCCAAGGTCACGTGCTGCCCGTAGGCGGACAGGCGCGTCGACAGCTCGAGGTCCTCCGTCAGCGCGCGCTCGCTCCAGCCGCCCGATGTCTCCAGCGCGGCCCGACGCACGAACATGCCGTTGCCACGCAGCTCGGCCGTCCCGTCGGTCGCCCAACGTCCGCATTGACTGGCCATGTCCATCAGCTGCTCTTCCGCCTGCGCGCGCGTCAGCCACGAGACCGATGCGTTGCGCGGCGCGCGCGCGACCTGCAGCGCATCGGCCTTCGGGTCCCGGCGCCAGGCGCGCATGGCCCGCTCCAGGAAGGAGGGATCGACCCGAGTGTCGGCATCGATCACGCCGATGACGTCGCCACCCAGGAACGGCATCGCGAACGACAGCACGGCGCCCTTGGTTGCCGGACCCGAGCCTGGCTCGCGGCGACGGACCTGCAGCGGAGCGTCGCCGGCGGCGGCGGCGCGGGCGGCGGCACCGGTCGCGTCGCTCGATCCATCGTCGACCACCACCACCTCGAAAGCGGGCACGCCGGCGCGGTGGTATCGCAGTGCGGTCAGCGAGCGCACCGTGTCGTCGATCACGCTCTCCTCGTTGCGAGCCGGCACGATGAGCGAGACGAAGGGAAGGTCGGTGGCAAGCCCGGTTGGCTCGCCGGCGCCGCTGCGTGCCTCGCTGCGCGCCCGGCGGAGAACGCGGCTGCCATGCCACGCCAGCCATGCGACGTACCCCATCGAGACGGCGATCCCGAGCTGGAGCAGGCGGGCCGCCAGCGGGACCGTGATGGTCACCCAGGCAACCACCCCCGACGCGACGAGGAAGGCGGCGGCGAACAGCCTACTGGCCATCGGCGACCGGCCGTCGCCGGCGCCTCCGACGGTGGGGCGGCTCGGATGGGTCGACGTGGCGCGGTACGCCGGGCGCGGGCGCCTCGTCGAGCGCGTCGGCCGGCGGCGAGGACGTCTGGTCGTGCTCGTGCAGGCCGGTGCGCGAATTGCGGCGCCATGATGCGAGTCCGGCCCACAGCGTACCCAGGCCCAGCGCCGCCATCACCACCGGGATGCCGGCGCCCGGGAAGAGGATGTTGATGACGTCGGCCACTGCTGGCGCGGCGATCACGGGCAGGAACGAGGCAACCGACAGGAGCGTGTTGAGGATGCCGAAGATCCGCCCGCGAACCTCGTTCGGCAGCTCCTCCTGGAGCGCCGTTTGCGACGGGATGGCAACGAAAGCGTACTCGAGCCCGGCGAACACGGCGATCACCACCACCACCGCGATCAGGCTGACGAGCGGGGCGACCGACGGGATGGCATCCTCGATCGGTGAGAAGGCGGGTCCCACCAGCGAGGTGATCGGTCGGACCAGCGCGAGGGCGATCAGGGTGATGCCCATGGCCACCAGGCCGATATCGATCGCCAGCCGCTTCGGCAGCGCCTTGCCGTACGAGTTCAGGAACAGGATACCGACCACCGCCCCCAGCCCAGCCGGCCCCATGATGAAGAAGAAGTCCTCAGCCCGCAGGAGCAGGATGTCGGTCGCGAAGCCCGGACCGATGGCGCCGAGCACCCCGATCAGGCTGGCCGCCACACCGAGATACGTCAGGCTCCAGGCGATGCGCCGATTGGCCCGGATGAATCCCACACCCTCCGACAGTTGGCCGAACAGCTCGCGCACCGCCCGTCCGGCCGCGGCGCGCACGGCGGCCGCTTCGCGGTCCGGCTTCACCGACGGCAGGGGGATGATGGCCGCCGCCGACAGGCCGAACATGATGGCCACGAGGATGTAGACCGCGGTGGAGCCGAGGACGTTGAGCACGAGCGGCCCGAGGAAGCCGAAGCCGATGGCAAAGGTCGCGTTGATCGTCAGGATGAAGATCGAGTTGGCGGCCATCAGGTGCCGCCGATCGACGATGCGCGGGATGGAGGTCAGCTCCGCCGGGGCGAACACGGCGGTGGCGGTGGCCACGACGAAGTTGATCAGGTACACCAGCGGCACGATCGCCGTGCTGGTGGTTGGCGCCACGAAGATGAAGAGGATGGTGCCGACAGCCCGGACGACGTTGGTGGCCAGCATGATCACCTTCGCGTCTCCGCGTTCGACCAGTACGCCGCCCAACGTGCTGAACAGGACGGCCGGAACGAGGAAGGTCAGGATCAGCACCGCGTTGGCGGTGAGCGAGCCGGTCGTGGTGACGACGGTCGCGATCAGCGCCGCCAGCACCATGTTGCTCGCCAGCTGGCTCAGGGTCTGGGCCGACCACAGATAGACGAACGCGCGATTCTTGAAGACCGATCCAGCGCCGGACAGGTCCTGACCGGTACTCGCGTCGGAGGGCAGCTCGACGTGCGTCATCGGCTCAGGCGTCCTCGCTACCGCGCGCCAGATACTCGGTGAAACGGCGCTCGACGTCGAGCCGGTCCATCAGGATCCGGTGTCCGCAGCCGTCGCACACCAGGCCGATGTCCGCGCCCAGCCGCACGACCGCCCAGTCGCGGCTCCCGCACGGGTGCTCCTTGCGAAGGCGGAGCCTGTCGCCGATGCGGAGATCGAGCGGGGCAGCCACCGTCACTCGCCGCCCTCCGCGGCGGTCACGCCCGTGAAGTTAAACGACCCGAGGTGCATGGCCGGCACCCGGTACGAGCCGATGAACTCTCCCGGCAGGAGCTTGCTGTCGTCGCTCAGGCCCCGGACGTCGCTGAATGCCTCGGGAATGGCCTGGGTGAAGCGGAAATTCATGAGTGGTCGCGACAGGCGTCCGTCCTCGATCAGAAAGGTGCCGTCCTTGGTCATGCCGGTCAGGATCGCCTTCTTGGGATGGACGGGGTTGATGTAGTGGAAGCGCGTCACCCACACCCCACGCTTCACGCCGGCGATCAGCTCGTCTCGAGGCACGGCGCCCGGCGCCATGAACAGGTTGAGTGGCATCGGCCCCAGGAGGTTCGGCGCGGGCAGCCCGTGCCCGGTGGAGCCGGTTCCCGCGCGCGCGCCGGTAGCCGCGTCGTGGACGACCGCGTTCGCCACCCCACGGGCGACCAGGTCGACCCGCTTGCGAGCCACGCCCTCGAAGTCGATGGCCGAGGGCATGCCAGCCGGATCGGAACCATCGTCCCAGATGCTGACGTCCTCCCCCATCAGTCGCTTCCCGAGCTCCATGAAGGAGCGGCCCTCCTCGTAGGCGAGGCCCGAGAAGCCGATGTAGGCGAGGTACTCCATCAGCCCCGCGACCGCGTACTCCTCGAGGATGACCTCGTACTCGCCGGGCTCGAGCTCGCCGGCGCCGCGCATCGCGTCGCCCTTGTCGGCGGCCTCTCGTCCGAGGGCCTCGGCATCGATGTCGGCGACGTCGGCGGCCCCGGCGTGGGCGTAGCCAGAGGCCGCGCCCGACGCGAAGCCATCCATCATCACGGTGAGCAGTGCGGCGCGGGTGCTCCGGTGCCGGGAGCGAATGCCGTGCGAGTTCGCCACGGCAACGGTCATGACCGAGGTCGAGAACGAGCCGGACGACTGAAGTCCCTTCGCCTCGCCCGCGGCAATGACCGCTCGAGCTCCCTCGGCGCGGCGATCGGCGCTCGCCTCGCCGGTGGCGGCCACGTAGCCGAGGTCCGGGTCGTGTTCGCGGCCGTCCGGCTCGGGCATGACGGCCGCGCGCGGGTTCGGCGCCGAACGCTCCGCGATGGCGACGGCACGCTCGACCACGTCGCGGATGCCGCCCTCATCGAGCAGGTTCGTGCTGGCCACGCCGATACGGTCGTCGTCGATGACGCGGACCTGGAGCGTCGCATCGTGCTCACGAACGCTCTGGTGGATGCGGTTCGTGGCGAAGCGAGTCAATGCCGAGTCCTGTGCCAGGTACAGCGCCTCGGTCGCGCCCGCGGTCGAGACGCGCAGGACGCCGTCGAGCAGCTCCTCGATCTCGCGCGGGGTGGCGGTTACCATCGGCCCACCCCGACCTGCACCTTTCGGAAGCGGGCGGGTGCCGCGCCGTGCCCGACGTGGCCGACCTGCATCGGCTCGCCCTTGCCGCAGTTCGGCAACCCCCACAGCGTCCACTCGTCCTCGCCGCAGATGGCGTCGCAGCTGCCCCAGAACCGGGGAGTGATGCCGGTGTAGGTCGGATTCTTGACCAGCTGCGTGCGTTTCCCGTTCTTGATCAGCCAGCCGGCCTGGTCGCCGAACTGGAAGTTCAGGCGCCGATCGTCGATCGACCAGCTCTTGTTGATGCTCATGAAGATGCCGTCGCGCGTGTCGGCGATGAGATCCTCGAGCGACCCGGCGACGCCGGGGCGCAGGTTGATGTTCGTCATGCGGATGAGCGGGATATGGCTCCAGGTCCAGGCTCGGGCGCTGCCCATGCTCCGGCGGCCGATGCGCGGCGCCGTCTCGCGGCTCGTCAGGTAGCCGACCAGCAGCCCGTTCTCGATGAGCGGCACGTTCTGGGCCGGAACGCCCTCGTCGTCGTAGCCGAACGTGCCCAGTCCGCCCGGCGCGGTCGCATCGGCGTCGATGCTGACGAGGTCGCTCCCGTAGCGCAGGCTGCCGAGCTTGTCGGTGGTCAGGAAGCTGGTCCCGGCAAAGCTGGCCTCGGTGCCGAAGACGCGATCCAGCTCGGTCGGGTGGCCGCACGACTCGTGAATCTGGAGCGCGACCTGGGTGGAGTCGAGGACCAGGTCCATCTCGCCCGACGGGCACTGCGGCGCGTCGAGCAGCGCAACCGCCAGCTCAGCGGTCTCCTGCGCATGGTCGGGCAGCGAGAGCGCGCGCACCGCCTCGAAGCCACCGGTCACGGATTGGCCGCCGAACGAGTTCGGGTAGCTTCGCTGCTGCATCTCACTCTCGTTGACGGCGATCACCTCGATGCCGCCGCCAGCTTCGACGATCTCCTGCTCGATCCGGGAGCCGGTCGACGATGCGAAGGTCTTCGTCTCACGACCCGCGACGAGGTTGCCCTCGCGGATGGCGATGCCCGGCACGCGCGCCATGGCCGTGTCGGCGTCCATCAGGATTCGCAGCTTGTCGTCGAGGCTGACCGCGAACGGGTCTTCGTCGTGCGGCGTTCGGTAGCGGGCCGTCACGGGCGGCGTGTCGTCCAGCTCCACCGGCTCCTTCTGCGCCGCCGCCGAGGCGCGCGCGATCTCGACGGCCTCGCCGGCGATGCGGTCGGCCTCGGCCGGCTCCAGCAGGGCGCTCGAGCTGAAGCCCCAGGCGCCGTCGAGGAGGACCCGAATGCCGAGGCCGGCGCTGACGCTCGAGGTCGCCGCCTCGAGCGCGCCGTTCTTCACGGTCAGGCCCTCGGTCCGCCGCTCGACGACACGGATGTCCGTATAGCTCGCGCCGAGGCGGTCGGCCGTATCGAGGGCGCGCTGGATCAGGTCGTTCATGTCCATTCCGATGCTGACGGGGCGCGCTACAGGCTACTCGACCGGCCGGGCGACCTGCGGGGTCAGATCGCGATGCGTCCCGGGAACGGCCAGGGTGGCTCGCTCCTCCACGCTGAACACCGCGTCGATCGACTGCTGGAGCAGGGTCAGGATTCCGCCGGGTCGCTCGATCGCGGCGCGCAGCCCGCTGGGCGACCCGATGGCGCTGATCGTGATCGAGGGGCCGATCGGAACCCCGTCGATCTCGATGGCGCCGGTGCCGAGCACCGCCACCGACCGCGCCGTGATGCGGACATCGTCGACCGCGATCGCCTCGGCCCCCGCGTTGCGCAGCTCGTAGATCAGGTCGTTCACGGCGGTCGGGTCGAACGAGCCGTCAATCTCGATCGCGATCCCCTGCCCCTCCACGCCACGCAGTCCGCCGAAGGCTTCGAGCCGGTCGAGATCCTCCTCGGTCAGCTCGAGCGCCGACTGCCCCTGGAGCTCCGCACGCTCGTAGTCGCGAATCTGCTCGCGCAGGTCGGCTAGGCCGTCGCTGAGCTCGACGTTACGCGCTGAGAGTGTCTCGATCAGCGTCGACAGCTCCTGGGCGGACAGGCTGGTGAGCTCGATGGCGGGAGCCTGCGAACGGAGCTGCCCGACCAACAGGACGCCGATGATCAGCGCCACCGCGAACAGGCTGAGCTGCGCGATTCGAGCGGCCATCAGTCCGGCTCCGCCTGCGGCGCGCCCCAGCGAAGCCGCGTGTTGCCGATGAAGGCCGGCAGGGTGACCTCGTCCCGCGCCTCACTGGCAAACTGAAGGCCGTAGGCGTCGATCCGGCGCGCCACGCGCGCCAGATAGCTCGGATGGCCGAGAAAGCGATCGTGCAGTCCCTCCGGGCCGACCGCCTCGATGCGGAACGGCGGCGACAGGAAGGCGGTATTGACCAGGATCGACGAGCCGACGCCATAGATGGAGGTGGTCGACACCAGCCGCTCGGCCGGAACGCCCTCGGCCGCGCCCCCCGCGATCGTGATCGCCTCCGCTCCCGATGCCCACAGAGCCGTGACGATGTCGCGAATGTCGTCGACGAGCACGATGTAGTTGGTGGGGCTCTCGCCGGCCGGCACCAGACGGGTCGAGTCGGCGATCTCGATGACCGTGCCCGGCCCACGTACGGCGTCCAAGCCGGAGGCGAGCCGTGCCACGGCGAGGGACTCGTTGAGGGCCTCCAGCACGCTGCGCGAGCCCTCGGAGCGCTCCTGGAAGGTCCGCACCCGATCCTCCGCCTCTTCGATCTCCGCCCTGAGCGCCTCCTGCTGGCGCTGGAGCTGCTCCGCCTCGGTGACGAGCACGCGCTGCGCCGAGGTCACGAACTCCTGGCGCGCCAGCGAGCTGTTCCATTGGGCCGCCCCGACGAACCCGATTGCGGCCAGCGCCGCGGCGATGCTGACGGCCCACTGCGGCCGCGAAAAGCGGGACGGCACCGGCCGGCGACGGGTCATGCCGATGGCCTCCCCGCGCGACGCGCGACCCCGACCGCCCCGGCGACCGCCGCCCCGATGGCCGCCACCAGCAGGACGAGCAATGGCAGCGCGCTGTCCGGCTCCGCCGCTGGCCGCTCGCCCGGAGTAGAGTCGGGCGGCGGCTCCGCGCCGGGCTGGACGCCACCCTCGTCGACGGGTCCGGCGGTGGGGCGGTCCACGTTCGAAGGGGCAATCGGCTCCGGCTCGATCGGCTCGGGCGGATCGACGCCGAACTCGGCGTAGAAGGAGGCGTACAGCTCATCGGCCGGGATGCCGGTGCCGGCCTCCAGGGCCTCGGCGTCGGATGCCCCGTCACGGTAGGCCGCGGCGATCCGCGAGATCGCTTCGCGGCCGTAGCGGTCGATGATGAGGTCGACCATGGTGGTTCCCTGCGCGTACGACAGCTGCCCTCCCCGGTCGCCAATGGGGAACTGCTCGCTGATGGCGTCGAACGAGAAGAGACCGCCGCCCGATGCCTCGAACTCGACGATGCTGCGCTGGTCGCCGGCATCGCCGGTCTCGGACCAGGTGGCGATTCCCTCGTTCAGCCAGCGCGCCGGCTCGTGGTAAGCGTTGTCCGTCGCGTCGAAGAAGACAATGTGGGTGACCTCGTGGACCATGGCGACCTCGAGGTATGCCGGCGAACCTCCCTGCAGCCACATGAAGATGGTGCGCAGCTCGGAGTAGGCGGCCGCCCCGGTCCACTCGCGGGCACCCGGCCCGAGCGCACCACGGAAGTCCTCCTGCGAGTCATAGACGAACACGTCGACGGGTCCCGCCAGCTCGGTGTCGAGCAGGTCCTCGGCCTGCGCGACGCCGACAGCAGTAAGTTCGCCGAAGCGGCGCGCCTGTGCTTCGGCACCGCCGTACCAGTGGACGGTCGCCTCGCCGAGCTCCGCTTCCTGCCAGTCGAGCCCTTCACGGTCGTCCTCGTAGCGAATCGTCTCCTCCACGCTGAGCACCACCTGGTCGCCGGTGGTGGCGCGCCACTGGTACGTCACCAGCGTGTTCGGGGTGACGTGCTCGACCGAGGTGTCCCACACGTAGGTGACCGAGTCGCCGTCGGGCTCGACCGGCGTCACGAACGACGACTCCGCTCCCGGCATGCGGATCAGCAGCTCCAGCTCGTCGGGTGCTCCACCATCGAGCTGCACCTCGAATCGAATCTCGACGTCGTAGGTCGAGTCGGCGGTGGCCTCCCCGAAGCCGTCGAAGGCCCATGCCTCCTGGACTCCAAGCAAGCCGATGGCGGCCGCCGCGATCAGCGCCGCTCCCCAGCGCGTCAGCCGTCCCATGACACCCTCCCGAAGTCGAGGAGCCCGACGGTGAGGTTGCCCAGGCCGCGCAGCCCATCGGCGACGAGCCACCAGGTCTCGCCATACGACCAGGGAATGACCGGCGCCTGGTCAGCCACGTGGGCCTCGACGGCGTCGTAGGCCGCTCCGATCTCGTCGTCGGGAGCAGCCGCGGCGGCGTTGAGCAGCTCCACGAACCGCTCGTCCCGCCAGTCGCCGTAGTTGCTGAGGGCGCCCGGCTCGAGCAGCAGGCCGTACAGGGCATGCGGGGACGCGTAGTCGGCGATCCAGTTGATGGTGAAGACCTGCGCCGCGCGGCGCGTGTCGATGACGTCGAGGAAGGTGTCGAACTCCATCGTCTCGATGTCGATGTCGACGCCCAGTTCCTCGCGCCACACGGCCGCCGCCGGCTCGACGAAGAGACCGTTGGCGTTGACCACGATGGTGCCCAGCTCGGCCCGGTCGGCGTAACCGGCCTCGTCCAGGAGCTGCCGCGCCCGCTCGGGGTCGGCCTCCAGCTCCGGGCTGAAGCCCTCCGGCCAGATCGCCGGTGGCACGAGGCTGCCGGCCGGCTGCGAGGCCGCACCTTCCGCTAGCGGGACGAGCCGGTCGCGGTCGAGCGCGAGCGCGAAGGCGCGGCGCACGCGGGCGTCGTCAAAGGGCGGGCGGGTCGTGTCGAAGCCGAAGTAGCTGATGGTCAGCGGCTCGGCGGCATGCAGGCGCGGCCCAAGGTCCCGGTCATACGCGATCCACGTCGCGTCCCAGCCGGCGACCTGCGCCAGGTCGACGGCGTCGTCGGCGAAGGCAGTGACCGAGTCGGTCTCGATCGCGCCCACCCACCGGATCTCGCCGATCGGTGGCGGGCCGGCCACGTAGCGATCGTTGGCGCGGAGGACGAGATCCCCGCCCTCGACACCGTCGACGACATAGGGCCCGCTGCCCACGAAGCCGTCGGGCGACTGCCACGTCGGGGTGGCGTCGGCGTTGTCGGGGACCACGAACGTGGCTGGAGTGGCCACGATGTCGAGGAAGTAGGACGCTGGATGGCGCAGAGTGACCACGAGCGTCGTCCTATCCGGCGCCTCGATGGCGACCTCCTCTTCGGACCCGTCGCCGGCAAGGCGCTCGCTGGCGCCAGCCACGACGCTCAGCACGTCCGGAGCGGTCGCGGCCGTCGCGGGATCGAGGAGCCGGAGCCAGGAGCGGCGAATGTCGTCGGCCACCAACGGCGAGCCATCGCTGAACTCGAGGCCCTCGCGGATGGCGAACTCGTAGGTCAGCCCGTCGGGGCTGATCTCCCAGCCGGACGACAGCGATGGGTACGGCTCACCGGCCTCGTCGAGACGCGTCAGCCCGGCGTAGAGCTGAAGCAGCAGCTGGACGTCCGCCGCGTCCGCGATGAAGGCTGGGTCGAGCGTTCCCGGCGGGCCGGCGAGGTAGCGCAGGGCGGGACCTGCCGCCCGGATCGGTCCCCCCGATGCGGTGCTCGACAGCGCGATCACGCCTGCCGCGACGAACGCGGCAACCCGTGTCACACGTCGCATGCGGGCTCCACGGCATGGGCGGCCAGGGTGAGGGCTCGGCGCACGGCGGCTAGTATACGGTCGCCGTGCAGCACGTCCATGAACACCGATTTCAACCGCAGCCCGCGGGCAGCCTGACCCTGCGCCAGTTCATCGAGTCCCTCCGCCGATGGACACCGGAGATGCGTCAGATGGTGCAGATCGCGCTGACCCGCTCCGACGAAGAACGTCGTCAGTACCTCCAGCAGTTCCATGCGGGCCATCACGACCGGCAGCCGGGTCCCCTGGATGGCTTCATGCGCTGGGCATACTCCGACCCGCGCCTGGAGGACATCCCGCTCCTTCTCGCCGAGCTCGATCGCACCGATGCCGACTACGCCGGCGCGCTCGAGCACGAGGCCGACGTGCTCGTCCGTCAGCGGGCCCACGGCAAATCGCCTGCCCAGCGCGTGGCTGACTACCTGGCGCTGCTCGGCATGGAGAGCAGCGATCGGGTGCGGATGGCGATCGCCAGCCTCTTGCCGCCGGGAACACCCGGGCCGGCGGTGGCGGCCACCATTCGCCAGATGCGGCGCCGATGGCTCGAGCTGTACGGCGACGATCCCTTCTTTGCCGAGGATTGAGCAGCATGCGACGTCTCCTCGGCTGGAGCCTCATCGGATACGGCGTCATCGGCATCGTGCTCGTGGTCGGCGGTGCGATGATCGGCCTCGATCTCGCCGGGCGCATCGAGCGGTTGGCCGTCTCCGCCGACGGTACCCTGGCAGCGGCCGCCCGCAGTACCGACGCAGCGGCGCAGGCGTTCACCAACGTCGACGCCAGCCTCGCCGAGTCCGAGGCATCCGCCGATGCGGCCGCATCGCTCGCTCGCGACGCGTCCGGGACGCTGGCCTCGTTGGCGCGATCGATGGAGCTATCCGTGTTCGGCGCGCAGCCGCTGCTTCCGCTGGCCGGTGAGTTCAGCGCCAGCTCGGATCAGGCCTCCGCCCTGGCCGAGACACTCGACCGGGTCGGCGGCTCGCTGGGCGACACGCGCACCGACGTGGCCCGCATCGGCAGCGAGCTCGAAGGGTTGAGCGAGGAGCTGGGCACGCTCCGCGAGGCCAACGGTTCGGGTGGCTCCGCTCCCCCGCTCCGGCCGTTCGTGCTGTTGCTCCTGGCCTGGCTGCTGGTGCCGGCCATTGGCGGCTTGCTCGGCGGCCTCGTCGTGCTACGTCGGGCGGCCCCCTGGGCGCCGGCGTTCGATACGTCGCCGGATTGACAGCGGAGGGCGGTTGAGGGCCACCCTCGTTCGATACATCCGTCCGCTCGACGCCCAATGAGGCCCAAGTCCGAACCATGAGCGTCGGACGAACCCAACCCCGAACATGCATCGCCCACGTTCGATCCTCGGCGTGAATTCCACCAAGAGCGAACGGACGTGGAGCCGGGCCTAGGCGTCCGCGGTGCGGATGACCCGGCGCAGCCGAAGCAGCGATCCCACGTAGAGCACGACGCCGATGGTGAGCAGTGCACCGAGCATCCACGTCTCGCGGACCTCGCCGCGCAGCATGAGCTCCTGGAGCGTCGCGATGCCATGGGTCACCGGCAGCAGGTAGGCGATGTACTGCATCCATTGCGCGAAGTCGCTGACGGGCAGCACGAAGCCCGAGAAGAAGACGCTCGCCAGCAGGATGAGCATCGAGAGCTGGACCGCCTGGCGCTCCGAATCGGCGATGAGCGAGATGAGGAGCCCGAAGCCCAGCGAGGCAAAGGTGAGCAGCAGGACGATCCCGATGAAGAGGGCGATGCTTCCCAGCAGCGGTACAGCAAGGACGCCGACCAGCAGCGCGCCGACGATGGCGCTGACGGCCAGGCTGAGCACCGCGTACGCGACGTACTTGCCGACCAGGAGCTCCATCGAGCTCACCGGCGCCACGCGGAAGCGGTCCATCTGACCGCTCAGCCGCTCACGGACCATGGAGAGCGCCGTGAGCGTTACCGCCAGGTGCTGGATGACGAGGGCGAAGACCGCCGGGCCGAAGAAGTTGAGTACCCGCGGATCGGTGGGCGCCACGTTCTCCGTCTCGGCGGTGGTCGGGCGCGCGATGACCTCGGGCGGCACGTCGCTCACCGCCGGGCCCAGCTCGCCTTCGGCGAAGCTGATGCCCTCCACAGCCGCTCGCTCGATGATCTCGGCGTTCAGGCTGCTCACCAGGATCGAGGTCGCCAGGGTCGCGAGCTGGTCGTACACCGGGTCCACCTGGTTCCACGCCACGCGGATCGTCGTCTGGTTCCCTTCCCGCAGCTCGGCGGCCGAGTTTTCCGGCGCGACGACCAGCAGGTCGATCTCCCCGGCACGGAGCCGCGCCTCAGCGCCATCGCGGTCCTCGCTCACAGCCGCGACCTCGAGCCGCCCCGGGGCAAGGTCCTCGTAGTCCTCGGCCGTGCGCGAGAAGTCGGCGTCCGCGGGAACGACGATCTCCGTCACGAACGGCGCACGGTACCCGCTGTAGCCGAGGCCGAACAGGAACATGATCAGGAACGGCCCGAGCACCAGGCTGAGGAGCACGCCGGGCCGCCGGACCACCTCGCGCAGCTCTTTCCCGGTGAAGGACGCCATGCGCACGATGCTCTGCCACATGCCGCCGAGGTCAGGCACTCCCCGCCTCCCCGTTGCGCTCCGCGCGGCGCCTCTCCACCAGCCCGGTGAAGACCTCGTCGAACGTCGGCTGGTGCTCCTCCAGGCCAACCACGCCGATGCCGACGCGACGCAAGGTCTCGATGATCTGCGGGGTGGTGGTCGCCGCGTCGTCCGTGGTCACGAACAGCTGCCGGGCCGCCGGCTGACGGACGCCGGTGACGCCGGGGACGCCGGCGAGCGCCTCCGGGTCGACGGCCCGCTCCGTCGTCACCTCGAGCACCTCGCCTCCGAACACCAGCTTGCGCAGCTCGTCGGGCGTGTCGAGCGCCACCAGCTCGCCGTCGGCGATGAGCGCCACCCGGTCGCAGTACTCGGCCTCTGCTACGTACTGGGTGGTGACCAGGAGCGTGCGGCCCTCGTTGCGCAGGGTGCGCAGCTCGTCCCAGATCGCCTGGCGCAGCATCGGATCGATGCCGGCCGTCGGCTCGTCGACAAACAGCACGTCGGGGCTGTGCACGAGGGCGCAGGCAAGCTCGAGGCGCCGCTGCATGCCACCGGACAGATCGCGAGCGAGCCGGTGGCGGGCGTCGGTCAGGTCTACCACCTCGAGGGCGCGCCTGATGAGGTGGCGCCGCTTGAACGGGCCGATGCCATAGAGCGCCGCCACGAAGCCCACGTTCTCCTGGGCGGAGAGGTCCTCGTAGAGGCTGAAGAGCTGGGGCATGTAGGCGATCCGGCCACGCGCGCGCCGGCTGAAGCGCCGCGGATCCTCGCCGAGCACCTCGACGTCGCCGCTGGTCCTCCCGAGGGTGCCGGTCAGCATGCGGACGGTCGTGGTCTTGCCGGATCCGCTTGGCCCGATCACGCCGAGGATCGTCCCGGGCGGCACCTCGAAGGTGAGGCGATCGACGACGGTGCGGCCGTCGAACGCCCGCGACAGGTCGCGGGCGGCGATGATCGGTGCGGAAGTCGTCTGCGTCACTCGGCAGGCCGGATGCAAGTCACGTGCCGCCCGGCGAGCAAGCGCTTGTTGTCAGGCGACGCCGCGCCGGGCCAGCATGGTGCGCAGCCGATCCGCGTCGCGCACGGCATGACCCCCGATGTCGTTGTTGAAGTACGCCCACACCGGCCAGCCCGCGTGGGCCCAGGCGCTCATGCGACCCGCCCAGGCGGTCAGCCGCTGCGAGGGGTAGCTCCCGCCGTACTTCTCCCCCGACCCGTGGAAGCGCACGTACACGAGCGGTCCGATCCGTTCAGGACGCGTGGCCGAGCCGGCCATGTCGTGGAGGCAGAGGGCGATACCCGCGTCGTCGAGGGCGGCGGTCAGCCGTCTCCCGTACCAGCGCCGATCGCGAACCTCGATTGCCTGTGCGTGGTGGCGCGGCAGTGCGGACAGGAACGTGGCCAGCCGTTCGTGGTTGGGGCGCCAGTTGGGAGGCAGTTGGTACAGGACCGGTCCCAGGCGGTCCTCAAGATGCCGGGCGCGGCTCCAGAGCCGCTCGAGAGGTTCGGCCGGGTCGCGAAGACGCCGCAGGTGGGTCAGGTATCGGCTTGCCTTGACGGCGAAGGTGAAGCCATCGGGAACCCGGTGGCGCCAGCCGTCGAACGTATCGGCGTCGGGCAGCCGATAGAAGCTGTTGTTCAGCTCGACCGTGTCGAAGCGGCTGGCGTAGAACTCGAGCCAGCGCCTCCGTGGCAGCTCGGCCGGGTAGAAGCGTCCGGCCCAGTGCCGGTATTCCCAGCCGGAGGTCCCCACTCGCACGAGTTTGGCCATCGGGTGCGGGCAGGCACGCCGTATGCCACTTCCATCGAACAACCCGCACCAGGAGTGAGTTCCGTGAGCGATCTCAGCACCAAGGAACGCGACGCACTTCGCAAGGACCAGTTCGCCTACGTGGATCGCCAGGGCGGCGAGCACCTGCCGATTCACGACGAATCGCACGTGCGCAATGCCATGGCCCGCTTCAACCAGACCGAGTTCGAGAGCAAGGCCGCCAAGGAACGCGCCCGCAAGAAAATCCTGGCCGCCGCCGCGCGTCACGGGATCGAAGTCGACCAGGACAGCAACGTCCGCGACCCGGCGGACTGACGCACCGATGCGTCCGATCTGGAAGGGGGCGATCAGCTTCGGGATGGTGACCATCCCGGTGAAGCTCTACACGGCGACCGAGCAGAAGGACGTGCGTTTCCGGCTGCTCCACAAGGACGATGGCGCCCCGATCGAGGAGAAGCGCTTCTGCACCGCGGATGGCAAGGAGGTGGCCTGGGACGACCTCGTGCGCGGCTTCGAGGTCACCAAGGGCGAGTACGTGATCCTCGATCCCGAGGAGATCGACGCCGCGAAGCCGGAGAGCAGCACGACGATCGATATCGGCGACTTCATCGACGCAGCCGAGATCGACCCGGTGTACTTCGAGAAGAGCTACTTCCTGGAGCCGACCGAGGTGGGCGCCAAGCCCTTCAGCCTCCTCAAGCGTGCGCTGGAGGAGACGGATCGGGTGGCCCTCGCGCGCGTCACGATCCGGACGCGCGAGCGCCTCGCCTCACTGCGCGCGTACGAGGACGCCCTCATCCTGGAGACCATGTTCTGGCCCGACGAAATCCGCTCGACTGGCGCGCTCGACCTGCCCGAGGGCTCGGAGGCCGCGGTGCGCCCCAAGGAGCTGGAGATGGCTCGCAGCCTGGTGAACAGCCTTGCAGACAAGTTTCGGCCGGAGTCCTACACCGATGGCTACCGAGCGGCCCTCGAGAAGCTCATCGAGCGGAAGATGCGCGGCGAGACTCGCAACGCGAAGCGGCGCAAGGCCGAGCCCAAGGTGATCGACCTCATGGATGCGCTCAAAGCCAGCGTCGAGTCCGCCAAGGGCGAACGGCGAGAGCCCGCCCGGCGAGGGAAGTCCTCGGAGAAGCGCAAGCGAACCACTCGCCGGGCCAAGCGGCCGGCGGCATAGGCCGCCGCAGGGTCAGAAGTGCTCTTCGTGATCGGCGAATGCGTCTCCGTCGTCCTCGCGCCGCCGAGGTCGCTCGGGCGAAGGCTCGTGAGGCCGGGACTCCATCCGATACGCCGGGTCGTTCGCGGATAGCCCATGCCACGAGCCGTAGCCGTCGTCTCGCGGCGCCGCACCGGCCGCAGCTTCCGAGGCGGATGAGGCGGCAGGTTCGGCATGCCGGGCCTGCGAGACGGTCAGATCGGCCTGGTGCTCGGGGTCGGAGACCTCGCGCCATTCCGCCGGCACGAAGGGCTCGTCGGCATCGTCCGGGGTGAGGTCGCCGGTGGCTCCTGTCATGGCGCCACTCGAGTGGTCCCGATGCGTCACCGCTGGACCGGGGCTTCGACGTCGCCCCGCCACGCGCCGGTCTCGGCGCCGCGGCTCTCGATGAACTCCTTGAAGCGCTCCAGGTCGCCCTTCACCCTCCGCTCGAGGAAGCCGAGGGCGGTGCCGACGTTCTCCACCACCCCCTCCGGCTCCGCGTCGAGCTGCAGCGTGACGCGCGTCGTCTCGTCGTCGATGCGGTGGAAGGTGACGACGCCGGCGTTCTCGGCGCCGCTGGTTGCGTTCCAGGCAATGCGCTCGTCGGGATGCTGCTCGCTGATCTCGGCGTCCCACTCCTTCTCCTTGCCCGCGACCTCGGCGAGCCAGTGGAGGTGAGTGTCATCGGTCTGGGTGACGGACTTCACGCCCTCCATGAAATGGGGAAAGTCCTCGAACTGCGTCCACTGGTTGTAGGCGGTGCTCACGGGCACCTTGACGTCGATGCTCTCGACAACCGAAGCCATGTCTTCGATCTCCTGTTCGCATGCGGGGTTTGTATCGGACCCGTGCCATGCAAGGGGTGCGCCAATCCAGCGCAAGCGGCGCATCCGTATACTCAAGGGTGCCCGTCGCCGTCAGCCTCGCCCGGTATGCCCGCGGAGGGTTCGTGCCGTCCCCATCTCCCCACCCCGGATCGCTTACGCCAAAAGGCCGGCAGCGGCGGAAGCTCGCCTCGCTGCTCATCGTGATCTGCTCGTGTCTCGCTCCCGCCCCGTTGCTCGCCCACGCAGAGCTCGTGACTTCGGAGCCGCTGCCGAACGCATCTCTCGTCGCCGGCCCACCGAGCATCAGCCTCACCTTCAGCGAGCCGATCGACCCGGGCAGCGCGCTCATCGAGCTGCTCGACGCACAGCTTCGGGCGGTCGACGGGATGGGCGAGCTGACGATCGCGGACGGCGGAACCCGCGCCGAAGTGGCGCTGCCGCCGCTCGAGGAAGGGATCTACTCGGTCAGCTACCAGGTCGTCTCGACTGTCGACGGCCACGCCACCGAGGGACTGTTCGCGTTTGTCGTCGATCCCACGGGGGCCGAGGCACCGCCGAGCATCGCTCCCATCTCGACGTCGCCATCGGTCGACGCCTGGGCGGTGGGGGCCCGATGGCTGGCCCTGCTTGCGGCGCTCGTCGGTCTGGGCAGCCTCATCACCTGGTGGCACTCGGGACGCTCAACCCTCGTCGCACTGGCGCCAACCGCCGACCCGCGACCTCCATGGGGGCTGGTCCTGGGCGGCGGGTTGCTCATGGCCGTTGGGCTGGCCGCCTACCTGGGGCTTTCCGCCCGACCGATCACCGAGCCTGCGGGGTTCTCAGTCGATCCGGCGGCCGCCTTCGGCTGGACGCCGTTCGCCACCGCCATGCGCGTTGCGATGGCCGGCGGCATCGCCTCGGCGGGGATCGGCGCCGTCGGGCTGGCCGTGGGCGCTCGCGACAAGGCTGCAGCCCTCGCCGGGGTCTGCCTGGCGGTGGCATTGGCCGGCATGAGCGCAGCGGGACACGCCTCGTCGCTGGGCGGACCGCTGAACGTGGGCATCGACTGGATGCACCTGGTGGCCGTCGCGGCCTGGCTCGGTGGGCTGCCGGCGATCTATGCCCTCGCTCGACGCGCGGCCGCGCCGGAGGGCAGGACGCGCCAGGTTGCCGGGGAGATGCTCCGACATCACGGCCGGCTGGCCCTGGTCGCGGGGCCATTCGTGGTGTTGACCGGCCTCGCGAACTCGCCGCTCGTCCTGGGCAGCCCGCGCGAGCTCGTAGCCAGTCCGTACGGCAACCTGCTGCTCGCCAAGGCCGTCCTGGTCAGCATTGCGCTCGGCATCGGTGCGGCGAACCATCTGCTGCTGCGGGGACGCGGGCGAGGCAGCATGGCGGCACTCGTCGGGGCCGAGCTTGCCATCGCGGCGCTCGCCGTGATGGCGGCGGCCACCATGGTCACCATCCAGCCCGGCGCCGCCCGCCAGCCCGTGGTCACCGGCCCGACCGTCCAGCCAGCGCACCTCTTCGGCGAGGCCGGCCCATCGTCTGTTCACGCCTCGGTCAGCGTCCCCGCACCGGGGACGCAGACCTACCAGGTGACCGTTCGCGACGCCGCGAGCGGCGGACCGCGGCCCGACGTGCAAAAGGTGTTCCTGGTCTTTACGCCCCCTGGCGAGAGCATGCCGATGCCCGAGCGGGTCGAGCTCAAGCGACGCGAGATCGACGGCCTGTATGCCGCCGATGGCGCCTACACGCCGTTCGTCGGCGAGTGGGGTGTCGACGTGATCGTGCGTCGCGCCGGAGCGCACGACGAGTCGGTCTCCTTTGCACTGCCGGTGATCGAGCCGAGCACGCCACCCTTGGGCCCCCCGCCGGACACGGGCGTCGGCGTTCCCGCGCCGCTGGCCGCCCTGTGGACCGTGCTGCCGCCGGGGGCCGCCGGCTGGATCCCGGCAGTGCTCGCCATCGCCGCCTTCCTGGCGGTCGGCACGCGGTTCCAGCGTGCCGCTCCGATCCGCGGCGCTCTGCTCGGGCTTGCCGCCATCTTCGTGCTGACCGCCGGATCACGGTGGGTGGTGGAAGGCGCCAACCGACCGACCGCGGCCCAGCTCGCCGACGTCGGGGACGGTGCCGACGGCACCGTCGCCGCGGGCGCGGAGATCTACCGCGCCAACTGCGCAAGCTGCCATGGGACCGACGGCGAGGGCGAAGGCCCGATCCGGGTCCTTCCGGCTCCGGCCCCCCTCGACGAGACCCTCCCCCCGATGACCGATGCCGAGGTGTCGTACCGTATCGCCAACGGCCTGGCAGGCACGCCCATGCCGGCGTTCGCCGCCAGCCTCACCGACCAGGAGCGTCGCGACCTGGTCGCCTACCTGCGCGAGCGATGGGGCTCGCCGTGACGGAGACGAAGCCGGGAGGATGCCTTCGATGCGCCTGAAGCGCCTCGCACGCGCCGTGGCCGTGGCGGGCCTCATTGCGATGGCCGCGATGGCACCGCGCGCCGTGCTGGGCCACGCGGACCTCGAATCCAGCGTTCCGCAGACCGGGGCTACGCTCGCCACCGCGCCGACCGAGGTGGCGCTCGTTTTCGGAGGAGAGTTGGTGCCCGAGGGCAGCGAATTCACCGTCACCGATGACGACGGCCGCATCGTGGGATCCGGCCATCTCGACCTTGCCGTGGCCGAGCGCAACCAGCTTCGCGGCCCGGTGACGATCACCCGGCCCGGCACCTTCACCGTCGCCTGGACGTCGGTTGCAGCCGACGGCCATCGCGAGACCGGAGCGTTCACCTTCGCCTACGGCACCCCAGCGCCCGATACCGCCGCCTCGACCCCACTTAGCACCCGGACCGCCGGTGCCGTTGCGGGCTCCCTCCTCCTGCTGATCGCGGTGGCCATGCTCGTTCGGCGCCACGCTCAACCGGGTCCATGAGCAAGCGCGCCAGTCTCGCGGCACTGCTCGGGCTGACGGTCGTCATCCTGGGCGCTTGCGTCGGCGGCACAGCCGACTGCGAGGCGCTGCCGACGCGTATCGAGCTCGCGCTCACCGCCGACGGCCTCGTGCCGTCGAACCCGGCCGTATGCCGCGACCGCGAGGTCACGTTGGTCGTGACGACGGACGTCGATGGCGTCCTGCACGTCCACGCCTACGACGAGCAACTGCCGGCCACCGAGGTCGCCGCCGGGGAGGTCAGCGAGCTTTCCTTCAGGGCCGTGCGCAGCGGCCAGTTCCCGATCGAGCTGCATACCGACGAGGACGCGCAGGGCAGCAGCGTCGGCATCCTCACCGTCCATGAGCCGTAGCCTGCGCCGGTCATCGGCGGCAGCGTTCGCGCTCCTGCTGGCCCTCCCCGAGTCCGCCGGCGCACATGCCATCGGCGGCACCTTCGAGCTCCAGGTGCCCCTGTGGCTCTACCTTGCCGGAGCGGCGATCGCCGTGGCGGCGTCCTTCGTCATCACCACGCTCAGCGAGCGCACGGCGCCGGCCACCGCGGTCTATCCGACCTCGCCGGTGCCTACCCCACTGGTGCGCGCGATGCGCGCCGGGCTGCGGCTGCTGGGGCTCGTCTGGTGGTACGGCGCCATCGCGGTCGGATTGCTGGTCGGAGACATCTCGCCGTTGCCGGCGGTGCTGCTATGGGTCGGGATCTGGGTCGGGCTGCCGATCGTGGCGACCTTGGCCGGCAACCCGTGGCCGTCCCTCAGCCCGTTCCGGACCACGTTCGCCGGGCTCGAGTGGCTGGCCGGCCGCGCCGGCGCACGGCGGCTGGACCTGGGCGTCCCCTATCCATTCGCCCTCGCGCGCTGGCCGGCCGTCGTGCTCCTGGCCGCTGGCATCTGGGCCGAGCTCATCCTGCCCGGCGGCGAGGTCGCGATGACCGTCGCCCTGCTGATGGCCGGCTACACGTTGCTCACGCTGGCCGGCATGCTGTTGTTCGGGCAGGTGGCCTGGCTTCGCAGTGCCGAGCTGTTCGAGGTGGAGCTGGGCTGGTTCGGGCGCATCGGCCCCCTTGCCCGCAGGTCACGGAGCGCGCGGCTGTGCGACAGGTGCGGCGAGGGCTGCGACCCGCGGCACTGTTTCGATTGCCCGGAGTGCAGCGTGGCGGCCGATGACGACGAACGGGCAGCGGTCCTGCGCCCGTGGGTGGTAGGTCTCGGTGACGCCGGCCGACCCGGCTGGTCGGACGCCATCTTCATCATCCTCGCTCTGGCTGGCATCACCTACGACGGCATGCGAGAGATCGCCATCGGGGCCTGGATGTTCAACGCGATCTATCCGATCGTCTCCGCCGTCCTCGGCCCCACCAGCGCAGCCACCTTCCTCGCGGTCGAAACGCTCCAGCTGGCTGCCGTCGCGGGCGCCTTCCTGGCGGCGTTCGTCGCCGTGGTGCTCGCGATGCGCCTTGCGGCAGGCGACGGCTCGCAGCGGCCACTCGGCGCCTCGGCGGGGCGGTATGCGGTCACCCTGCTGCCGATCGCCGGGGGTTACCTGCTGGCGCACTACCTGACTCTGGTCCTGCAGGGCGTCGCCTGGCTGCCATCGCTGCTGGCAGATCCGCTGCTCAGCCTGTCGCCGCAGCTCGACATCCCCATCGTGCTGGTCTGGTACCTCAGCGTGGCGGCCATCGTCGGCGGCCACATCGCCGGGGTGCTCCTCGCCCACCGCCTCGCCCTGCGCGACGCCCCGGCCCGTGCGACGCGGGCGGGCCTCCCGATCCTGGGACTGATGATCGGCTACACGGTCCTGTCCCTCTGGATTATCGCGTCGCCGATCGTGATCGAGCCGGGTGGGGCTCCGGGGGCGTGGGTGCCGTGACGGAAGTCTCGATTGGCCTGGCGTTCGTGGCCGGCCTGATCTCGTTCGTGTCGCCGTGCGTTCTGGCCCTGTTGCCCGTCTACCTCGCCTTCCTCGGCGACGCCTCCGTCGCGACCGCCGGTACGGCGGCCCCGCCCGGGTCGTCGCGGAGCGTGGTCCTGCCCCAGGCGTTGCTCTTCGTCGCGGGCTTCACCGCCGTATTCGTGCTGCTGGGCACCTCGATCGGCCTGGTCGGCGGTCCGCTCTTCCGGATTCCGGAGATCCGCCAGGCGGCCGGGGTGGTGGTGATCGCGCTCGGCGTCCTGACCACCGGCATCTTCGGGCCGGTTCTCGACCGCTTCAGCATCGGCGTTGACGCAGCGGCTCTGCCAGCCGCGCGCTCCCTGCGCTCGCTGGCGCTGGGAACCTTCGTCGCCATCGGCTGGACCCCGTGCATCGGGCCGGTGCTCGGCGCGATCTTCACGATGGGCGTTTCGAGCGGCTCCGCGCCGGCCGTGTTCGTGCTCCTGGTCGCCTACTCGGCGGGCCTGGCGGTGCCCTTCCTGGGCGCCGCGATGGCGCTCCCCCGCCTTCGGCCGCTGCTCGCCTGGCTGCGGCGCCACCATCGGCTGGTGCGGGTGGTGGCGGGCCTGTTCATCGTCGTGATCGGGGTGATGATCTTCTTCAACACTTTCGCTCGGCTTGCCGGCCTCTTCACCTTCGTGCTTTGAATTGGTGGCACGGGCGATGCGGCGTATCGTGGCCGATGCAAGATAGAGGAGAACCCCCAATGCACCTCGATGGACTCAAGGTCGCCGTGCTGGTGACCGACGGCTACGAGCCGAGCGAGCTGACCGAGCCGGTCTCCGCCCTTCGTGACGCCGGCGCCGATGTGACGATCGTCTCCGACCACGATGGCCAGGTTCGCGGAAAGACTGATGCCGACACGGCCCCTGTGGACCTCACCCTGGACACCGCGCGGGCCGACGACTATGGCGCGCTGCTCCTCCCCGGCGGCGTCAAGAATCCCGACACAATGCGCCAGAACCAGCGGGGCGTCGCCTTCGTCCGTGCCTTCGCCGATGCCGGGAAACCGATCGCCGCCATCTGCCACGCGCCCTGGATGTTGGTCGAAGCCGACGTGGTGCGCGGCCGTCGCGTGACCTCCTATCCGTCCCTGCGTACCGACCTGCGCAACGCCGGCGCCGTGTGGGTGGACCAGGACGTTGTTACCGACCAGGGCATCGTCACCAGCCGCACTCCGAAGGACATTCCGGCCTTCAACGCCAAGATGCTCGAGGAGTTCGCCGAGGGCGTCCACGAGCGCCGCGCTGCGACCGCGGCCGCCAAGGGAACGTAGCTTCGGGCTTCCCGCCGGCCGCAGCTTCGCTTGAGCGCGGCTGACCGGCTGCCCGGCCCACCGTGCCTAGGGGGCAACGTGGCGCGGCCGTACCCATCGCCTCCATTCACGGACGACCCCGTACCGCTGCCGGTGGCTATCGAGACGTCCCCGGCATCTCGATCGTGCAGCCGAGAGACCACGACATAGCCCCGGCGTCCGCGTGTACCGGTCGCAAGGCCCTTCCGCACCGAGCGCAGCGTCGAAGCACTCGCGGGATCGCCGTCGCATCGGGCGTCGTGGGGTGAGCGTCCCGCACGGTTCTTCACGCCCGCACCCCGCTCGCCCACTCTCGCCATTATGTGCGATAGCGTCGGCGTGCGACCATCACTCTATTCGCAGGAGATCGCTAGCGCCCATGCGACAGTTGATCCTCACGCTCGCTCTGGCAGTCGCGATTCTGGCTGGATCGCTGGCCGCCGTCGTGCTGCTCCGGAGCCCCACGCCCGCCGGGCAGCCGCTTGCTTCCCCGGAACTCGTCGGCGTGCTCGTTGGAGCTGGTGACATCGCCGAGTGCTCGGCCAACGGTGACGAGCAAACCGCGGCCATCCTCGAC
>JALZDF010000087.1 GCA_030862645.1 Chloroflexota bacterium
CCGCAGGCCAGCGAGGAGATTCGACGAAAGACCGAGGCTACAGAGCTCGTGACCCTGGCGCCGTCGGGCCACATGTCCGTGTTCGAGCAGCATGCGGCCTTCTCCGACGCCATCAGGGCGTTCGCAACGTCCGCGACCGGAGCCATCGCCTCCTGAGGCGCGCCGGGGGGCATGCACGGACCTGGCCGAATTCACGCGCTCGCTGGGGTCTCCATCACTCGCGCTCAGGCCAGGGCCGGATGATCGTGCCGGCCATAATGGGTCAATGGCAAGCGGAGCGGATGGATGACCGGACTGCGCGATAGAAAGAAGGAGCGTCAGCGAGAG
This sequence comes from Chloroflexota bacterium, assembly GCA_030862645.1. Lineage (GTDB taxonomy): Bacteria > Chloroflexota > Limnocylindria > QHBO01 > QHBO01 > JACDBZ01. The sequence goes on from JALZDF010000087.1 coordinate 328, forward strand.
GCCCTCGTGGACGCCGCCACTCAGCTCTTTGAGCGACACGGGATCGACGCGACCAGCGTGGAGGACATTGCGGCGGCGGTGGACGTGAGCCGTGCCACGGTCTTCAACTACTTCCCGTACAAGGAGGCGATCCTCGTCGAGATCGGCGCGCGCCTCGTGGCCGACATCGCCGCGCAGGTGGCCGCACACCGGCGCCGCTCAGCTCGACAGACGCTGTACGACGTGGCCGATGGCATCGCGCGAGTCGCGGAGCGGCATCCGGGCGTCGTGCCGTATATCGCAAGGGAGATGACGCATCCCGATCCCATCCGTCGCCGGTACGCGGCCGAGCGGATGCAGTATCCGATGCTCTACGAGGCGGTCCTCGACGCGCTGCACGCGGCCAGTCAGCTCCGCGGCGCGGCGCAACGGGGCTCCTACGCGCGGCAGCTCGTTGACCTGGCAACGGGCGCGCTCGTACGCGCCGGCAACGACTTTCCGATGACCTCCCTGCGCGCCGAGCTGCGCGCGAACGTCGACCTCTTCTTCGACGGTGGCGTGGTGCCGGCGGCTTCCACGAGCACCTAGGCGGGCCCACCCGGTACGCGAGGACGCGCATTCCGGCGCGCACGAGATTGCGCTTGGGTCTAAACTTCGACGCTCGTCCACCCGAGCCGGACGTGACAGCTGCATCGGATGGCTGCTTCCCGATGCGTTTCATGAGGAGAGAGGCGTTGCCCACGTCAACCCGAGCGTCGCGGTGGAGTGCCCGCACAACGGTCCGACGAGGACTTGCTGTCGGCGGAGCGCTGACCCTGATCATCACCAGCGTCGCCATGGCGGCGACCGCAACCCTGTCGATCGACTCCGTCGGTGGTCAGGCGCCCAGCAAGGGCAAGGTCCAGCAGCCGCTCTCCGGGGCGGTGACGGTCAGCGGCCGTGCGTCACTGGAGGACGCCGGCGCGCCACCGACCGAGACGACCCCGCTCGTCGCCGACGCCGGCGACTCGCCGTTCGTCGCCATCGGCAAGCCTGCAACGCTGATGGGCATGGGCTTCGGTGGGACAGAGCCGTACACCTTCGCCTGGTCCTCGGACGCCGGGACGATCACTGGCACCGACGCCCCGACTGCCCAGCTGGACACGACGGGCCTCGACGCCGGGCTGCACACCGTCTCGCTCACCGTGACCGACAGCGCCGGCGTGTCCGCCACCGACAGCGTCAAGGTCGTGATCTTCACGCCCGAGGAGCGCGGGCTGCTCGACGTCACCCGGCTCGACCCGACCCCGGGCGCCCTGAGCACCGGCGTGCCGGGCGTGCACGAGTTCCCCTTCGATGTGCCCGAGGGCGCGACCCGCATCGACGCGGTCATGACGCACCTGGTGCCGACCAACGACTACGACCTCAAGCTCTTCGATCCCGACGGCAACGAGCGAGCATTCCCGGGCGAGTTCGTCCCGAACACCGAGGAGACGGCATCCCTGGCCGATCCGGAACCGGGCACCTGGACCGCGGTGGTCGAGAAGTTCCTCACCGTGGCGGATGAGCTTCAGGTCGTCGTGACCGGCCTCGTCGCCGCCGAGGGCGATCCCCGACCCGCGGTCAATGCCGGCGGCCCATACACCTTCCTGCCTGACACCGATCACCCACTCGACGGCACGGTGAGCGGTGGTACGGCGCCGGTGAACGCCGGCTGGGACACCGACGAGGACGGCGTGGCCGACCTCGATGGCGTCGATGCCACCGCCCAGCTGGCCCTGGGGCGCCACCTCGTCACCCTCAAGGCAACCGACGCGGACGGCCTCGAGCGACGGCAAACCACATCGGTCCTGGTCGCGAGCCAGGAGCGGCTCGAGGCGGAATCCACGCCGGTCACCGTCATCGGGATCGCCGATACCGGCATCAACCCCTACCACCTCGAGTTCAGCGCCGACACCTACCCCGATCCGGACGTGCTGGCGCTCACCGAGAACTTCACCCGCCACCCATCCGAGTACATCCCCGGCTACCCGGCCGATGCCGCGGCCATCCCGATCACGCTCGGCGAGGGGTACTTCCCGGCGGCGGATGAGCCGCTGTGGACGACCGACAACCTCCAGGAGGGCACGCTGTACTGGATCCCCGGCACGAAGATCATCGGCGCCTGGGATGCCGGCAATGCCGCCTCTCTGACAGAGGACCTCGTCGACGGGCGTCCTGACAGCCACCCGATCCTGGACGAGAACGGCCACGGCTCGGGCTCCGCGTCGGTGTCGGCCGGCAACCGCTATGGCTATTGCCCGAGCTGCCTCCTGGTCGTCGTCGAGAGCCTGGACGAGACGGTGGCGACCCGATTCGACTGGGTCGACATCACCTCGCACAGCTTCGGCTACATCGCCGGCCTGCCGTTCGGCCTGATCGAGGGTGCCAACGAGGTGACCCGTGACGCGGTCGAGCGCGGCCAGACTGTGCTCTTCGCGGCCGGCAACGGCATCGGCAACGCCTTCGACGTGCCGATCGCGACCTACGGCTCTGACCAGACGGGTCCGGACTGGAACATCACCGTCGGCGCGGTCCGGCGTGACAACCAGCGCGCGGTGGTCGGTGACGGCATCCCGGTGCACCTCAGCGCCTGGGGCGACGGCAACCTGCCATCCGCGTGCCGGACCGGCACGGTCGGCCAATGCGCCTTCGGCGGCACCTCGGCCGCCACCCCGTACACCGCCGGCATCTTTGGCAGCGTGCTGACCGACGTACGGCGGGTTCTCGGCGACGGAGCTGCAGGCCAGGAGCCGGGCCAGGTCGTCGCCAACGGTGTGCCGGTAGCGGAGAGCGTGTACCTCGAGGACGGCGCCCTGACGCGCGCCGAGCTGCGCGAGGCGGTCCTCAAGACCGCGTACCCGCTGAACACCGAGAACGCGCCGTCACCTTTCCCGTACCCGGCTACCGCGCCGCACACCGGAGATGCGAACGTGCTGTTCGAGGGGTACGGCGCGGCGACCCCGAACGGCGCCGACCGTGCGGTCGCCGTCCTGCTCGGCGATATGCCAATGCCGGAACGGCCATTCGAGGACGGGTTCTTCGCTCTCGACCGTCAGCTTCGCGACACGCTGTACGGCGGCTACGACGACGACGGTGACGGCGAGACCGACTCGCACGCCGTCGCCGGGCTGTCGGTCGACCGGGAGTCGGTCGGCACGGTCGAGGGCACGCTGGCGGCGCTGTCGAAGCTTGGCCAGCTTTCCGCCCCGGATCTGCTGACGCAGACCCTGGGTGAGAACTCGCTGACCTACTTCCTCCACCGCCGATACGCGGCCGATCCCGGTACCGCCACCTCGTGCGTCGACATCGACAACGAGCAATACATGGATCGGACCGATAGCGCCGGCGACCTCGAGCCATGCTTCGAGAGCCGGGTCACGAGCGTCGCGGCGGCATACCGGCCACTCGGCATTTTCGCCAGCACCGATACGCTCGACGCGCCGCTGCCCGCGGGCTCGACGGTGCACGTCGACCTGTACGTGGCGGGCGAGACGCCTTCGGTCATCCGGCCGACCGGCGTGCTGGTCGCCACTGATCGGGAGATCGGCGTCGGCGAAGGGGCCTTCTTGCCGGTCGTCGGCAGTGGGCCGGGTGGAGAGGCGTGCAGCACGCTGGGCGAGGCCTGCTGGACCCACTACAGGTTCGACGTGGAGACGACGCGCCACGCCTTCACCGGTGAGCAGCTGACCTTCCAGGTCCAGCTCGTCGGCGCCCGGTCGTGGGCGTTCGGTCACGAGGGGGCGCACGCGTCGAAGCTCACCATCGCCGTCGCCGACCTGCCGCCGTCCGGCCTGGAGTTCGGGGTCACGATCACGGAGCCGGCAGACGGCTCGACCGTGACGGGGGGCGAGTCGGTGACCGCCGGCGGCAGCTACGCCTTCCCGGACCTCGGCGATGACCCGACTGGGGCGGGCGACCACCCGACCACCGAGCGGGTGGAGGTGTCGGTGG
>JALZDF010000151.1 GCA_030862645.1 Chloroflexota bacterium
GCGCTGGTGTCGACCGCCTGGGCCACCGGCACCGGGGGCGGCGCCATCGCCACGGCGGCGGTCGAGTCACCGGCCAGCCAGTCGCGCAGGGCCGATGCCAGGGCGCCGGCGTGGAGCGGCCGGTTGGCGGGCTCGTGGGCGAGGCACGACGCAATCACGGCGGCGAGCCCAGGATCCACCAGTTCGAGAGTCGGGGGTCCCGCGCGCTGCTGCGCGGCCAGCTCCACCGGTGAGCCCGATGCGTAGGGCGGCCGCCCGGTGAGGGCCTCATGCAGCACGACGCCGAGGCCGTAGAGGTCCGTTCGCGGCGTGATCGGACCGCCGGCGAGCTGCTCGGGCGCCATCGAGCGCAGCGTGCCAACGACGGTGCCGGTCAGGGTCAGCCGCTCGGAGGCATCGGCGAGGCTGTGCGCGATCCCGAAGTCCACCAGCCGGGTCCGGCCGTCGCGCGCCAGCAGCACGTTGCCGGGCTTCACGTCACGGTGGATCACACCGCGCTGGTGCGCGTGGTAGAGCGCCTCGGCAACCTCGGCGGTCACGGCGGCCGCCTGGCGGGCGTCCAGGGGCCCGTCGCGATCGATCCGGGCGCTCAGCGACTCCCCGTCGACCAGCTCCATGACCAGCGCCGGCGCCTCGCCGGTGGCATCCACGTCGTAGACATCGACGATGACCGGGTGAGAGAGGCTGGCGGCCGCGCGCGCCTCGGCGGCAAGACGGCGACGCGAGGGTTCATCGGGAAGCAGGTGCGGATGAAGGCGCTTGACTGCCACCGGGCGATCCAGCTGCTCGTCGTGGGCGCGCCAGACCTCGGCGCTCCCGCCTACGGCGAGGCGCTCGATGAGCCGGTAACGGTCGAGGACCAGCTGCTCGTCCATGCTCGCCCGCTCGGCGGGCGTGGGACGAAGATGCAGGTTTCGGGCCGAACTCAGGGGAACAGGTCCCGCTCCGGCTCCATGACCAGGACCGATGCGCCCTCGTCGGACGGCCGCCACGCGAACCCGCGCACCACGACCACGGGCCGCTGCTCGACCTTGCCACCCGCCAGGTCCGCGGCCGATGCCAGCTCGTCCGCGATCGCGATGACGGTCGCCTGCATGTCGCGCCCCGCCGCATCCGGCGTTCCGCGAAGATCCAGCAGCGCTTCGATTCCGGACGTCCCGATGGCCACGTTGACGATCCCGTTGCGCCACGGACGGCCGAAGGAGTCGCTGATGATCACCGCCGGCGAGCTTCCGGTGCGCGCGCGCACCACGTCCCGCATCCGACGGGCCGACGCGTCGGGGTCCAGCGGAAGCAGCGATGCCACCTCGCCGCCACCGACGTTGCTGACGTCGACGCCGGCGTTGGCGCACACGAGCCCGTGCCGCGTGCGGCTGATGATCAGGCCGCCAGGCCCCATGCGCACGATCGACGCCGACTCGCGTAGCACCAGCTCCACCTGGCGCGGATCCTTCCCCCACCGGGATGCCCACGAGCGCGCGAAGTCGGACGGCTCAACCGACGCCAGCTCGACCAGCCGGCCCTCCGCCTTGGAGACGACCTTCTGGGTCACCACCAGCGCGTCGGCATCGGTCAAGCCGAAGTCGGAGGCTGCCTCCGCAATCAGCGCCGCAAGGTCGTCGCCGGGACCAATCTCCGGGATGCCATCGAGGCCGATGAGCTCGATCCGCGACGTCACGCCGCGTCGCCGAGCTCGAGCCAGCGAGCGAGGTCCTCCGGCGTGTCGAGATCGAACGAGAGGCCGGCGCGGTTCACCGCGACGAGCGGCACGCCCGCGCGCGACACCTCCTCGAGGTGCGCCGCGAAGCTGCTCACCCCGAAGCGGAAGCGGATGACGCCCGGTGGCCGCAGCACGAGACCGTTCGTGCCCGTCCCCGCCCGATCGGGCGCGATGGCGACGGCAGGCGCATCGCCATCCGGCAGCGCGCTCGACAGGACCTCCACATCGGACGCCTGCAGGTTGGGCAGGTCGCCGTGGAGCACGATCAGGGTGTCGATCTCGTCGACCAGCGCGTCGAAGCGGGCCTGCTCGAGTCCCTCGTTGAGCCCCATGCCGCGCTGCACGACGAGGCGGGCGCCCGAAGGCTCCACGATCTCGGCCAGCGCGCGTGACGGCGAGATGACGACGACGTCGTCACTCACCTGACGGGTCACCTTGAGGACGCGCTGGAGGAGCTGGCTGGCGAGCATCACGCGTTCCTCGGGTGACAGGCTCGGGGCGAGGCGCGTCTTGGCCGCTTCGAGCCCCCGATGCGGGACGATGATCCGCGTCGTTGTCACCGGTGGAGCATATCGCGATTGAGCTCCACCAGCGCTCGGGCCAGGTTCTCGCGATCTCCCTCGCTGCTCATGACCGTCGGCAGGACGCTCGGCGCCATGCCGAGCGCTTCGATCTCCGGCGCGGAGGCAGCGTCCACGACGTCCAGGACGAAGCGGTCGACGAGGCCGGCGTACAGGCGGGCGACACCGACCGCACTCGACTCGTGGCCCAGGCTTGACAGCATCCGGTCTGCCGGCCCCTTCAACGCCCTGCCACCGACGATCGGGCTGACCGCCACCGTTGGGGCCCTCGACGCCGCGAGGGCGTCACGTACCCCCGGCAGCTCCAGCGTCGGGCCGATGCTGACGAACGGGTTGGACGGACCGATGACCAGCAGATCCGCCTCGGCGATGGCTCCCAGCACCGCCAGGCTCGGGCGCGCATCATCCCCGAGTCGCACGCCGCGCACCTCCGGCTGCTGCCGGCGGCGGACGAAGTAATCCTGGAAGTCGAGGACGCCGTCATCCGTCTCGATCAGGGTCCGGTAGCGGTCATCGGTGGATGGCAGGATGCGAGCGCCGATGCCCAGGGCGGTCGCCATGGCGGCCGTCGCATCCGTCAGCGTCTCGCCTTCACCCAGGCGGCGCGTGCGCTCGATGTTGGTAGCCATGTCGGTGTCCCCGATGGAAAACCAGTCCGGGCCCCCGTAGCGGACGAGCATCTGATGGGCCGTGTACGTGTCGCCGAGGACGCCCCAGCCGCGCTCGGCGTCGATCAGACCGGCGAGGGTGTAGCACAGCGCGTCGATATCCGGGCAGACATGGAGGCCGTGAACCTCGACATCGTCGCCGACGTTGGCGATGACGGTCAGCTCGACGTCCTCGAGCATGGAGAAGCCGTGTGCCAGCTTGGTGCCGCCGGTGCCGCCGGTCAGGAGGGTGACCTTCATGACTAGACGGCGGCGAGGGCGGGCTTCACCTCGGTGATCAGCCGCTCCTGCGACTCGGCGTCATAGGGCGACGGGAAGCCGACGATGAAGTGGCGGTAGCCGATGCCAAGGAACGGCCTCAGCGCTTCGACCACCTGCTCGACGGTGCCGACCAACTGGCTCTTCCACGGATCGGCGTTGCCGTTGCGCTCGAACATGGCCTCGAACACGCGCTTCGCCTCCGCCGGATCATCGCGGATGATGCAGGTGCCCGCACCTACCGTGCGCTCGATCTCCGACTCGTCGCGGCCGACCTCCTCGCAATGGCGGCGCAGGATCTCGTCCTTGCGCTTCACGTTCTCGAATCCGCCGCCGAGGTTGCAGGCGTCGGCGTAACGGGCCACGATCCGCAGAGTCTTCTTCTCGCCTCCGCCGCCGATCAGGATCGGCAAGCGGTCCTGCACCGGGGGTGGATCGTTGCGCACCCGCCGCGCGGCGTAGTAGCGGTCACCCGACGGCTCGCCGCCGTGGAGCATGCCGCGCATGATGCCCACCGCATCCTCGAGCCATCGCAGCCGCTCGCCCGGCGAGCCGCCGAACTCGAGCCCGAATGCCCGGTGCTCGGTCTCGAACCAGGCGCCACCGATGCCGAGCACCGCCCGGCCACCGCTGATGTGGTCGAGGGTGGTGGCCATCTTGGCGACCAGGGCCGGGTTCCGGAAGGTGTTGGCACCAACCATGAGGCCGATGGTGGCCTGCTCCGTCCGCTCCGCCCAGGCGGCGAGCGTCAACCAACCCTCGAACATCGGTCCCTCGTGCGAGCCGACGATCGGGTACAGGTGGTCCCAGGTCCAGATCGAGTCGAACCCGAGCCTGTCGGCGCGAATCCCCGATTCGCGCAGCGAGGCCCAGTCTGAGTACTGGTTCCAGGAGTTGGCGCCGAACTTGATCGGACCGCTCGTCATGGCGGAGGAAGCGTAGCAGGGACCGTTCCAGCGGACCCCAGCCATAGGGCCTTCGGCGTCCGTCGAGCCGGATCTTCCCCTTGCGGTCCCGGCACCGAGAAGGACGGTGCGCTCACCCGTCCAGGCGGCCTGGAGCGACAGATCAACTACCGGTTCGACCCGCGAATGGGCGACGGGAATTGACGGCCCGGGCACCGGCGAGGCCGCTACCCGGGGCCGGGCTACCTGGCGGCGGCGTCCATCTTTTCCGCCACGGATCGCAGCTCGTCTGGGTCAAATTCCCCGTACGTGGCCGCCGCCATGAGCAATGAGCCGTTTCGCCACAGGACGACCTGGGCGTGGCGTTCCGGGTCAGCATCATCGTGGAACGCCCCCTCGTCGCCGAGGTCGACCTCAACCCGGTTCCTCAGTCCGTATCCGTCTTCGGACTGGACCTCCTCGGCGTAGAGCGCGAGCGCTCGCTGCGCGTCCTCGGCGCTCCCGAACAGCGCGGCCCACGAAAGCAGGCCGACCCGGTCATTGCTGAACTCCGTGTAGCGGCCAGCCACGAACCCGGGCTGTTCGAGGTAGGGTATCGCGTCTTTGCCCTCCACCGAGATGATCGGCCGGAGCAGGGTCCGCTCGTCGTCGTACATCGCGTCGTATCCGATCCCCGTTGGCTGCTCGCCGGGGCCAATCACGATGTGCGCCAAATCTTCCTCGGTCAGCACGCGCGGCGCGCCGATACCACCACCGCCAGCCACGAATTGAATTGCCACCAGTGCGACGGCGGCAACGGCGGCGATGCCGAGAACCGTCATGGCGGGCTTCCTGGTCATCAAGAGCTCCTTCAGCAGCGCCCACCGGGTGCCGCGTTGTCGTGTCGTATGGACCTCGGTCATCGCCGTCGCGATCACGCGGTCCGCAACGGTGGTTGGACCATCGTCCATCCATCGATCGAGCACGCGGTCGAAATCTCTGTCGTAGGTCATGACGGTCGACTCCCGCTCAGCGCCGGTCGTGCGTCCGCCTCGAGGGCGGCGCGCATTGCACGGCGCGCGTAGTGGAGCCGCGATCGCACAGTGCCGATCGGGAGACCGAGCACCTCGGCGATCTGCGGCAGGGTCAGGTCGAGGTAGTGCTGGAGGACGAGCACCGCCCGCTGCTCCGGTGGCAGCCTGCGGAACCCGCGCTCTAGCTGGTCACGGTCGGCGACCGAGAACTGAGGATCGCCGGCGCCGTGATCGGTCTCGAGCACATGGAGTGACGGGCTCCAGCGACGCTCGGCGCGCACTTGCGCATAGCACGCGTTGACGAGCACGCGGTACGACCAGGCCTCGAAGCGGGCCGAATCGCGGAGTCCGGGAAGGTCACGCCAGATGGCGACGATCGCCTGCTGCGTGGCATCCTCCGCAAGGTCGATGTCGCGCAGGATCCGTTGCGCGACGGTGAACAGCCGATCGCCGATGCCGTACGCGAGTTCAGCGAAGGCGCTCTCGTCGCCCCGCTGAGCCCGCGACACCAGGTCGTGATCCACCATGTCCACCTCGTGGGCGGCACGCTCGGGCGGTGCCGCTCACGAACAAGAGTGCCCCGGCCGGGCAATCAGTTCGATCTTCGACGCGGCTGCTGGTTCGGGGGTCGGGGACCTGCCCGTCGTTCAGCAGGCTCGCGGCGCTGGTGTAGGAGTATCAGCCTCCGACTGGCCCACCACGGTGAGCATCCCGAACATCGCCTCTCCCCTGCCAATCGCGCGAACCGAACTTGATCGTCCGATCCTCACCTTGGGGCCTCAGCCGGACCGATGCGGACGGTCTGGATGTTCGTGAACTCCCAGATGCCATGGCGCCCGAGTTCACGGCCGTAGCCGCTGCGCTTCACGCCGCCCATCGGCATGCGCGGGTCACTGGCGACCAGGCCGTTGACGAAGACCGAGCCGGCCTCGATCCGGCTTGCCAGCCCCCTGGCCACCTCCAGGTCGCGGGTCCACAGCGCGGCGCCGAGGCCGTACTCCGTGTCGTTCGCGAGCTCGATCGCATGGTCGACGTCGCGCGCCCGAAGCAGCGCGGCAACGGGACCGAAGGTCTCCTCGCGGAAGACGGGCATGGCGTCGGTGACCCCGTCGAGGATGGTCGGCGCGTAGAAGTAGCCGCGGCCTTCCTGGCGCTCGCCGCCGACGACCGCCTCCGCGCCCATCTCTCGCGACTCCGCCACCTGGCGCTCGAGCGTGTCGCGCAGGTCGCCACGGGCCAGCGGGCCGACGTTGGTGTCGCGCTCCGCCGGGTCCCCGACGCGCAGGGCGCGGACTGCATCGGCGAACAGGGCGCCGAACTCGTCGGCGACCGCGTCCTCGACGATGAACCGCTTGGCGGCGATACAGCTCTGGCCGTTGTTCTGGTTCCGCGCCCGGGCGGCGGTCCGTGCGGCATGGCCGAGGTCCGCGTCGGCGAGGACGATGAAGGGATCCGACCCGCCGAGCTCCAGCACCTGCTTCTTCAGGCGAGCGGCCGCCAGCGACGCGATGCGCGCGCCGACCTCGGAGGAGCCGGTGAGGGTCACCGCGGAAATGCGCGGGTCGTCGATCAGGCGCTCGGTGGTGCCGCCCTCGATGAGGACCGTGCGCAGCAGGCCTTTGGGGAAGCCCGCGTCGCGAATGACCTCCTCGGTGGCCAGCGCCGACTGCGGCACGTTCGACGCGTGCTTCAGTACGATCCCGTTGCCGGCCATGAGGGTCGGGGCTCCGGCGCGGAACACCTGCCAGAACGGGAAGTTCCACGGCATGATCGCCAGGATCGTGCCGAGCGGCTCGTAGGCGACGTAGCTGGAAAGCGACTCGGTGGCGACCGGCGCGTCCGCCAGGTACTCGGCGGCGTGATCGGCGTAGTGCTCACAGGCGAGGGCGCACTTGTTGACCTCGGCCTCGGCCTCCACGATCGGCTTGCCCATCTCGGAGGTGATCAGCGCGCCGTAGCGCTCGGCCCGCTCCCGGAGGAGGGCTGCGGCGCGGCGCATGGGCACCGCTCGCTCCTCCACGCTCATGGCCCGCCACGCCCGCTGGGCGGCAACCACGCGGTCGACCGCATCGTCCACCTCGGACGTGGACCACGGCTGGAACTCGGCGAGGGTGGCCTCGGTGGCGGGATTGACCGAGCTGATCATCGAGCCGGGTCAGTCATGGCGGATCACCTTATCGACCCGCATCCGGATGGTGGCCCGCTCCTGGCCGGCGAACTCGTCGCCGCTGCTCCCGTACCGGCGCGCCAGGGCCAGGATGTCGGCCATCGAGCGCTCGCGGTCGTCGTCGAACTCGACCGTCCCCTGCATCGCGACCCAGGTCAGCTCGTCCTCGAAGCAGAGGCTGACCCGCGGGTCGCGACGCAGGAAACGATCCTTGGCGCGCCCGACCTTGGTGTTCATGAGGATGGTGTCGGGGTGCTCCGGATCGAGATCGAACCACATCACCGACTGGTTCGGCGCCCCGTCGCCGGTGAGGACGGCCAGCACAGGAAAGCGAAGCGTGCGGGTCAGCCAGTCGCGCAGCTCAGGCGTCAGAACCCCCTCGACGGTCAGGGCGGGATCTGTCAATGGAAGCTCCTTGGGGAGGGGATGACACTCTGTTTCGCAGTCTACACTCGGAGCGGATGACCACCAGCGAGCTGCTCTCGATCGGGGCCGAGCTGCTCCTGGGCGAGACGGTCGATACCAACGCCGCATACCTCGGACGCGAGATGGCCGAGCTGGGACTGCCGCTTCGGACCGCACGCATGCTGCCGGACGACCGAGCGCTGCTGCGGGACGCCTTCATCGAGGCGCGCGGACGCTCATCGGTGGTGCTGGCCACGGGCGGACTCGGCCCGACTCACGACGATCTGACCCGGGAAGGCCTGGCCGATGCGCTCGGCGAGGAGCTGGTGGAAGAGCCGGGCCTGCTCCAGGCCCTCGAGGATCGCTTCCGTGCCCTGGGACCGATGCCGGCCGCCAACCGCCGCCAGGCGACCTCCGTGCGTTCGGCCGAGGCGATCCCCAACCCGATTGGGTCCGCGCCGGGTTGGTGGGTCGATCGCGATGGCGTGATCGTGGCGATCATGCCCGGCGTGCCCTCCGAAATGCGGCTGATGTGGACCGATCAGGTACGGCCGCGGCTGGCCGCGCGCTTCGCCCTGCCGCCACTCGCCATTCGCTCGGTCAAGGCTTTCGGCATCGGGGAGTCCGCGGTGGCGGAGCGGCTTGGGGCGCTGTTGACCGATCCACCCGACGGCGTCGACGCCGGCATCTACGCCCGTGACGACGGCGTGCACGCGCGCTTCTCGACGCGCCGGGACACCGCTGCGCTCGACGCCTGCATCGAGCGGGCGCTAGCGGCCCTCGGCGAGGACGCCTACGGGACCGATGACGACGACCTAGCCACCGCCGCCCTGGTGCGGCTCGGGCAGCTCGGCGTCGCGACGGTGGTGAGCTGGGAGTCCGACACGCAGGGTGCCCTGCTCTCCATCCTGAGCTCCGCGCCGCCGATCCGCGGCGCCGCCCGCTACGTCGGCGGAGTGCTCGACATGGGGACGCCGTCCGGCCCGCCGCTCGCCGACGCGGTGCTCCAGGCCACGCTGCTGCCGCCGGACGCCAACGGGCGGAGCCGGGTGCGCGTCGCGATCAGCGGCGGCGTGTCGCTGCCGCCCGCGGAGCTGCGCATCCACGGCTCGGGGCCGCAGCGGCTGCGCCGGGCCGCCTTCGCCGCCCTCAACGTGGTGCGCGGGCTCAGCTCCAGCGGCCGATGAGGCGCACCGCCCCGGGGCGGATCTCGAACGACCACGCCGAGCGCGCGTCAATGACGTCACCATCGGCCTGGACGGGGATGGTCACTTCCTCGAGGGCCTGGAGCTCGACTCGCTGCGCGTCGATCCGCTCGGCGGCCGGCAGGACCTTCGCGACCCAGCGCGCCGCCTCGACCGCGAGCCTTCGCGCCGGACCGGGGTAGACGCGCAGCGCCAGCCTCCCGGCATCCGGGCGGGCGCCCGGATTCACCTTCAGGCCGCGGCCGTAGAAGGGGGTCGTCCCGATGACGAGCAGCTCCATCGGCCCGCGATGCACGACCCAGCCGTCGGCGCGAACTTCGACCTCCGGACGGCGGAACAGGTCCGGGACGGAGCGCACCACCGCCGAGGCCCAGCCGATGAGCCGCCGCGCTCCGGCGTCGGCGTAGCGCCCGGCGACCGCGGCGTCCCAGCCAGCGCCGGCGAACAGGGCCAGGCGTCCGTCGACGGCGACGAGGTCCACCGGCCGGATGTCGCGGCGAAGCAGCACCTCGACCAGCTCCTCCGGTCGGTTCGGCAGGCGCAGGAGGTGGCGCGTGGCGTTACCGAAGCCAGCTGGCAGGTAGCCGAGCGCCAGGCCCTCGCGGCCGGCTGCGACGTTGTAGGCAACCCCCAGCGACCCGTCACCGCCCACGATGACCGCGGTCTCGTAGCCGTCGATCCGCTCGGTGAGCCAGAGTGTGAGCTCCTCGACGTCTCGCGTCGAGGTGACGTGCAGGTCGGCGTCGAGCGCGCGGCGGGCTAGCTCCACCGCGCGCCGGACGTGATCGGTCCGTGCGCTGCCGGCCCCCTCGTTGAGGAAGACGGCCGCGCCGGCGCTCACTACGGGAGCGCCGCCAGGATCTCGCTCACCTGCTCCTCGCTGCCGGTCAGGAAATACAGCGTGTCGTCCTTGGTGTAGATGAAGACCGACGACCCGGTCTCGCCACTCGGATCGGTGGCGGTCCAGATGTCCTTGCCGGCCAGCGATGACGGGCTCAGCCCGGTCATGTCGCCCGACTCCTCGCTGGCGGCGATGAACTCGCGCTCGAGCTCGTCCTCCGACGCGCCAAGCACGCGGAAGGCGCCGACGCTGAGGACGCTCGCCGGATCGGCTCCGGCGGCTCCGCCGAAGGCGACGGACACGTCCGACATCTCGGCGCCGATCGAATCCAGGAATGCCTGGAATGTCGGATCAGAGCCGCCGACCTCCTCGAACGTGTCACCTCGGAAGCTCTGAACCATGAGCGGCTCGCCGCCGACCGTGTCCGGGAAGCGGGCGGCGAGCTCCGGGTCGCCGTTCAGGTCGAACGACGGCAGCGCCGCCGCCGAGCCCGACGCTCCGGGCGCCTCGCTCTCCGCGGCCTCGGACTGGCTCGGCTCCGGGCTGATCTGCTGGGAGGCGACCGGTTCGCTGGCGGACTCGGTCGCGCTTGGCTCACCGCTCGAACACGCCGCCACGACAGAGGCGAGCAGCGCGATAAGCAGGATCGAAATGCGCTTCAAGGGGGATCTCCTGTGGGAACTGCGGCCCGAGCAGTCTAGCGGGCGTTGCTCCGCGACGCCCATGGGGCATTTGACGCAGCCGCCTCAGGTCCTGCTGAGCAGGTCGCCGGTCGGCGCGCGTTTCAGGAACCGGCCATCGCCCGCGGCGCCGAGCCACTCGTCGCCGTCGACGATGACCTTTCCGCGCGACAGCACGATCTCGGCCCTGCCGGTGACCTCGCGCCCCTCGTAGCAGGAGTAGTCGACGTCCATGTGGTGGGTGCGGGCGCTGATCGTGTGCTTCGCGTTCGGGTCGTAGATGACGAGATCCGCATCGGCCCCGACGCCGACGACGCCTTTCCGCCCCTCCAGGCCGAACATGCGGGCGGGCGAGGCGCTGATGACGTCGACCCATCGGTTGGGGGTCAGGTAGCCATCCGCGACGCCGCCCGCGTGGAGCAGGTTCACGCGATCCTCGACCCCTGGCAGGCCGTTCGGCACCTTGCGGAAGTCGCCCTTGCCGAGGTCCTTCTGGCCGTGGAAGTCGAATGGGCAGTGATCGGTCGAGACGACCTGCAGGTCGTCCTTGGCGAGGCCCTTCCACAGCTCGTTGGCGTGCTCAGCGGTTCGCAACGGCGGCGAGCACACGAACTTGGCGCCCTCGAAGCCGTTGCCCATGTCGTCGAGCGTCAGGAACAGGTACTGCGGGCAGGTCTCGGCATAGGCGGGGAGCCCCTCGTCGCGAGCGCGCCGCACCTCGTCGAGGGCATGGATGGCAGACAGGTGGACGATGTAGACCGGCACGCCGGCGACCTGTGCCAGGCGGATGACCCGGTTGGTCGCCTCGCCCTCCATGATCGGCGAGCGGCTGGTGCCGTGATAGTACGGGTCGGTATTTCCGGCCTCGACGTTCTGGGCGGCCACGACGTCGATGGCAAGGCCGTTCTCGGCGTGCATGAGGATGAGGCCGCCGTTCTTCGCCGTCTGCTGCATGGCGCGGAAGATCGCGCCGTCATCGGAGTAGAAGACGCCGGGATAGGCGGTGAAGAGCTTGAAGTCGGTGACGCCCTCGTCGACGAGCCCGTCCATCTCGGCGAGGGTCGCATCGGTGACGTCTGACATGATCATGTGGAAGCCGTAGTCGATCGTCGCCCTGCCCTCGGCCTTGGCGTGCCAGGCGTCAAGGCCCTCCCGCAGCGCCTGCCCCTTGCCCTGCACCGCGAAGTCGATGATCGTGGTGGTCCCGCCGAAGGCCGCTGCGCGCGTGCCGGTCTCGAACGTGTCCTTCGCGAAGGTTCCACCGAACGGAAGCTCCATGTGGGTGTGCACGTCGATCGCCCCGGGGATCACCCACTTACCGGTGGCGTCCACCGCGCGGTCGGCCTCGACCTCGAGGTCGGTCCCGATGAGCGCGATGCGCTCTCCGTCGACAAGCACGTCCGCCACGGTCGTCGCGTCCGCGTTGACGATGGTTCCACCCCTGATGAGCGTGCGCATCGGTCCTCCTGGCGTGATGCTCGGCACTGTTCGCCGGACGGTGCCCATCGTAGCGAGCCTGCGCGGCGCCGGCGCCTCGAGGATGACAGCACACCACGTCGTCATTGCGGTGGGCCGCAGCGACGACCGCAGTGATGCGGGCAACCAGCTCGCTCGTACACACGCCATTCGGCCATCTTCGGCCGTCCCTCACCAAATGGAGTCTGACGTGCGACCTTGGAAGCCCATCTCGATGCTGCTGGTAGGGGCTGTCGCCCTGACCGCATGCGCCACCAGCCCCGGCCAGGAGCCTGACTCGAGCTCCGCGCCCGAATCAACGACCACCGAATCACGCGCCCCCGAGTCTTCTGCCACGCCCCATGCCTCGGGTGACATGGAGATGACCGGCGAGGCCTCGCTTACCAGCGATGCGGCGAACCTGCGCGTCGACCTCAACTACCTCCTCGGCGAGCACCTCATCCTGGCCGCCAAGGCGACCGGCGCCGCGCTCGACGGCCGAAGCGACCAGTTCGAGGCCTACGGTGGCCTTCTCAACACCAACGGCACCGATCTGGGCGCCGCCATCGGCTCCATCTACGGTGAAGAGGCCGAGGGCGAGTGGAACCGCATCTGGAGCGCTCACAACGGATTCTTCGTCGACTACACCACCGGTGTGGCCACCGACGATACGGCCGTCCAGGATCAGGCGGTCGAGGACCTGACCACCGTCTACGTTCCGGAGTTCAGCGCCTTCCTGGCCGGCGCGACCGGCCTGCCCGAGGACGCCATCGCCGACCTCGTCACCGATCACGTCCTGCAGACCAAGGCCGTGGTGGACGCACAGGCAAGCGGCGACTTCGAGGCTGCCTACGAGGCGATTCGAACCGCATACGCCCACATGTCCATGATCGGCGACGCGCTTGCGCCGGCGATCGCCGAGGGCAACGAGATCGAAGGCGAGGCTGTCAATCCGGCGGTCGACTTCCGCACCGCACTCAACGGCCTCCTGCAGGAGCACCTGTTCCTGGCGAGCTTCGCCACCGACGCGGCCATCGGCGGCCGCACCGATGAGTTCAACGCCGCTGGCGCTGCGCTCAACACGAACGGCACCGATCTGGGCGCCGCCGTCGGCTCCATCTACGGCGACGAGGCCGAGGGCGAGTGGAACCGCATCTGGAGCGCTCACAACGGATTCTTCGTCGACTACACCACCGGTGTGGCCACCGACGACCAGGCCGTTATGGACAAGGCGGTCGAGGACCTGACCACGGTCTACGTCCCCGAGTTCAGCGCCTTCCTCGCCGGTGCCACGGGGCTGCCCGAGGACGCCGTCGCCGACCTCGTCACCGACCACGTGCTCACGACCGCCGCGATCGTGGACGCACAGGGCGCAGGTGACGCGCAGGCGGCTGCCGACGCGGATCGCGCCGCAGCGCAGCACATGCGCATGCTGGGCGATCCGTTGGCGGAGGCGATCGTCGCCGCCCAGCCCGAGAGCTTCGAATAGATCTCCGACGTACGAGGCGGCCCGGAACTCCCGGG
>JALZDF010000168.1 GCA_030862645.1 Chloroflexota bacterium
GCCCGATAACGCGGAAATGAGGCGACCGCCCTTTCGGAGACGCCGAGGGTGGTCGCGAATGAAGGTGGTACCACGGCCCGTTCGTCCTTCGACGAGCGGGCTTTTGCCTACGCCCATGGAGGAGGTGGACCGATGACGACGCGACGCGAGCTGGCCCCGCGCTACGACGCCGCCGCGGTCGAGCCGGCCATCTATGCGCTCTGGGAGGGGGCGGACGCGTTCCGACCGGCCCAGGACGCGCCGGCTGGAGCCGAGCGGTTCGTGGTCATCCAGCCGCCGCCGAACGTGACCGGCGCGCTGCACATCGGCCATGCCCTGACCTTCATCGTCGAGGACGTGATGACGCGCTACCACCGTATGCGCGGTGACGACACGCTCTGGCTGCCGGGGGTCGACCACGCGAGCATCGGCGCGCAGTTCGTGCTCGACAAGATCATCGCGTCCGAAGGCCAGTCGCGCGCGTCGCTCGGACGGGAGCGCTACCTCGAGCGCATGCGGCAGTTCATGGACGAGACGCGCCCGGTCATCCGGGACCAGCTGCGCCGATTCGGTGCCAGCCTCGACTGGAGCCGCGAGCGCTTCACCATGGATGAGGGAAGTGCCCGAGCCGTCCGCGTCGCCTTCAAGCGCCTATGGGACGCCGGCCTCGTGTATCGCGGCGAGGCGCTCGTCAACTGGTGCCCGCGGTGCCTGACGACAATCAGCGACCTCGAGAATGTCCATCGCGACGAAGCCGGCACGCTGTGGACGATCCGCTACCACCTCGAGCGCGAAGACGGCTTGCCCGACCCCGATGCCTGGATCACCGTGGCCACCACGCGTCCGGAGACCTTGCTCGGTGACACCGCGGTGGCGGTCCATCCAGACGACGAGCGCTACCGGGCCCTCGTGGGTCGCCATGCCATCCTGCCGTTCATTGGCCGTCGGCTGCCGATCGTGGCCGACGAGCACGTGGAGCGTGCCTTCGGAACCGGCGCCGTCAAGATCACGCCCGCCCACGATGCCGACGACTACGAGCTCGCGAAGCGCCATGGGCTGCCCTCGATCAGCGTGCTCGACGAGTCGGCGCGCATCACCAGCGAGGGCGGCGACTTCTTCGGTCGAGACCGCTACGAGGCCCGCGAGGCGATCCTCGATCGCCTGCGCGACACCGGCGACCTGGAAGGCGAGGCGCCGCACCAGATGGTGGTCGGCCACTGCGAGCGCTGCGGCACGGTGATCGAGCCGCGGCTCAGCGTCCAATGGTTCATCCGCGTCAAGCCATTGGCCGAACGCGCGCTGGCATCGGTCCGACAAGGACGCACCAGAATTCTGCCGCCGCACTTCGAAAAGGTGTACGCGCACTGGATGGAGAACATCCACGACTGGGCGGTCGGCCGCCAGCTGTGGTGGGGCCACCGCATCCCGGCCTGGTACTGCCCGGACGGCCACGTCACGGTCAGCGACGCCGAGGACGGCGCGGAGGCGTGTGGCGAGTGCGGTCGCCCGGCCGCCGAGCTGCGCCAGGAGACCGATATCTTCGACACCTGGTTCAGCTCCGGGCTGTGGCCGTTCAGCACGCTCGGCTGGCCGAACGAGACGCCCGATCTGGCGCGTTTCTATCCGACCTCCGTCATGGAGACCGGCTACGACATCCTCTTCTTCTGGGTGGCGCGGATGATGATGCTCGGCCTCTTCTGCACCGATACCGAGCCGTTCCACACTGTCTACCTGCACGGGATGATCCGCGCCGAGGGCGGCGTGAAGATGAGCAAGACGAAGGGCAACAGCGTCGATCCGCTCGACATGATCGACGAGATCGGGGCCGATGGCCTGCGCTTCGCGCTCATCAGCGGTTCCGCTGCAGGGAGCGACATGCGGCTCACGCAGGCCAAGCTCGAGGGCGGACGCAACTTCACCAACAAGCTGTGGAATGCCGCGCGCTTCGTGCTCGCCAATCGGGTCGAGCGAGCGGCGACGGACGCGGAGCCCAGTCTCCCGGTACGTTGGATCCGGTCCCGCCTGGCCGATGCGACCGAGCGGGCGACACGGCAGCTCGACGCGCTGGATCTCGGCGGCTACGCGGCGACGGTGTATGACGCCGCGTGGAGCGACTATTGCGACTGGTTCCTCGAGATGGCGAAGGTTGACCTGCGCCGGCAAGACGGCGACGACGCCAGCCGCGCGGCGACCTGGGCGGCTGCGGCCGAAGGGCTGGCGACGCTGCTGCGCCTGCTCCACCCGCTGATGCCCTTCGTCACGGAGGAGATGTGGCAGGCTCTGCGCGAGACGGCGCCGGAAGTCGCCACGGAGCCCCTGCTCGTCGGTGCCGCGTGGGCCGGTCGCCCGGCGCCCGACGGGAAGGCGGAGGCCGCCTTCCAGGACCTCTCCGCGCTGGTGCGGGGGGTTCGCAACCTGCGCACTGAGGCGGGCACGCCCGCAGGGAGCTGGGTCCCGCTGATCGTCGAGCCGATCGACGCCCAGGCGAGGGCGGCGCTCGACGCCGGCGCCCGGTACATCGAGGCGCTCGCCCGGGTCCGTCCGATCGAGATTCGCCGCGACGGCGAGCGGCCGACCCTGGTGGCGGCGAGTCCGCTGGGGGCGGCGTGGCTCGGCATCGACGCCGGCGGCGGAGACAGCAGGGCCGAGCGCCGGGCGGCGCACGGCGCGGACCTGGAGCGCAACATCGAGCGCCTGCGTGGGCTGCTCGCCAACGAGGCCTTCGTCGGCAAGGCGCCGGCCTCGGTGGTGGACCGGGAGCGGGCCCGCCTGGCCGACCTCGAGGAGGAGCTTCGCCAGCTCGCACGCGATTGAGCCGATCGAGCCGCGGCGGTGGGCCGGGGGTCGGCTGGTAGAATCGGCCGCGCCGCCACGCCAGAAAGGGGCCAGCCGCCACCATGTCGTTCCTGAAGCGCAAGAAGCGGGAGTCCGCGCCACCTCCGCCGCCGATGCCGGTTCACGAGGAGGTCACGGCGCAGGAATACTTGTTGCGCCTCGCCTACGTGGCCCGCAGCAGCGATGGTTTGCGGCTGCGCGCCGACCCGACCGTGGCGATGGCGATCCCCGCCATCCTCGAGCCGTTGAGCCAGACCCCGGTCGAGGTGATCGAGCCGCTGCCGCTCGAATATTCTGAGGCTTCGCCGGCCATCGAGCGCTTCAACGAGATGCAGCAGTGGGTGCTCGCCCGACGCGAGGTGAGCCCGATCGGCCGGCACGGCCTGTACGTGCTGGAGCTCACCGAGGCCCTCGACATGACGGTGGACACCTTCTATTGCGGCCTGCTCCACGGGCACCCCGACACGAGCGGCTATCCCGAGTACAACGCCATCGTCGGCGGCCTCGCCTCGCACTGGGACGAGCTGTCGGGCGAGCTGATCGTCCGTGCCGTGATTGGGTGGGGCGGCAAGGGGCAGCGTGGTGATACTGAGCGCATCGGCCAGAAGCTGCTCAGCTCGCTCTATCAGCAGGTGGTAGCCTCCGGGTACAGCCTTGGCGAGGCTGAGCAGACTCGGCTGCCGCAGATCGGGGGCGGCTCCGGGTTGACCTGCGCCCATTGCGGTTTCGAGGCGGGCAACGCCAGTGCCTTCTACTGCCCCAAGTGCGGCATGCGCATGGCTCGAGGGCAGTAGCCGACCGGAGGGCGACCCGTACCATCGGCGTAGCCCCTACGCGCCCGAGTCCCATTGTCCGGGCGCCGGGCCGGCGGGGAGACTGGTGCAGATCGTCACCGCACCCTGAACCCCCGCGTAAGGAAGGCACATGGAGCGACCCACCGTCCTGCTCGCCGTCGATGGCGACGCGGATTCCTATTTCGAGGCGCTCGACCATGCCGGCTTCGCGCCGCTCAAGCCGACTGGAGGCGGCCTGCCGGCCGCGTCCTTCGACCTGGCCGTCATCGACTGCGACCTCGGTGCCGAGCTCGCGCGCTCGATCTACTCCGCCCTTCAGGAACAGGGCGCCGTTCCCGTTCTCCTCATCCTCGGCGAGGGCGTGGAGGTCCCCGAGGGCCTCGGCGCCAAGGCCGATGAACTCGCCCTCAAGCCTCTTCCGCCCGATGCGCTCGTGTATCGCCTCCAGGCACTGCTGATCCGCAGCGGGCGCCACCTGCCGACCGAAATCGGGCCGTGGGAGTCTTCCGATGGCCTGCAAACCGCACCGATCGGCGAGGGGCATGCCGTCAGCATCTTCGCGCCGAAGGGTGGCGTCGGAAAGACGACCATCGCCGTCAACATGGCGGTCGCCCTGCGACAGCAGACCCGCGCCGAGGTGCTGCTGCTCGATGCCGACGTCGGCGTCGGCAACGTCACCGCCGTGCTCGATGTCCCGTACCGCATGGGACTCGCCGACCTGGCCGACAGCCCGCCGGAGGAATGGACCGATGCGGCCTTTGATGCCTGCGTCAGCACCCATGCCGCCAGTGGCGTCC
Source organism: Chloroflexota bacterium (assembly GCA_030862645.1). GTDB lineage: Bacteria > Chloroflexota > Limnocylindria > QHBO01 > QHBO01 > JACDBZ01. The sequence continues at coordinate 4,406 of JALZDF010000168.1, forward strand.
GCGTCCTGACCTGGGGGACTGATCCGGGGGCGTCCGAGCGCGTCTCGGTGGACCTGCTGCTTGCCGCCCTCCGTTGGGCGAAGCATCACCATTCCTACGTGCTGATCGACAACCATCCCGGCTACGACGACCGCACGATGGCGATGCTGGCGGTCGCCAACGAGATATTCCTGGTGGTAACGCCCGAGGTGGGGGCGCTGCGCAACAGCGCCCAGTTCCTGGAGCTGGCCCGGGAGCTCGGCCTCGGCAACGTCATCAAAGTCATCGTGAACCGCGCCAACCACGGAATCCGAGTTGAGGACATGGCGTCCTCGCTCGGGCTGCCCGTGGCCGCGACCGTGGTCAGCAACGGGCCGAAGGCGGTGATCGCCTCGAACGAGGGCAATCCGGTGATCCTGAAGTTTCCGAAGGAGAAGATTGCCGACGACCTTCACCGTGTGGCCCGACTCGTCTCGGCACCTGACGTTGTCGCCGGTCCGAAGCGCGCGGGCGCCCGCCGCTGGTGGGCCCGGTTCGGCACCCGCACCTCGCACGCCTGACCGTTCAGCGGCGTGTCAAGGGATCCGCATTGCGCTGACCCCGTTCCTTTGCCATGATGCCCGCGCGTGCCGACCTATGACTATCAGTGCCGCGCGTGCGGGACTGTGACCGAAGTGATCCACCCGATGCTCGACGACGGACCCGCGGTGTGCGAGCTGTGCGGCGGTGGACTGCGGCGGGTGCTCTACCCGACCGGCATCATCTTCAAGGGTTCCGGCTTTTACCGAAACGACTCGCGTGCAAGCACGTCGAGCTCGGTCGCTGGCGCCGACAAGAGCGGGGGATCGGAGCCTCCGACCACCGGTGGAGGCGAGACGGCGTCCGGGTCGACCAGTCCGTCGGACGGGGCGGGGTCCACCAATAAGCCCTCGGCGGAGCCGAGCTCGACCTAGGCGGACTGGGCCTGGCGCGTTCCGCATCGGCGGCAGAAGCGCGCGTTGGCGGACAGCGAGAGCCCGCACTGCCCGCAGTTCTGCACGCCGACGTGACCGGTGGCGTTCGCGACCTCTCGAGCGGACGCCTCCCAGAACGACCCCTGCAGCGCGGCTTGGCGCGTGAGCTCGCCGTGGCTCGCCGCCGCACCGCGTGATCGATAGGGAAGCTCCTGCGGTCGCTCCGGCGCGACGGGACCCTGGCCGGGATCGCCGAGCCCGAGCAGATCGAGCTGCGCTCGCCGAGCGGCGAGCTCCGGACTGTCCGCCGCCGCCGCCGCCCGATCGCCCTCGGCCGGTGCCTGCTCTGGAGTTCGGCGCGCTGGGAAATGGAGGATCGTGTCGGAGATGGGCGCCATCCGGGGAGCGGGTCGAACCGGCTCGGCCTTGGGCTCGGACTCAACCTCCGCGGCGACGGGCTCGGGCTCGGGCGTGGGCTCTGTCTCGGCGGCGACCGGCTGGGGCTCAGCTTCGATCTCAGCGGCCACGGGCTCCGGCTCCGCTTCAACCTCGGCCGCAACGGGCTCGGGTTCGACCTCGGCCGCAACGGGCTGGGGTTCGGCTTCGGCGTCCACGGGCTCGAATGACCGCTCGACCTCCGCCGCCGCCGGCTCGGGCACGAGCTCGACCATGGGTTCGGGCTCGATGAGCTGGTAGGCGCTGTCCTCGTCCCATGCGACGACGCGCAGGGCCGGTCGGGCCGGCTCGGGCTCCGTCTCTGCTTCGGCGGCGGGCTCGGGGGTCGGCTCGGCATCGAGCTCCACGAGGACCGGCATCGGCTCCGGCTCGGCATCGAGCTCCACGAGGACCGGCTCGGGCTCGACCTCGATTTCGGCCAAGGCGCTGTCGAGCTCGGCTGCGACCGGCTGCGGCTCGGCCTCAGGCTCGGTCGTCGGTGCTGGCTGCCAGGCGGTGATCGGCTCGGGCAGTGGCTCGACCTCGAACTCCGCGACGACCGGCTCGGGCTCGGGCTCCGTCTGGAGCGTCTCGACCGCAGGCCACGGTGCCTCCGCCTGGCCGCTGGACGCCAAGGCGGCCTCGGTCGGGAGGTCGGACGCGGGCCACGCGTCGAGGCCCGGCCGCACGAGCGTCGCGTCTTCGTAGACCAGCTCGGGTTCGGCCACCAGCGGCGTGGCGACCGCCGACGCGGCGGCCAGCCGCTCCGCCAGGTCGTCGGTTCCGGGTATGGGGGCGCAGCTGCGACAGCGCCCGGCGTCGTTATTCCAGCAGTTCAGGCAGGTGTACTGGCGGCAGTCGATGCAGAAGTTGAACGACTCGTGGAACGCCTCGAGTTGCGCGGCCGCGAGGTTGTCCTCCTCGGAGCGCATCGCGTCGCCCATGGCATCGGCGAGATCGTCCTGGCTCGTCAGGTAATTGCGCAGCCCACCGATGAACCCCCGCGTCCTGCGCAGCGGATTGAGTCGAGTCGGCGCCTGGAACTCATAGCGCGTCCCGCAGCGTTCGCAGAAGGATTCGGTGAGGGTTTCAGCCAACGGTGATGCGTTCTCTCCCGGAACCATGGCAGCAATCAGGGCTACGAAGTATAGCTACGGGTTCCATTTCGGCCCTATCGGCGCATTCGTACCGAGCAAACGGCCGTTCGTACCCCGCGTGCTAGGATCGGCCGCGATGGGCATCCTCTCGCGCGTCGAGTCGTTCCTCGAGCGCTTCCTCGAAGCCCCGGCCGGGCGGCTGGGCGCTTCGATCCAGCCGGTCAGCCTGGCGAAGCGGATCGAGCGCGCGATGGACACAAACAAGACCTATCGCGACTCCGGCGTCATCGTTCCGAACCAGTACGACCTCCACCTGCACCCGGCCGATTTCGCGGCGTTCGCCTCGTATCGCACGTCGCTCGAGGACGACCTGGCGCACGGCGTGCTTGCCCGAGCCCGTCACGAGCGCTATACCCTGGTCGCTCGACCGCGGGTTGAGATCATCTCGGACGAGGGAACCCGGCGCGGAGAAATAAGGGTGGCGGCCAACGTCATGGATGAGCGCGGCGAGCGCGTCGCCGAGGCCACGCCGATGCCGGTCAACTCCGACACGATGGTGTTCAGCCGCCCGGACGTCAACGCCGCCCCCGACTCCGCGCGGCGCGCCTACCTGCTGGTGAGTACGCGCGGCAGCCGCCCGGTGCAATTCGACCTCGGTGGCGCGCTCATCGGTGTGGGGCGCGCCAGCGACAACGACGTGATCGTCGACGACCCCATGGTCAGCCGCCACCACTGTCAGCTGAAGCTCCAGCATGGCGCCTATAGCTTCGCCGATCTCGGCAGCCGGAACGGGTCGACCGTCAACGGTCAGCCAGTCAGCCAGATCGCACTCGGACCCGGCGACGTGATCCGCATCGGCGACACCGAGATCGAGTTTCAGGTCCGCGAATGACCGGCGAGATCCTTCGCGTGCTGCTCCTCGTCCTGCAGATCGGCTTCGTGGCGCTCCTGTACCTGGTGCTCATGCGCTTCGCCGGCTCGCTGCTGCGTGACCTGCGCAGTGCGGAGGAGGCGCAGATCAGCTCTCGATCCGGCATCGGTCGCCTCTCGGTCCTCGAGTCGCCGGCCGATGAGCCCCCCAACGGAACGACGATCGCGCTCGGGCCGATCAACTCGATCGGCCGCAACGTCAACAACACGATTTTCGTCGAGGACGACTTCGTCAGCGCCAACCACGCCATGCTCACCTTTCGTGGGCGCAGCTGGTTCGTGGAGGACCAGGGGAGCACGAACGGCACCTACGTGAACGGCCACCGCATCGATCGGCCGGTCGCGCTGAGCTTCGGCGACGAGTTGACGATCGGGCGCGTGCGGATGCGACTCGACCGGTGACGCGCGCCCGATGAGGATCGCGTGGCGCGGCGCGGAGTTCCGCCTCCTCCTTCCGATCCTCCTTCTCGTGCCCTTCGGCTTCGCGGTCACCAGCATCGCCGTCACCGGCGCGCCGGAAGTCGGCGACCTCGGGCTGGCGATCGGCTACGTCGCACTCTTCGTCGGCGCGCATCTCCTGCTGGTGGCGTTCGGCCACCGCGGTGACCAGCTGATCCTGCCCGCCGTCGGCGCCATGGGCGGCCTCGGGATGATCATGCTCAACCGCCTGCCCCAGGACCTCGCGGGGACGAGCGGCTTCGGAATCGAGCTCGGCATGGCGGCAACCCAGCTCCTCTGGTTCGGAGTAGGGATCGTCGTGATGCTGGCGATCGCGGTGGGGCTTCGCGACGACGGGATCCTGCGGCATTACAAGTACTCGTGGGCCGCGATCGGGATCGGCCTGCTGGCCGCAACGCTCCTGCTCGGCTACGAAGTGAACGGGGCGCGCCTCTGGATCGACCTGGGGCCGATCAGCGTGCAGCCGGGGGAGCTGCTGAAGATCGTGCTGGTCATCTTCATCGCCGCCTACCTTGCCGAGACGCGGACCCTGCTCACCAGCGCCAGCGTCCGCATCGGCTTCATCAGCATTCCGCCGTTGCCGTACTTCCTGCCGATGCTCGTCCTGTTCGGTGCGGTCATGCTGATCGTGGTGCGGCTCAACGACCTCGGCACCGCGCTCCTCTTCTTCGGCATCTTCCTGACCATGCTCTTCGTGGCCACCGGACGGCGAAGCTACGTGCTGATCGGCCTCATCCTGTTCGTCGCCGGCTTCTACGTCGCATACCAGCTGTTCGGCCACGTCCAGGCCCGCGTCGACGTCTGGCTCGACCCGTTCGCCGATCCGCTGGGTGCGGGCTTCCAGCCGGTGCGCGCCCTCTACGCGCTGGGGCGGGGCGGCATCTTCGGCGAGGGGCTGGGGCAGGGGCTGGTCACACTGGGCGGCAACCTCACCATTCCGTTCGTGCACACGGACTTCATCTTCACCGCCATCGCCGAGGAGCTCGGGCTGCTCGGTGCGTTTGCCCTGCTCGGCTTCGCGATGGTCCTGGTCTTCCGCGGCCTGCGCATCGCCGCGCTGGCTCGTGACGACTTCGCCGCGCTGCTGGCGGCCGGGCTGACGGCCAGCCTGGGCCTCCAGACCCTCATCATCATCGGCGGCAACACGAAGCTCATCCCCTTGACCGGCATCACGCTCCCCTTCGTGAGCTATGGCGGGTCGAGCGTGCTGGCCAGCTTCATCATGATCGGCCTGCTGCTGGCGGTCAGTCATCGGAGCGGGACCGCCGATCGGGCGTCCGGCTCGTGATCGCCACCAACGTTCGCCGGCTCGGCCTGTATCTGATGCTGGCCTTCGCCGTCGTGTCCGGCAGCATCGCCTGGTGGCAGGTGGTTGAGGCGCAGGCCTTATCCACCCGCACCGACAACCCGGAGGTGATCGCGGCGCGCCGCACGCTGCTGCGCGGCACCATCTTCGACGCCACCGGGCAGGTGCTGGCCTCCTCCGAGGTCGTCGATGGGCTCAGCCGCCGCACGTACACCGATCCGGCTTTCACGCACGTGATCGGCTACTCCAGCCTGCGGTTCGGAAGCACCGGACTGGAGCGGACCTTCGAGGACATCCTGGTCGGGCAGACGGACCCGAACCCGATCCGACAGCTCGTCAGCGACGTCCTCGCCCGCCAGCCGCAACCTCGCGACCTGACGCTCACGATCGACAAGCGGCTCCAGGACTTCGCTGCGGAGCAGCTGGCTGGCGACCCGGGGGCGGTGGTGGCCATCGACCCTCGGACAGGGGCCATCCTGGCCATGGTCTCGACGCCGACCTTCGACGCGACGCCCGTCTCGGGAGATCCGGAGGCCGCGCAGGAGCCGATGGATGCCCTGCGCAACGATCCGGCGGAGCCGCTCCTCGGGCGCGCGCGTCAGGGCCGATACGTTCCCGGCTCGATCATGAAGGTTTTCACCACGGCTGCCGCGCTGGATGCCGGCGTCATCACGCCCGACACCACGTTTCCCGACCAGCCGCGCCAGGAGACCGAGGGCTTCGTGGTGAACGGCTTCACGATCCGGGAACACGACCTGGGCGGCATCCAGCCAGGCCTGTGGGCGCTCTCCGAGGCGCTGCAGGTCTCGAGCAACATCTACTTCGCGCACACCGGCCTGGAGCTCGGCGCCGATGCCTTCCTCGACTACGCGCGCCGCTTCGGCTTCTGCGCGCCGATCTCGATCGGGACCGCCGGGCGGGCACTCTCGGTGGCGCCGAGCTTCGTGACCGAGGCGGTCGAGGGCGATTGCGCCCCGTTCAGCGACGAGGTCGAGCTTGCCAGTGCCTCGTTCGGCCAGGCACGCACCGCTGTCACCCCGATCCAGATGGCGATGCTGGCGGCCGCGATCGCCGGCGACGGCGTCATGCCCCACCCGTACGTCGTGCGCGACGTCCGCGCCCACGCCGAGGGCGGCGCGCCGAGCGACCGGGTTCTCGACAGCCTGGGGTCCGGCGGCGGCACCCGCGTCGTGAGCGCCCAGACGGCCGCCGCGACCCGCGCCGCCATGGTCGACGCGGTCAATGGCGAGCTCGGCCGCCTCTACGCCGGGCAGGGCGACATCACCCTCTACGGGATCAGCGATGCGCGGTCGGCCGGCAAGACGGGGACCGCTGAGCTCGGTGGGGAGCAGGCGCCGCACTCGTGGTTCATCGGCTTTGCGCCGGCGCAGGCGGATGCGACGCCGGACATCGCGGTCGCGGTGCTCGTCGAGAGCGGCGGGTCGGGGTCGGGGCGCGCCGCCCCGATCGGCGGGCAGGTCATGGCCGAGTGGCTGCGCCTGTCCGCCGGCGAGTGAGGACGGGCACGACCTGAACCCTCACGTAGCGGTCGGGAGTATTGTCTTGCGAGCACGGGCCCCGAGCAGCACCGCCCCATCGGCCCGGACAGGGGAGACGATCCAATCGTGAAGAACGTCGAGCAGCCAGCCGAGCGCGTGGTTGCCAGTGTGGAGCGCGTGATCATCGGCAAGCACGTCGAGGTGCGCCTCGCGCTCGTCGCGCTGCTCTGCCAGGGCCACATCCTGATCGAGGACGTGCCGGGCGTGGGCAAGACGATGCTGGCCAAGGCGCTCAGCCAAAGCATCGGCTGCAGCTTCCGGCGCATCCAGTTCACGCCGGACCTCCTCCCCTCGGACGTCACCGGCCTCTCGATCTTCAACCAGAAGACGACCGAGTTCGAATTCCGCCCGGGGCCGATCATGGCCCAGGTCGTGCTGGCCGACGAGATCAACCGCGCGACGCCCAAGACGCAGAGCGCGCTGCTCGAGTGCATGGAGGAGCGGCAGGCCACCATCGACGGGATCACCTATCCCATGCCGACGCCGTTCCTCGTCATCGCCACCCAGAACCCGATCGAGTACGAGGGCACCTTTGCGCTGCCGGAGGCGCAGCTCGACCGCTTCATGCTCCGCCTGCGGCTCGGCTATCCGAAGGCGATGGAGGAGATCGTCATCCTCGACGAGCAGAAGCGGCGCCACCCGCTGACCGAAGTGGAGCAGGTGCTCAGCCTCGACGAGCTGCGCCAGATGCAGGCCGCCATCAAAGAGGTCTACGTCGACCAGGCGGTGGCCGAGTACATCGTGCGCCTGGTGCATGCCACCCGCGAGCACCCCGACGTCTATCTCGGCGCCTCGCCGCGCGGCTCCCTGAACCTGTACCGGGCCACCCAGGCACATGCCGCGCTCAACGGCCGGGATTACGTGATCCCCGACGACGTCAAGCAGCTGGCGGTCGCCATCCTGGCGCATCGGCTCATCGTGAAGAGCCAGGCATCCCTGCGGGAGGTCGACCCCGAGCAGATCGTGCGCGAGATCCTGGCCTCGGTGCCGGTGGCCGATGCCGCCGCGGCGACGGAGACCGGACGCAGCCGAGTCTCCTGAGCGCGTCATGGGGCTCCTGGGCCGCCACCTCCGTCTCCTCTTCCTCGGCACGGCGCTGATCGTCGCCGCCTTCAGCACCGGCATCCCCTTCCTCTTCTTCCTCACGTACCTGATGGCGGCCCTCGGCATCGGTTCCTGGCTCTACGCGCGGCGCGGACTGCGTGACGTGCGGGCCGACTACCGCGTGCTGAACCCCCGCACCCACGTCGGCGAGGTGCTGCAGGCCATCTACCGGGTCGAAAACCACGACCGCTGGAGCAAGCCGTGGGTCGAGTGCTGGAACGAGTCGACGCTGCCGGCGAGCCTGCCCGGCCGCGTGATCGGCGTGCCGGCGCGCAGCACTCGACAGTGGCTGGCGAAGGTGACGCTCACGCGCCGCGGCAGCTTTCGGCTCCGGGCGCTGCGCCTGCGGACCGGCGACCCGTTCGGCCTCTTCACCAGCGAGATGACGGTCGGAGCTCCGACCAGCGTGGTCGTATTCCCCGAGGTCGTGCCGCTGCCGCACTGGCGGCTGCCGCCCTCGCCGATCGACGGCACCACGCCGATGCGCCGCCGTTACGAGGCCGCCACGCCGCTGGTGAGTGGCGTCCGCCCCTACGTCCATGGCGACGCCATCAACCGCATTCACTGGCTGTCGAGCGCCCGGCATGGCGAGCTGCACGTGAAGGAGTTCGACCTCGAGCAGGCGGCCGACCTGTGGATCGTCCTCGACCTCGACCGCGGCGTGCACGCCGGCATCGGGACCGATGCATCCGTGGAGACCGCGGTCACCATCGCCGCCTCGGTGGCGCTGCGCACCCTGTCCGACAGCCGCTCGGTGGCCATGACGGCGTCTGCGCGGCGAACCCAGGTCCATCAGCCGGACCGCGGGCCGCGGGTGGAGCAGAAGCTGCTGCACCTGCTGGCCAACGTGCAGGCCGATGGCTCGAATCCGCTGGCCGAGGTGCTCACTTCGACGGTGACGCAGCTCCGAAGGGGCATGACGCTCTGCATCATCACCGGCTCGACGGATCGGGCGTGGGTGCGGGGGCTGTCCGCGCTTCGGCGCCGTGGGGTTGCCGCGTTGGTGATCCTCCTCGATCGCGCGTCGTACATCGGCGTGGATCCCGACGACCATTCGCGCGCCGAGCTGGCGGCGGTCCGGCACGCGCTGGCCGAGTATGACATCGAGCACCGATTGGTCCGGCGGGGTGACGTCATCGCCGATGCCATCGGTGGGAGTCAGCGCACCCGTGCCTGACCTGCGCGAGCGGATCCTCTACCCGCGGGCCGGCTGGCTCAGCCTCGGCTTGCTGGTCGTCATGGCGCTGGCCCTGTCCTGGGCCGTGCAGGGCGCGCACTGGCTCGGTCAGCTCGAGTACCTGCCGCCGGTTGCCTTCTGGGCCATCCTCGCTGGCGCGCTGCTCGGGGTGCTGCCGTTGAGCGTGGTGATCACCCTGCCGGTCAGCGCCGTCGTGGGGGCGGCCGTCGTGCTCTGGGCCATCGGTGGCGAGTACCACGTGGCGCTCGGCCAGGCCGCGCGCGTGGCGGCGCTGCGCGACGACCTCATCGGATGGACAGTGACGGTGCTCACCACCGGATTCCCGTCCCAGCTCTCGCCCATCGCCATCGGGTTCGGCATGCTCATGTGGGCGACTGCCTTCATGGCCGCCTATGCCGTGTACCGCCACAACCGGGTGCTCGATGCCATCATGCTGCTCGGCGCGGCCATGATCGTGAACCTTTCGGCGACCCTCACGAACCTGTTCGGCCACCTGCTGCTCTTCGTGATCGCGGCGCTCCTGCTCTGGCTGCGCGCCGCGCTGGTCGATCGCCAGGACGGCTGGCAGCGCCGGCGGGTGAACGAGAACCTCGAGGTGCCGGCCGCCATCATGCGTTCCGGCATCGTCTTCGCCGGCGCCAGCGTGCTGCTGGCCTGGGTCCTTACCAGCGTGGCGGTTGCGGCACCCCTGACGGGAGCCTGGCGCAGCTTCGACAGCGTCTGGACCGGCGTGCGCGATCAGTTCGAGGGCGTTTTCGGCAACCTCACCAACCCGCAGTCGCGCATCACCGGCAGCACGTTCGGCGCCGGCTTCACGGTGCAGGGCCGGTGGGTCAGCAACAACGAGCCGGCGCTCACCGTGGCGGCGCCACGGCCGCTCTACCTGCGCACGGCCACCTACGACGTCTACACCGGGCGCGGCTGGGAACGCAGCCCGGGGACGACACGCCAGGTGCCGCCCGGCGAGGCGCTCTTCGACGGGCCGACGCCCGAATGGCCGAGCGACGGGTATGAGATCGAAACGATCACGATCAGCATGCACCAGACGCTCGGTCGCAACCTGTTCACCTCCGGCTCGCCGATCCAGGTCTACGCGCCGATCGTGATCCACGAGGCAAGCGGCCAGCCCGTCCTCGGCGGCATCGAGGCCGCCAACCCGATCGGCCCCGACGAGGGCTACCAGGTCTCTGTGGCGCTGACCGAGGCGAACGAGGCGCAGCTGGCAACCGCCGGGACCGATTACCCGGACGTGGTGCGCGACCTCTACCTCGACGACTCGGCGGTGACGGGCCGGGTGCGCGAGCTCGCGCTGCGGGTGGTTGGGGACGCAGCGGATCCCTACCACCAGGCCAAGGCGCTCGCCGACTACCTGCGTCGGGACGCCACCTTCTCGTACAGGACGGAAGTGGCTGTCCCGGAGAACGGTCAGGACCTGGTCGAGTTCTTCCTGTTCGACCCGGCAATCAACCGCAGCGGCTTCTGCCAGCACTACGCGAGCGCCATGGTCATGATGGCGCGGTCACTCGGTCTTCCCGCGCGGGTGGCGGCGGGCTTCGCGCCCGGCGAGCGGCAGGAGCCGGGGACCTTCCTCGTCCGCGAATCGGACGCCCACGCGTGGGCGGAAGTCTACTTCCCCGGCTACGGCTGGCAGATCTTCGAGGCCACCAAGTCGATCGATCCGCGTTTCTTCCGCCCAACCGGTGATCCGAGCACGGTCGCACCTCCACGGACCGGTGTCGACCCACTCCGCGACTTCGAGAACCTCGACCCCGCCCTGAGGCGCAACGTCAACGCGCTCCCCTCGGTCGACTTCATCGATGGCGGCTTCGACGCCACCCGGCCGGATGCGGCCGCCGATGGTGAATCCAGCCGCACCGGGAATGCGCTGGTGATCGGCGCGCTGGTGCTCGGCGCGGCCGCCTTCTTCTGGCTGCGCATGCGCAACCTTCAGCGCCGTTGGCGGCTGCTCCCCGCCGGCGACCGAGCATGGCAGCGGCTGACCTTGGCGGCCGACCGGGCCGGCGTGGGACCGCAGCCCTCCGAAACGATCTACGAGTACACGGGCTGGCTCGAGGAGCAGCTTCCGTCGCACGTCGAGCCCATCCGTACCGTGGCTGACGGGAAGGTCTGGCAGGCGTACTCGGGCCGGCGCATGACGACGGCCGCCTCGCATCGGCTCGAGGATGCATGGGCCCGGCTCCGTCTGCCGCTGGTGTGGCTGGCGGCGCGCCACTGGCTGCGTGGCGTCGTCCGGCGCGGCGACTAGGTCAGAGAGCCAGCGGCCGCCCTTCACGCTCGTCGACGTGCGTCGGCATGGCCCCCAGCAGATGGAGCGTATCGTTCCATCGGTCCAGCCTCCACTGGTCGGCGATCGAGGTGCAGACGCTGATCGAGGCATTGTCCACGTCGAGGTTCCACATCCAATTGCCCGGCAGCTCGAGCAGCAGGTTCGCCAGGACGCGCAGGATCCCGCCGTGGCTGATGAGCATTACCGGCCACGGGTCGGCTGCGGATTCCAGCTCCGCCAGGAGCTCGCGCGCGCGACCGATGACGTCCTCCAGCCCTTCGCCACCGGGTGGGCGCGCATCACGCTCCTGGCTGCGCCAGGCGCGATAGCGCTCGGCGTCGGCGGTTTCGAGCTCGGCGTGGGTTCGCCCCTCCCACTCCCCGGCGCCGATCTCCATCAGGCGCGGCTCCGGCTCGACCGCCAGGCCGAGCGCCGCGCCGATCGCCTCGGCGGTCTGGGTGGCGCGACCGAGCGTCGAGCTCATGATGCGGGCCGGCCGCAGGCCCGGATCGGCGGCGAGGCGGGCCGCCAGCAGGAGCGCCTCGCTGCGCCCGTCGTGGGAGAGCGGCGGGTCCAGCCGGCCCTGCCAGCGTCCCTCGCGGTTCCAGTCGGTGACGCCGTGGCGGACGAGGATCAGGCGTCGGTCGGTCACCGCACTCCGGCGACCATCTCATCGTGCGCCGAGCGGGCCGCGTGGGCGGCGGCCGCCCCATCGGCGTCGTGTCCGAGCTCGGCGAGCGTGCCGCCCATGATCTCGATTGCCGCGGCCATCTCATCGATCCCGACGTCGCCCATGTGACCGAAGCGCAGGATCCTGCCCGCCCACTTGCCCTGCCCGCCGGCGATGACGACGCCCCTCGCGCGCATGGCGGCATTGAAGGACGCCCACTCGAGTTCCGCGGGCAGCCAGGCGGCGGTGACTGTGGCCGATCGATGCGCTGCGGGGGCCACGGGGCGCAACCCGAGCGACTCGATACCGGCCACCACGCCGTTCGCGATCGCCGCATGACGCGCCCAGGTGCGCTCGCGGCCTTCCTCGCCCAGCCGCATCACGCCGACGCGCAGGCCGTAGAGGACGCTGATGGCGGGGGTCCACGGCGTCTGGCCCTTCGCGGCCCATCGACGCGCCTCGCCGAAGTCCCAGTAGAAGCGCGGCATGGTCGCCCGCTCGCCGGCGGCCCAGGCCCGCTCGCCGAGGGCGGCGATCGCAATTCCAGGCGAGGCCATCCAGGCCTTCTGGCTGGCGCTGACGACCATGTCGACGCCCCAGGCGTCCATCTCGAACGGCATGGCTCCCAGTCCGCTGATGCCGTCGACCACCAGGAGCGGCTCGCCCGGCGCCGCACGCACCACGGCGGCCAGCTCCCGCAGGGGGTTCGCGACGCCAGTCGACGTCTCGTTGTGGGTGAGCAGCACGGCGCGGTATGGCTCGCGCTCGGCAAGGTGGGCGCGCAACGTCTCAGGATCCGCGGCGTCGCCCCACTCGACGTCGAAGCGCTCGACGGCGGCGCCGAAGGCGCTCGCGATCTGCGCGAACCGGTCGCCGAAGGAGCCGATGCTGACCACCAGCGTGCGATCGCCCGGTGACAGGGTGTTCACGACGGCGGCTTCCAGGGCTCCCGAGCCCGATCCGGTCAGGAGCAGGACCTCGCCGCTGGTCGCGATGAGCTCTGCCAGACCCATGGAGGTCTCGCGCAGCAGCTCGGCGAACTCGGTGCCGCGGTGATCGATCATCTGCTGCGCCTGGGCTTTGCGGACGGCGGCGGGGATCGGCGTCGGACCGGGCGTGCGGAGATTCTGTTCCATGGCAGGCATCATAATCGGCCGATGGAGCAGTTCTTCCAGGTCGCCGGCGCGCTGCTGATCCTGGCAGCGTACATCGCCGGCCAGGCCGGTCGGCTGAACGTCACCTCGTGGCGGTATCTCGTCCTCAACCTGGTGGGCAGCGCCCTCCTCGCCGTCGTGGCCGCGCTCGACGCCGACTGGGGGTTCCTCCTGCTCGAGGGCGTGTGGGCCATCGTCACGGCCTGGAGCGTTGCCATCAAGCTGAGAAGGGTCCATGCCGCGGCGCGCGCGCACGCCTGACGCGACGGAGCCGCTCTTCGACGGTGCCGCCCCGGCCGATGCGCCGCTGGCCGCCCGGATGCGGCCTCGGACGCTCGACGAGTTCGTCGGACAGCCGCACCTGGTGGGAGAGGAGGGTGCACTCACCCGGGTCGTCAAGCCCGGCAACCGCCCATCGCTGATCCTGTGGGGACCGCCTGGCAGTGGCAAGACGACCCTCGCGCGCCTGCTGGCCGACCGCGCCGGCGGCACCTGGCGCCAGCTCTCGGCGGTGACCAGTGGCGTCGCAGACATCCGGGCGCTGGTTGCGGAGGCGAAGGCGCTGCGGGCCGCGGGCGGGGCGACGATCGCCTTCATCGACGAGCTCCATCGGTTCAACAAGAGCCAGCAGGACGCGTTGCTGCCGCACGTCGAGGACGGCACCATCTCGCTCATCGGTGCAACCACCGAGAACCCTTACTACGAGATCAACTCGCCGCTCCTGTCGCGTATGCGGGTCTACCGACTCGACCCTCTGGACGCCGACGCGCTCGGCGAGATCGTCGACCGGGCCATGACCGATGCCGATCGCGGCCTCGGCGGCCGCGTCAGGTTGTCTGCCGATGGTCGCGCTGCGCTCCTCGACCTCGCCAGCGGCGACGCCCGCAGTGCGCTCAACATCCTGGAGGCCGCCGCGGCGGTCCTCCCTGACGGGCGGGAGATCGGCGCCGAGGGCGCCGCCGAAGCGGCCCAGCAGCGGCTCTTGGCCTACGACCGTGTGGGCGACCAGCACTACGAGGCGGCATCCGCGTTCATCAAGTCGATGCGCGGCAACGACCCGGACGCCGCGCTCTACTGGTGCGCCTCGATGGTGGCGGCCGGCGAGGATCCGATCTTCATCGCGCGGCGCATCGTGATCGCCGCGTCCGAGGACGTCGGCAACGCCGACCCACGCGCGCTGCAGATTGCGGTGGCCGCTATGCAAGCGACCGAGATGATCGGCCTGCCGGAGGCGCAGTATGCGCTCGCGCAGGCGGCGGCCTACGTTGCATCGGCGCCGAAGTCGAATCGGGCGGGCGCCGCCTACTTCGCCGCCCTGGCCGAAGTCGAGGAGCACGGCCGGCTGCCGGTGCCGCTCCATCTCCGCCCTTCGGCGCACCGGCGGCTCGCGCGCGAGCACGGCTACGGCAAGGGCTACCTCTACCCTCATGACTACGCCGACGCCGATGTCGAGCAGCAGTACCTGCCCGACGAGCTCGTCGGCCGGGTGTTCTACGAGCCATCCGAGGAGGGCCTGGAGCTCAAGATCAGCGAGCGGCTGCAACGGCTGCGGCGGCTGCGCCTGGAAGGCCGCCGGCAGAAACGCAATCGGGAGGCATGATGTGACGATCCAGCGGATGGACAACGTCCTCATCGTGGTCGACGACCTCGAGGCCGCCAAGGCGTTCTTCGTCGCACTCGGCATGGAGTTGGAGGGACAGGCAACGGTCGAGGGACCATCCGTAGACCGTGTCGTCGGGCTCGACGGTGTCCGAAGCGAGATCGCCATGATGCGGACCCCGGACGGGCGTGGCGGGGTCGAGCTGGACAAGTTCCATGCGCCGCGGGCGATCAGCGCGGAGCGGAAGGACGCAGCGGTCAACACGCTGGGCATCCGTCGCATCATGTTCGCCGTCGACGACATCGACGCCGTCCTTCCCCGCTTGCTCGCCCACGGTGCCGAGCTCGTCGGCGAGGTGGTGCGGTATGACGACAGGTTCCGGCTGTGCTACGTCCGCGGCCCGGAGGGCATCATGGTGGCGCTGGCCGAGGAGCTCGGCTGACGGTCAGTTCGGGTGCTCGTGCCAGCCGAGCACCCGCAGGGCACGGAGCGTGTTCCATCGGCTGGGCCGACCGTCGTCGTCCTCGAGCACGAAGTGGACCGCTCCGGGATGGGTGTTCTCGAGGAGCCACGTGCCATCAGGCTGCTGCTTGGATCGGAGCAGTTCGATCGCTTCGTCGAGTCTCGTGTCCGGCGCATCCCCAGCCTGCCGGAAGTATTCCAGGCCGCGCAGCACGTCGTAGTGCCAACGGGTCGGAAACGAGAATTGCAGCCAGTCCGGGTCGATGACATCGCCGGTGCTTCGACGCCGGAACAGCTTCCGTTCGAGGAGGTACTCCTCACCGCGGCGGCGAGCCGCGATCGATTCCGCGGACCCGCCGGTTGCGCGTTCGTGCGCCAGCAGTCCTTCCAGGACCCGGATCGTCGTATGGAAGGAGGAGCGAACCGAACCGTTCTCAGCCTCGCAATTCCAGCCGCCATCGGGGAGCTGTTCACCGACGACCCGAGCGACGACGCCGTCCACGTCCTGGCCGAAGTAGGCGCCCAGCGCGACGACCATCCCGTTGATGCACGGCTCGGCCTCGCCGGCAAAGAACGGCTGGCCATCGTGCTCCCAGCGGCAATGCGTTCGGACCTGCGCGACGGCTTGGCGCACGGCGTCCTGGTCGGGGTCGACCCCGAAGTCGTGCAGGGCGACGAGGCTGTATGCCGTAGCGGTCCAGGGCTGGCCCGGGGGCCGCTCGCCGTAGTCGGATGCGAACCATCCGGCTGGGAACAGCGCGCCGCCCACCCACTGGCCATCCTGGCCCTGGAGGGCCAGCAGGCGGGCACCCCACCCTTCGCTCGCCACGCGGGCGCGCTCCGCCGCCACCACGTCGGCCGGCGCGGCGGCGAGATCGCGCAGGACCTGCCAGCGGATGGCCGGATCGGAGTCCAGGAGCCAGTCCATCACGGTCACGGGCCGAGTCTAGCGGCCGTCCCGTGGCTGATGGCCGGGGGATGCGAGGTGGTGAAGAGGTTTAGCCGACGAGGCCGAGGGCCGAGAAGGCGATCCAGGCCAGGAAGAGCAGGACGGCCATCACTACGGTCAGGATGCCGATGTTGCGCAGGTCGCGCTCAACATAGTGGTACTCGGCGCGCTCGGTGGTCGTCAGGGTCGAACCCTTGCCGGTGTTGAGCGGGGCGGTGACCCGGCGCGGCGGCGAGAGCGAGGTGGCCTCGCGGGCGTCCGGCGTGCCGACCGGCGGCATGGTCGCCGCCGTCTCCTCCGGCAGCGAGGACGCCGCCGGGGCGGGTCCCGTCGCGCGCTGCGCGGATCGCTGCTGGACCGAGCGCTGTCGGGCCTTGCGGCTGGCTGCCTTTCCGGCTCGGCGGGCCATTCGTACCTCGTTTCGTGCGTGATGGGCGGCAGGCCGCGGCCGGGTGGAAGGCCGCGGGACGGCTATGATACCGCCGATCCGATGCCCGATCTCGACGCGCTCCTCCTCGACAACCTGGCGCTGGCGTTCGGCGCGCTGGGCGCACTCGTCCTCCTCCTGCTCATCGGCTCTCTGGTCCAGAGCGCGCGCCTTGGCCGGGCGGTCCGCAGCTATCGCGAGCTGGTTCGCGACCAGCACGGTGGCACGCTCCACGATCGGCTGGTCGGCAGCGCCGAGCAGGCAGTGCGCGCGACGGAGCGGATGACCGAGATCGAGGCGATGCACTCGGTCATCGATGGGCGCACCCAGCGCAGCCTCCAGCACATCGGCCTGGTCCGCTTCAACCCGTTCGAGGACACCGGATCCGATCAGAGCTTCGCCATCGCCCTGCTCGACGACCAGCGCGACGGCATCGTGATCAGCAGCCTGCATGGCCGGACGAACACGCGAGTCTTCGCCAAGCCGGTCAGCAGGGGCGGCTCGTCGCACAACCTCTCGGATGAGGAGTCGCAGGCGATCCGGATCGCCGTCGAGGGGACGCGACCGGCGTGACCATCGGGGCGATCGACCCCAACCAGCGGCACGTGGCCGAGCGGCTGGTGCTTCTGGCGCTCCGCCGCTTCCACCGCGAGCAGCCGCTGTCGGTCGACATGCGGATGGACGCGCTCGTCGCCCGCGTCACGGAGCTCGCCGAGCGGCGACCGCCGAGCAGGCACCGCGGCGGCGCAAAGCTGGACCTCCCAGAGGCCGACCTGCGCCGCGTGATCGACGATCTCGTCACCGCTGGAAAGCTCGTCCGCGACGGCCGCCGGATCCGCCTTGCCGACGCGCAGACCGGCCTGGATCCCGACATGGCCGACAAGGTGTCCACGCTGCTCGCCGGGCTGCGCGCGGCGGGCGCCGCACCGCCTCGCGTCGAAGGCATCGCCGGCCGGTTGGGCATCCCGCCCACCGTCATCGACCAGCTCCGTAGTGCGGGCCAGCTGCGGCAGATCGCACCGGGCATCGACTACCCGGCCGACGTGTGGTCCGCGCTCCGGGCGCGGATCGAGGGCATGGCGGGCACCGTCACCATCGCCCGCCTGCGCGACGAGCTGCGCGCCAGCCGACGGCACGCCGAGGCGATCCTGGCGGCGGTCGGGCAGCGCAACCGTCCGGGAGGCACGCGCCCGCGCCCGCGGCCGCGGACCCAGCGCGACAGGAGAGCTGTTCGGTAGGCGTCCGTTCCACGGACCATCCGGCCGGCTACGGGTCGGTCTTTGCCGTCAGCACGCCGGCGAGCGAGGTCAGCGACTGGCCCGACCGGACGGATCTCGAGCCGGCAGCCGACGTTCCATTGGACTTGATCGCTGCGCACATGGGACGGCGCGGCACCTGGTGCCTTGACGCACCGGTTAGGGTAAGGGCGAAGCCGACCGCAGAACTCCTTGTACCCCCGGGGAATGTGCGGTCGGCTTCGTCCTGTTCCGCGATGCTATCAATGGCTCCTTGCAGGCCACCTTACAACGAGGCGACCGATGAGTGATGAGCGGACGATGGGGCGACCCGGACGGGGTGACGAGTTCGGGCGCGCCCGCGGTCCGGCCGCCTCCTTCATCGAGTAACTGCCCGACGAGTACGCCGCCAGGGGTCGACGCTCACGCGACGACGCCGCCCAGCGCGACACGCAAGCCGTCACGAGGAGCGGCCACCATGCCCTCGTGAAACGATCGGTTACGGCGGGGCAAAACGCTCACCCTCCCGCGCTCGATGCGATAGACCTAAGGCGGGGATACGCGGCCGATGACGGCGGGGCGAATCCGTCCTCGGCTACCATCGACGAAATGCCACCGGTGGTGCCGTCGCCTGATCAGCTTCCCTTCTTCGAGGAGCTGGCATCGGCA
>JALZDF010000012.1 GCA_030862645.1 Chloroflexota bacterium
CGCGTCAGGAAACGAATGATACGAACGCGCTGGATATCCGCCTCGCTGTAGAGACGGAGGTTGTTGCGCCGCTGCGGCTGGAGGAGGCCCTCCTCCTCGTAGATGCGCAGGGTGCGTGGATGACAGCTCGCCAGCTCGGCGGCGATGCTGATGATGTACCGCGGACGAGTGAGCTCGTCGCGGCGCGGGACGCCGGTCGCTGACGACGTCGCGCGCCGCGCTCGGTCCATGATCAGGAAGTCGCCTTGGTCCCGTTCTGGGCAGCCTCGGCGCCTCCGGCGGTGATGCGGATCTGTCGCGGCTTGACCTCCTCCGCCTTCGGGATGCGCAGAGTCAGCACGCCATCGGAGAAGGTGGCGTCCGCCCGGTCACCCTGGACGCGGACGGGCAGCTGGACGCTGCGGCTGAAGGAGCCGAAGCGGCGCTCCCGGTAGAGGTACTGGTCGCGGTTGATCTCCTCATCGGCCTTGAACTCGCCCCGAAGGGTCAGGTTCTGGCCGGTCATGGTGATCTCGACGTCCTCGGCCTTCAGGCCCGGCAGGGCGGCCGTGACGACAATCTCGTCATTGGTCTCGTGAACATCGACGGGCGGTGCAATCATGTCGCCGCCGCCGATCGTGCGCCAGCCGACCGGGCTGACGAACGAGTCCTCGAAGAGCCGGTCCATTGCGGAACGCAGCGAGACCATCTCCCCGAGCGGATCAAACCTGGTGATATTCGCCATGGAATCGTGCCTCCTTCACGCGAACACTTGCCGGGTGAACAGGTAACGTTGTGATGCGTGGGTGGACCATAAACCCTGACAATGGTGTTGTCAAGAGCTGTGACAGGCGGTCCGTTCTTGGCGCGCCATGTCAGGCAAAGCATGGCAACGCCGGGGGGCTGCCCTGGCGAGGTACCGGTGCATCCTACTCGGCGCTGACGAGCTCCCAGGTAACGGCGCCGATATCCCCACCGCCGGGCAGCTCGACCGGGACGGCGCGGAGCCGGAGGGTGAGGACCCGCTCGTCGGTGGCGGGGACGAGCTCGCTGCCGGGGAAGATCCAGAGGAACCGGGACGCGCGACGCTCGAAGTGGATCGCCTCGGCGACGGCCGTGGCGCGCGAGCCATCGTCCCGCAGCATGCGCACCCGGACGTCCCGGAAGCGGCCCTCGTCGGCCGGCCCGAGCGTGGAGGCGGCCGCCTCCGCGACGCGGGTCACGGCGGCGGGCCACGATGAGCCCAGCTGGTCCCGGCTCCACTCCGTGACGAAGCGATCGAGCACCGCCGCCGGGGTCGCCGAGTGGGCGCCGATGAGCCAGAATCCGCTGCCCCACATGAGGAGGGGAACGCTGAGCAGGCCGATGACAGCAGCGGGCGATCGCTCGGGGGGTGGTGGTCGGGCGGGCATGAGCGCCTGCGCGGAGCGATACGCATCGACCGCCTGCCAGCCCCAGACCACGATGAAGGTAACGCCGGCGAGGAATGGAGCCAGGTAGGCGCTGGTGTGGGCCAGGCCGACGGTGAGCCAGGCAACCAGGAGCAGGCCGACAAGCTCCGATCCGATGAGTGCGATGCCGATCCCACGCCGGCCGATCTCCAGGTGGCCGAAACCCCAGGCCAGCAGTGCGCGACGCAGGACGCGCCCCGGGTCGGGCGCGGTCACTCCCCGATGAGGAGTCGCCGCAGGTCGGCTTCGCGATCGGCTGAGGTGACCGCCAGCAGCTTGTCGCCGGCGCGCAGACGGGTGTCGGACCTGGGAGACTGCGCGCGCTCGTCACGGATCAGGACGGCGATGGTGCTGCCCTCCGGCAGGCTCAGCTCGCGCAGCTCGCGGCCGATGACCGGCGAGTCGCCGTCCAGCTGGGCCTCGACGATCTGGACCCCGCCGCCCTCGAGCTCGGCGAGGTGGAGCAGGTCGTGGACAGGAATCTCGTGCTCGATGACGCCGAGGATCGAGCGGGTCGGGCTCACCACCTCGTCGATCGCCAGCTGCCGGAACAGCTTCTCGTTCTTCGGATCGTTGATCCGGGCGATCGAGCGGGGCACGTTGAAGCGCATCTTGGCGATCTGGCACGCGGCAAGGTTGACGGCATCGTCGCCCGTCACTGCGGCCATCACGTCGGCGCGGCCCATGCCGGCCTCGGCCTGGTAGCGGCCCTCACAGCCGTCGTTGGCGACCACGATGCTGCCGAGCTCGTCGGCGATCTGGCGGGCGCGGATGTGGTCCTCCTCGACGACGACCACCTCGTGGCCGGCCGCGAGCAGCTCCTTGGTCAGGTAGTAGCCGACGTTGCCGCCGCCGATGACCACGACGTACATGGGTCAGAAGCCTCCCTCGCGGCCGTCGCCGGGCTGGACGATCTCGGCCTCGGCGGTCACGTCCTCGGCGCGATCCATCGCCGCCTGGGTCTCGGGCGTCGCGCCCGCAGGGGCCGCGGGCGCGATGCGACGCGGCTCGGCGGTGGCCGGCTCGACGAATCCGTTGGTGGCCTCCGCGCCCTCCTGGGCCGCGACGACCAGCGCGTCGCCCAGGATGATGGTGCGGCAGATGGTCTCCACGCCGACCGCCCGGTAGGCCTCGCCCCGCAGCGGGTCGTTGATCTTGGCGATGACCCGCGGGACGCCAAAGGTGTGCTTGGCGAGCTGTGCGGCCAGAGCGTTGCGGTTGTCGCCCTCAGTCAGGGCCATGACGAGGTCTGCCTGCTCCCCGCCGGCGGTGCGCACGACGTCCTCGTCGGTCCCGTTGCCGCGCACCGTTTCGCCCTTGAAGCTCGGCGGCAGCCGGCTGAACGCCCTGGGGCTGACGTCGATCACGGTCACGTTCTCGCCGCGGCTGTCGAGCTCGGCGGCAACCCGCGCGCCGACCCTGCCGCAGCCGATGATGATGACCCTCATGGCGTGTGTGCGAGCTCCTTTGTCTCGGCGCGCAGGCACCAGACCGGTGCCGTCGAGTTGCGCATGACGTATGGGACGGTGCGTCCCGCGTCCCATTGTCCCCCGAATCGCTTCTTGTAGCGAAGGCCCATCACGATCAGGTCGGCGCCGAGCTCGTTCGCGTCGTCCACGATGGCCGGGCCGGCGGCTCGGGCCTGGACGGTGCTGGTCCGCGTGGGGACCCCCTTCGCGTTGAGCAGCTCCTCGGCGCGGGACAGGACCTCCTCCGCGCGGGCCACCGCGGCCTCGTCCTGGGCGTCGAGGGTCTGGTCGAACGGGACCTCGATGACGTGCAGGAGCGAAGACTCGACGCCCTCCCGCCCGCCGAGCAGCATGGCCGCCACCTTCAGGGCCGGAAAGTCGACCTCATCGTCGCCGAGCACAGGAATCAGCACCCGCGCGTGCTCGAAGGTGCTGGGGCGCTTGTCCGCCCGCCGGAAGAAGTCCATTCCTCGTTATCCTACGGCGGCGGTTGGCGCAGCGCGGCCTGCGTGAACGCCGATGCGCTCAGCGGCCGTAGCTGAGCCGCTCCACGAGTCGCGCGGGCAGCTCGGCGTCGCGCATAAGCCGTTGCGTCCTGTCGATCTCGTATCGGACCCGGTGGAAGGAGATGCTGCCTCCGGCCTCGCCGTCGCGGACCTCGAGCACCGCGTAGGCGGCGTCCGGCAGGCCGTCGCGAGGCTGCCCCACGCTGCCCGGGTTGAGGAGCGCTCGCTCGGCGCCGAGCTCGACGACGTCGCCCGGCAATCCGGGAAGCGCCTGCACGGCGCCGTCGACAAGCCGGTAGACGACCGGCAGGTGGGTGTGGCCGAAGAGGCAGAGGCGAGTCTCGAAGCTGTCGAAATTCGCAGCGGCGATCGAGCTGGTGGTGATGTACTCCCAAATCGGGTCACGCGGGGAGCCGTGGACGGCGGTGAGCTCGCCGTCGCGTCGCACCTCCGGCAGCGTGGCCAGGTAGGACCGTGCGTTGGGATCCAGCACCGTCGCCGTCCACTCGATGGCGGCCCGGGCATCCGGGTTGAAGTAGGCGGCGTCGACCGTCCCGATCGCGGCGCCGTCGTGGTTCCCCAGCACGCTCCTCGCGCCCATGGCCTGAAGAGTCGCGACCACCTCGTTCGGCTGCGGGCCGTAGCCGACCGTGTCGCCCAGGATCCAGGTCTCGTCCACGGTCGGGAGGGCCGCGAGCACCGCCTCGAGGGCGGCGAGATTGGCGTGAACGTCCGAAAGGACAGCGATGCGCATGCGAGGGGCGAGTATACCGACGCCGATTGCCTCAGCCGAGCGGCCGTCGCGCCGGCCCGCCCGGCCGCCGCGGAAAGCGGTCCGGCGTGGGATGTTCCTTCGTCATGAGCGCGAACTGGTGGTCCCCGAGCAAGGCGACTCCCGACGGCCGCAGCTCGAGCCGACCGCCCAGCAGGTGCGCCGCCGCCTTGCCGGCCGCCAGCTCCCGCTCGTCGATGCGGCCCTTCCAGGCCACGACGGTGCCGCCGGTGCGAAGCAGCGGCAGAGCGTACTCGGCGAGCACGGGCAGCGGGGCGCAGGCGCGGGCCGTCAGCAGGTCGTGCCGTTCGCGGTGCGACGAATCCCGGCCGAGGAGCTCGGCCCGATCGGCGACGACGGCGACGTTCGCCAGCCCCAGGGCGACCACGAAGGAGCGGAGCGCCTCGGCTTTCTTGCGGACCGAGTCGACCAGCGTCCAGGAGACGTCCGGCCGGGCAATGGCCAACACGACCCCCGGCACCCCGCCACCCGAGCCAAGGTCGAGCGCCCGTGACGGCGACGCTGCGTCGAAGATCGGCAGCGCGCTCAGCGCATCGAGGAGGTGAAGGCGCGCCACCGAGGCGGGCTCCACGATGCGCGTCAGGTTCAGGCGCGTATTCGCGTCGAGCAGGAGCCCCACGAAACGCGTAGCGGCATCGGCGAAGCCGGGCGGCAGGTTCGCTCGCAGCGCGGGCGCACCGGTGTCGAGCAGGCGGTCGAGCTCATGACGAGCCGCGATGGCGGCCTCGGACAAGAAAGATGCTCCTTCGGATGCCTTTCGGTCTTCCCGGCAGGTGATCGGCGGCGTGGCCGGCTCTCGCATCGGCCCCGAATCACCCGCGGTTACCGTACTCGGTCACCCGCAGAAGCAGGAAGTCGACCCTAGCAGCCGTCGCCTGTGGATCACAAGCGATGTTATCCACCAATCTCGCGGCATCACCGAACTGTGGATAACCTGCCCGGATATACTCGCAACCGATGGCGTCCGGTTCCCGAGTGAAGGCTACGATCGAGGTCAGGTGGCGGCTCACATGACCTCGGACTCGCCACCCCGCTTCGCCCATGACAGCGAGGCGGAGCTGGCGAGGATCCTCGACTTCTATGGTGTCGAATGGCGATACGAACCCGACGTCTTCCCCATCTCCTGGAACGCCGACGGCGTGGTCATCGAGTCCTTCGCGCCCGACTTCTACCTGCCGGGGATCGACCTCTACCTCGAGCTGACGACCCTGAAACAGTCGCTGGTGCGCAAGAAGAATCGAAAGCTGCGCCGGATGCGCCAGCTCTACCCGGAGATCCGCGTGAAGCTCTTCTACGCCCGTGACTTTCGGGCGCTCATGCTGAAGTACGGCCGGCTCGACTTTCTGACCGATATGGCCGCCACCAACGGCGAGCACGCATTGACCGGCGCCGGCAACGGGGCCCGATGAGTCTGCACGACGACGTCGAGGAGATCCTCGTCGATACCGAGGCGATCGGTGCGCGGGTTGCCGAGCTGGGAGCCCAGCTGTCGACGGACTACGCCGGACACGACCCGGTGCTGGTCAGCGTGCTGAAAGGGTCGCTTGTGTTCCTGGCGGACCTCATGCGCGCCATGGACCTGGCATCGAGCATCGACCTGATGGAGGTGTCGAGCTACGCCGGCACCGAGACTTCCGGCCAGGTACGGATCCTGAAGGACCTGTCCAAGCCGATCGAGGGGCGCGACGTGATTGTGGTCGAGGACATCATCGACACCGGGCTGACGCTGAATTACCTGCTCGGGTACCTGGCCGACCGGCGGCCAGCCTCGATCAAGATCTGCTGCCTGCTCGACAAGCCGGCCCGGCGCCTGGCGGACATCTCCATCGACTACATCGGCTTCACCATTCCGGACCGATTCGTCATCGGCTACGGCCTCGACTACGAGGAGCGCTACCGCAACCTGCCGTACATCGGCGTGCTGAAGCCGTCCGTCTACGGCGGCGCGCCGCCGGAGGGCTAGGCGCCGATGGACGAGGGCGGCCGGCGCTTTCGGCTGCTGATCCTGCTCGGCGCCCTGGCCATGGTCGGCTCCGGGTTCCTGCCGTGGTGGCGTGCCGGCGGCGACTCGGTGGACGGGGTCCTTGTGCCGGCGCAGGAGGGGATCGGGCTCGAGGGGCCCGGGCTCATCATCTTCGGGGTCGCGATCGCGGCGCTCGTGCTGCTCGACATCGGCTACATGCGCGGCCGGTGGGGGTTCGTGCTGGACGCCCCGTTCGCGTACCTGGTGCTCGGGCTGGTGGGCGCGGCCTCGCTGCTCTATCGGGGCTGGGAGCTCTGGTCGGTTGGGTACATCCCGCTGCCTCAGCAGTCGCCCGGTATGGCGCTCGCCGTGCTGGGCGTGGCGCTCGTCCTGTTCGGGGCCAGCTCCGGGTTCGGGGTTCCGCGTCGGTATTAATGCCGGGTCCCGGCACTGGGCCTTCGCCGTTGAGATGCGACTGAGGCGACCGTGTGGCGGGTCTGCGGTCAGCGGCTAGACAATGCGCGCGCGCGAGCCGACGCTCAAGCGGGAGGCAGGATCAGTGGCGAGAGGATCAGCCAGGCGACGACCACGGCCGCGAGGAGGCCGGCGAGGATGAGCATCGGGCGCAGGTCGGGCCGGTAGTCGTCGGGCGAACGGCGAGGCGGGCGTGAATCGTCGGCCACGGGCCTAGATCTCGCCGAGGTAGGCCTGGCGGACCTGCTCGTTGGCGGCCAGGTTGGCGGCCGTATCGGCAAGAATGATTTTGCCCGTCTGGATCACGTAGCCGCGATGGGCCGCGTTGAGCGCCATCAGAGCGTTCTGCTCCACCAGCAGCACGGTCGTGCCCTGGGAGTTGATCTCACGGATGATGTTGAAGATCTGCTCAGTCAGGATGGGCGAGAGGCCCATCGAGGGCTCGTCGAGGAGGAGGATGCTGGGACGCGCCATCAGGGCTCGGCCCATGGCCAGCATCTGCTGCTCGCCGCCGGACATGGTGCCGGCCTTCTGCGAGCGCCGCTCCCGAAGGCGCGGGAAGAGTTCGAAGACACGAGCGACATCGTCGTCGATCTTCTGGCCGCGGCGACTGAAGGCGCCCATCTGCAGGTTCTCGTAGACCGACATGCGGCTGAAGACCTTGCGCCCCTCCGGCGAATGCGCGACCCCGAGCGAGACGACCTCGTGGGCCGGCAAGTGCTGAATCTCGTTGCCCGCAAGCTTCACGCTCCCGGTACGCGGCTTGTGGGTGCCGCTGATGGCGCGCAATGTGGTGCTCTTGCCGGCGCCATTGGAGCCGATGAGGGTCACGATCTCGCCGCGACCGACGGTCATCGAGACTCCCTTGAGCGCCTCGATGTTGCCGTAGAAGACGTGCAGATCGTCGAGCTCCAGCAGCGGAGCGCCATCCGCGGTGGGCGACGCATCGGCCGTGGCGGCGGCGCGGTCGGTATCCGTCATTCGCCGGTCGCCTGCTTGCCGAGATAGGCCTCGATGACGGCCGGGTTGGCGCGGATCTCTTCGGGCCGACCCTCGGCCAGCTTCTCGCCGTAGTCGAGGACGGTGATTCGCTCGCTGATGCCCATCACTACCTTCATGTCGTGCTCGATGAGGAGCACCGTGAGGTCCAGCTCGTCGCGGAGGCGCTTGATGAGCGCCGTCATCTGGGCCGTCTCCCCGGGATTCATGCCGGCGGTCGGCTCGTCGAGGAGCAGCAGCTTCGGGTCACTGGCCAGGGCGCGCGCGAGCTCGAGTCGCCGCTGGTCGCCGTAGGGGAGGTTCTTTGCCCAATCCTCCTCGTAGCGGCGCGGCAGGCCGACCAGCTTGAGCAGCTCCTGCGCCCGCTTGCGGGTGGCGGTCTCCTCCTCGCGAACCGCGGGGAGCTTCAGCAGCGACGCCCACCAGCTGGCCTTCATCCGGGTGTGGTGCCCGACCATCACGTTGGCGATCACCGTCATGGCGCCGAAGAGTCGGATGTTCTGGAAGGTGCGGCCGATGCCCCGCTCCACGATCTCGTGCGGCGTCAGGCCGACGATCGACTCTCCGTCGAACAGGATGTCGCCCGACGTCGGCTGCAGCATGCCGGTCAGCTGGTTGAAAAAGGTCGTCTTGCCGGCGCCGTTGGGGCCGATGAGCGAGACGATCGAGCCGCGCGGGATCTCGAAGTCGACGTCGCGGTTGGCGACCAGGCCGCCGAAGCGCATGGTGACCTTGTCGGCCTTCAGCAGGGCGCCATCGTCCGCGACGGGGGCGACCCGCGGGTCGCGTGCGCTGACGCTCATGTCGTCACCACCGGGCGGCCCGTCTCCTGGCCTGATGTTTCGGCGTACTGCTCTTCGTCGCTCTCGTACTCGTGCAGCTCCGCGCTGCGCTGGCGGCTCGGCAGCAGGCCCTCGGGCCGGAGGAGCATCATGACCACCAGCACGGCTCCGTAGATCAGCAGCCGGTATTCGGCGAACTCGCGGAGGAACTCGGGCAGGCCGACCAGGACAAGCGCGCCGACCACGACGCCGGCGATGTTGCCCATTCCGCCCAGGATGATGAGCGCCAGCGCGTTGATGCTGACGAGGATGTTGAAGCTGTCGGCGAAGATGACGCCGATCTTGGCGGCGAACAGCGCGCCGGACACGCAGCCGAATGCGGCGCCGAGCCCGAACGCGAGCAGCTTGTAATTCGTGGTGTTCACGCCGGTGGCCTCGGCCACGGACTCGTCCTCGCGCATCGCGTTCCAGGCCCGGCCGACGCGGGAGGACGCAAGGCTGGTGGCGGCCACCGCAGCGAGGATGCAGAAGAAGAGGATGGGGTAGTAGATCGACTGCGGATCGCGGCCGAACGGCATGGGAGCCGGAATCGACAGGATCCCCTGCGCCCCGCCGGTGACCGGCTGGGCCCATGCAGACTTGAAGATCTCTCGCGCAATCTCGCCGAAGCCGAGGGTCACGATGGCGAGGTAGTCACCGCGCAGCCGAAGGACCGGTGCGCCGACGAAGAGGCCGATCATGGCCGCCGCGATGATGACGAACGGCAGCGCACCGAAGAACGGCAGCTCGGGGCTGAAGGCCGGGGATGCCGGCGAGGTCAGGACGGCCGTGGTGTAGGCGCCGACCGCATAGAAGGCGACGTAGCCGAGGTCGAGGAGGCCGGCGAAGCCGACGACGATGTTGAGGCCCAGTCCGAGCAGGACATAGAGTCCCACCGTACCGACCACCTCTGACAGCC
Source organism: Chloroflexota bacterium (assembly GCA_030862645.1). GTDB lineage: Bacteria > Chloroflexota > Limnocylindria > QHBO01 > QHBO01 > JACDBZ01. The sequence goes on from JALZDF010000012.1 coordinate 9,375, forward strand.
GCTGGCCGACGATGAGCGGCAGGAGCAGGAGCAGGCCCACGAGCGCGGCGTACACGAGCAGCTTCGCGGTCCTCTGACGCCCGGCTGGCATCGCGTCGACGCGCGCGCGGGCCTGGTCTCCGCGCGTGGCCCAGGCGTAGGCGCCCCCGGCCACCAGCGCGAAGACCAGGACGAAGCCCACCGGCGTGAGGCCGCCGCTGGCATAGAGGAGGTCCTCGATCACGTCCAGGCTCAGGTTGCGAAGCACGGCGCCGAGGAACGGCTCCATGAGCGCGACGATGACGGTGACCACCGCGCCGATCGTGAGCGCTCGCGCGATCAGCGACGGCAGGACGTGGAGCAACGCGCCCGCCAGGCCGAGCAGCGCGCCGCCCGCCACGAGAATCAGCGAGCCGATGGCGGGGCCCTGGCCGAACTGGAGGGTCTCCGCCAGTTGAGGACGCGCGTTGACGAGGATCCAGCGGATGTCGACTCCCTCTACCAGCAGGCAGAGGGTTGCGATGACCAGGCCGCCCGCAATCCCAGCGATCAGCCCGAGCCACATGGTGCGCGATGGCGGCACACCGGGATCCGCCGCCCGCGGCCGGGCCGCAATCCAGCCGGCGAGGATGACGAACATCATGGGCAGGGTCGTCCCGACGGTGACGATGTCCGCGATCAGGTCGCGCGCCTGGAAGGTCGCGACCATGCCGACCAGACTGACGTGCACGCCGGCCAGCCCGCCCAGCAGGCCCGCGATCGCGGCGCGGCGCGGCGCGTCCATCACACGCCCTCCTTACGGCCGAGGAAGCCCTCCGGCCTGAAGATCAGGACGAGGACGAGGACGGAGAAGGCGATGACGTCCTGGAGCTGATTCGGGGATGGGATGTTGTAGCCGGAGAGGAACAGATTCGGCCCGACTTGCTCGAGGATGCCGAGCGCGAGCCCGCCGAGCGCCGCCCCGATGACGTTGCCGATGCCTCCGAGCACCGCCGCGGTGAAGGCCTTGATGCCCGGCAGGAAGCCCATGAAGAAGTGGACCTGGTTGAAGAGCAACGTGTAGAGGATCCCGGCGGCCCCGGCCAGCAGTCCGCCGATGGCGAACGTGGTGACGATGATGCGATCGACGTTGATGCCCATCATGGCGGCGACGTCCTTGTCCTCGCTCACCGCGCGCATCGCGCGACCGGTACGCGTCCGATTGATGAAGAAGTAGAGGGCAAACATGAGGGCCACGGCGGAAACGATCACGACGAGGGCGTCGACGGCGATCAGGATCGGGCCCAGCTGAACGTTGCCTCCGAACAGCCCGAAGCTCGGGTAAGCACGCACGCCGGATCCGTAGAAGCCGCGCGCGGTGTACTGCAGGAAGAGCGAGGCGCCGATGGCCGTGATGAGGGGCACGAGCCGCGGCGCACCGCGGAGCGGTCGATAGGCGATTCGCTCCAGCATGACGGCCACGAGCATGCTGACCAGCATGGCGGTGGCAAGCACGAGGAGGAAGGCGAGGACCGGGCTTGCCTCCATCAGTCCGGTCTCGGCCAGGCCGGTGGCCATGAACCAGGCCGTAAATGCGCCCCACATGAAGACTTCGCCGTGGGCGAAGTTGATCATGAACAGGATGCCGTAGACGAGGGTGTAGCCCAGGGCGATCAGGGCGTAGACGCTGCCGAGCGCGATGCCGGCGATCACGAAGCTCTGCCACGCGGCGGGACTGATCCTTCCCTGGGACAGGGTCAGCACCGCCCCCCAGGCCGCCACCAGCAGGAGCGCCCCACCGAGCGTCCAGAGAAAGACCTTGACGAGGTCGAGCCGGTATCGGCGGCCGGGCATTCGGATCCCTCGCTTGTGGGCGGTAGCGATGCGGGTGAGCCGGACCTCGGCTCACCCGCATCTTCAGCTGTGGCTCAGCGAGCTGTCGTTACTCCTCCGGCCAGATGCGGACGAACTCGCCGTTCTGGACCTCGCTGACGCTGATCTTCGCATCGGCGCAGTCGCCGTTCTCATCGCAGGTCAGCGTGCCGGTGATTCCCTCGAAGCCTTCGATCGAGAAGAAGGCGTCCCTGAGGGCCGTTCGCGGGATGTACGTCGTCCCGTCCTCGGTAAATGCCACCTCCTCCATTGCCTGCGCCAGCATGTTGTAGGCATCGTAGGCGTGGGCATGGAAGACGCTGATCGGCGCGTCCTCCTGCGAGACCTCGGTGTAAGCCGGCAGGAACTCCGATTCGTAGAAGTCGCCGGAGAACGCGAGGTCCGGTCCGGACAGCACGGCGCCCTCGGCAGCCTCGCCGGCGGCCTCGAGCCAGTCCGGGGTCAAGATGCCGTCGGCTCCCGCCAGGATCGTGTCCTCCAGACCCGCGGTGTCGCGAGCCTGCTGCGTCAGCAGCGCGCCCTCGGCCACGAAGATCGGGAAGTACAGGAACTCGGGTGAGTCGGCGGCGATGTTGCCCAGCGTACCGGAGAAGTCGGTGTCGCCGACGCTGATCGCCTCTTGGGCCGTGATCGTCCCGTCGCACTGCGCCGGGAACTCCGCGGCGAAGACGGCGGCCAGCTGGTCGGCATAGGCCGAGCCGTCGTCGATGGTGGCTGCCGTCGTCAGGCCGAGCACCTCGCAGACGTACTGCGCCATCGCCGCGCCCTGGATCGAGTCATTGTGCGCGGTGCGCGCATAGAACGGCTCGTGCGTGTCGGGATGGGTCAGCGACGGTGCCGTGTTGGATGCCGAGACCAGCATGATGCCCTCGGCGCTCAGGATCTCGGCCGCCGGGATTCCGGCGCTCGAGCAGCTGGTGCCGATGACGGCCGCGATATTCTCCTCGGAAAGCAGCGCACGCGCGGCTGCGGTGCCACCTTCGGTGGAGCAGCCATCGTCCTGGTGGTTGAACTCAACGTCGTGACCCGCGATCTGGGGCTTCAGCGTCCGCGCCACCTCGGCGCCGTACTGGCTGTCGAGTCCCAGCGACTCGTTCGCGCCGGTGATCACGAGTGCCGTGCCGATCGTGAGCGGGTCGCCCTCGGCAAGCTCGATGCAACCGAACTCGTCGGCCTCGCAGTCGGCTGCCGTCCCGGTTCCGCCACCGCCGCTTTCCGCGGGCTGGCTGGCGGCGTCGCTCTCCGTGGGGCTCTCACCGCCACCGCCACCCTGGCACGCGGCGAGGGCGAGCATCAGCACGACGAGCGCAGCGCTCCATCGCATGTATTTCTGCATCCGAATTCCTTCCTCCAGTGGATGTGCTCGAAGCCTTCGCGCAAGCGCGGGCCCGGCATGTCAAGTGCGCGGCATCATACCGGCGCCCCGCTCAATGGCGCAATACGTTTGCGCGGCATCGCCAAAGGTACCGCCCGAGCTTCGGAGCGGTTCACGCAACGGTTCGTGGTATCCTCGACCGGGTCGTCCCGCAGAACCTTGTCTGCGACCGCTCCCGATGAGGCCTTGGTGGAGGTACACGTCCGCAGCGCTCGTCTCACTGATCTCGATGCCATCGTTCGCATGCTTGCGTACGACGACGCCGAGACGGACGAGCGGCGCGACGACGTCGACTACCTGCGCAACCTGCTCTTCGTTCCCTCTGCGACGGTCTCCGTAGCAGAGATCGAGCGACGCGTGGTCGGCGTGGGGGTCCTGGCCATCAGGCCGTCGGTGCGGTCAGGTCCCTTCGTCGGCATCGTCGACGAGCTAGGATTCGCGCAGACATCGACGCTGGGCGCCGCCGAGCGGCGGAGGGCTGCCGATGCGATCGTCGAGCATCTCGCCACATCGGCAAAAAACAAGGGCTGCACGCGCGTCGAGGTCACCGAGCCGCTGGCGTCCGCAGAACCGCCGCTCTGGAAGCGGCTGGGGTTCGCGAGCCGCGGTCGCACGTTGAGCCGGCCATTGGGTCGAGCCATCGGCTGAGTACCGGCACCCGCAGCGGCCATATCAGATACCTACAGGAGAAGAGCTCAACCGTGAGCAAGAACGTGGCGATGTTTGTTGACGTCGCCAACATGTACTACGCGGCTCGAGGCCAGGACGTCGACGTCGATTACGTCGCCCTCCTCAAGCACGCCACCAAGGGGCGCGACCTCATTCGCGCCTATGCATATACGGGGCTCGACCCGGAAAACGAGAACCAGCGCAAGTTCATCGACTTCCTGGGCAAGAACGGGTACAAGCCCGTCATCAAGGACATCCGCAAATTCGGGGACGGGCGGATGAAGGCGAACCTCGACATCGAGCTCGTCGTCGACCTGTTCCGTCTTGCCGATCGGATGGACATCGCCGTCATCGTGTCCGGCGACGGCGACTTCGCCCCGGCGATCAAGGCACTCCAGGACAAGGGCATTCGCGCCGAGGTCATCAGCTTCAAGCCGAACACGTCGTCCGACCTGATCGCCGTGGCCGATGAGTTCATGGACATCATGAAGATCGCCTCCATCAGCCGGAAGGAGGGACGCGCCATTCGCGAGGGGATGAGCGCGCCCGAGATGCCGGCCAAGGAGGTCACTCCCGAGTTCGGCTTCCGCGAAGCCTCGCCATCGGTGGCCGCCGCGGCGCTCGCCGCGCTGAAGGGCGGCGGATCCGACGGCGCCCGACGCGGACGCGGGGTGACGACTCGCCGGTCCGCTGCTCCGGCCGCCGCCTCACCCGCCGCGGAGCCGGTCGAGGAGCGCGTGACACCTGCCGCCACCGCGGTCGACTCGGACCCAGAGGCCCGTCGCCGCCGTCGCCGCCGTGGAGGCCGAGGCCGAGGCCGTACGCGGCGCGAGGATGAGACGACCCCAGGCGTGGAGTCGGGTGCCGAGGAGATCGGCTGGGAGGAGTTCGACGACCTTGGCCAGCTCGATGGCGTCACCGATGAGCGCGAGCCCACCTTCGAGGAGGCCGATGCCGCCACCCTCGCCGAGCTCGGCCTGAGCGCCGAGGAGCTCGCCACCCTGGAGGCTTCCGCCGAGCCGGTCGACGAGGAGGCGCCGAAGCCGGCGCGCCGTCCTTCGACCCGCGCCAGGAAGACTGAGGGCACCGCCGAGAGGGCCGCGACCGCCGAGGACGAGGCGCCGAAGCCGGCGCGCCGTCGTTCGACCCGCGCCAGGAAGGAGGATGCAGCCGCCACCACGTCCGTCGAGGAGGAGACGCCAAAGCCCGCGCGCCGCCGGTCGACTCGTGCCAAGGCGGATGCGCCTACAGAGTCGGCGGAGCCGAAGCCGGCTCGCCGACGAGCCCCGCGCGCCACCGACGATGCGCACGCGTCGGCGGGGGAAGCGTCCGCCGACGAGCCGCAGGGCATCTGGGGACGCTTTCGCACCGCGCGCAAGCCACGCGGCACGACCGGCACCACCGACTAGGTCGCGCCAGGGGCTAGACCCCGCCAGGGGCTGGTCCCACGGTCACGAACGGGCCTGGCGGCCATTCGACAGGGTTGCGAGCCCTAGGGGCGGGTCTCTCGGTCGACGATATCGGTCGGCTCGCGCATCGTGTCCGCGGGATCTGTCGCGGTGCCCTGATCGATGGACGCGGCGGGCTCGACCGGCTCGACGGGTGAGGTGCCTGCGTCCGCCGCTGCCTCCTGGACACTGCCCGACGCATCGGGGAAGGTGTCGGTGGCGCTTCCGTTGGTCGTCTCGTCGCGCTGGAAGATCGGGACCCACTCCGTGTCCCTCGCGCGGGCATTGAGCTCGGTGCGAACCTCGTCGGCCTTGACGCTCAGGTCATGACGAATCTCGCTGCCGCGCTTCGGGGCGGTCAGCAGCGCCGCGATGGCGCCCGCTGCGGCGCCGAGCACGAGCCCGAGGAAGAAGGCGCCCCAATGACGCTGCTCCCGGCGTTCGCGTATCCCGAGTCGGGCCGCGGCGGAGTCGACCAGCTCCTTGCCGGCCGGGACCGCGGCACCGGCCGCGCCGATGGCGACAGTTCGACGCTTCCATAGGTCCTTCAGCAGCGGGCGCAGTGACGAGCGCCACGTCAGCTCGGACCATCGCGCGGCCTCGCCGCCCATCTGCGATGCGCGCTTCGCGGCGTCACGTCGGAGCGGCCGGCTCTCACGCCAAACCTCGGAGGCGCGGTCGCCGACGCCGGCACCCCGCTCGGCGAGCAGGCCGGCGACGCCCTGGCCCCGCTTCGCCATCTCCTGGGTGACCTTCGCGTCGGTGACGCGGTCGATGAGTGTTCGAATCGTCTCGGCGATCTCGTCGGCCGTCGATGCCGGGCCTGTCGGCATGGCTTCCTCCTGTGGTTCGGCCGCAGTGGGGTGCACGAAGTATGCCACCCGCGTGCGGGTGGGGGCCACCCTCAGCCAGACCTGCCGGAACGCCGAACCTATACTCGACCCATGATGGAAAGCGCGCTGCCGCACGGGTTTTTGAGCCTTGGACAGCCAACCGCCCGACGGATCGCCAGGCAGGCGGTGGAGCCCGGCCGTTCCGGCCGCACTCTCCTCGTCCACGGCCCCGCCGGGGCGGGCAAGACGGCCTTCGTTGACGACCTGCTGGCGCTCCTCTTCTGCGCCGATCCCGAGCTGTCCCTGCATCCATGCAATGCCTGCCGCGGCTGCCGCGACGCGCGAGCGCGCTCCCACCCGGACCTCGTCATCGGCTCGCCGGAGCAGTGGCGCGATGGTCGGTCGTCGGGGGAGAGCATCGTGGCGGCAGCGCGCCGCTGGCTCCTCGACGCGGCCGGCGCGCCGATCGTCGCCGGCCGGCGGGTGGTCCTCATCGAGCATGCCGATCGGGCCAACGAGCAGATTCAGAACGCGCTGCTCAAGGCGCTCGAGGAACCGACCGATCGCCACACCTACGTCCTGGTCGCCGATGAGGCACGCGCGCTGCTCCCGACGATCCGGTCGCGATGCCAGCCGCTGCGTATCGGCGCCGTCCCGCGGGAAGAGCTGGCGGCCTTTCTCATGGACGTCCGCCGCCTGCCGGCCGACCAGGCAGACGTCCTGGCTCGCATCGCCGAGGGCCTCACCGGAAAGGCGCTCTCGTTCGCGGATGACCGGGCGCTGCTGACCTGGCGCCGGCGTGTCCAGGGCGAGCTGCTGTCGCTGCTGGAGCGGGGCCGTGCGGACCGCTTCGGGTCGGTGCGCGACCTGCTCGACGAAACCGCTCGCCTCAGCCGCCCCGTGGTGGAGGAGACGGAAGAGGAGACGCGCACGCCCGCGTCGGCGCAGCGCGGGGCGGCCACCATGCTGGTCGACGTCTGGCTGTCGCTGACGCGAGACCTCGTCGTTGCGGCCGCGGGCCGGCCGGAGCTGGCTCCGAGCCGCGAGCTCGGACCGGAGCTCGACTCGCTGGCGCGCCGGATCGGGACCGCTCCGCTGGCTCGAATGGCGGCGCTGCTCGAGCGAGTCCACGCCGGGCTCCGCGAGAACGCCTCGCCCCGGCTCGGGCTCGAGGCCGCCATGCTCGCCTGGCCGAAGCTGCCGCAGCGGCGGGATCGGTGACCGGGGAACGCCTGACGGCCCGCATCACGGGTCGCGTCCAGGGCGTCGGCTTCCGCTGGTGGGTGCGCCGCCATGCCGAACAGCTCGGGCTCGTCGGATGGGTCATGAACGCCGATGACGACCGATCCGTCGAGATCGTGGCCGAGGGCGACGGCTCCGCACTCGAAGAGTTGGAGCGCCTGCTGCGGATCGGCCCGGGCGGGGCTCGCGTCGAATCCGTCGATGCGCGCCGCAGCCCGGCAAGCGGCGAATTCAATCGGTTCGGGATCGTCCGCTCGTGAACGCCCGAGCGCTGGGCTGCGGCAGCCTGGGCGCCGCCGTCTTCGTCGCCGTGGGGATCTTCGGCATCCTGCGCGCTGGTGCCCCCGCCGAGTGCCCTGCGCTGCTGCCGTACCGGCCCGCGTCGTACGAGCCGGTGGACGGGGTGACGTCGGTCCCTACGCTGGAGGGCGTCGAAGGACCGCTCGAGGCGGCCGGAAGCACGTCCTTTGGCCTCGCGCGGTGGGACGTCTACGTCGAGCGGGGCTTCGCCCCCACCGCCAGTGGCGACCCGCTGCCCCAGCGCATCGTTCTCGGCTGTGGTGACGGAACCTTCCAGGCATATCAGCGAGGCACCGAATGACGCGACGGCCGATCCTGCTGCTGGTCAACCCCGTGGCCGGCGGGAAGCCGGGGTCCGGGCCGAACCTGCACGCGGACCCGGAACGCCTCCGTCCCGAGGCGCTGGAGGCTGCGCTCCGCGAGCGGGGCATCGAAGTTCGCCTCCACGCGCTGAGCGAGGACGACGATGCCGGAGCGCTGGCGCGCTCCGCCGCCGACGATGGGAACGACGTCGTGGTCGCCGGCGGTGACGGCACCGTGTCTGGGGTGGCGGCGGCCATGATCGGTCAGTCAGAAGCGACCCTCGGCATCCTGGCCATGGGCAGCTTCAACAACATGGCGCGTGGCTTCGGCATCCCGGTCACCCTCGACCAGGCACTCGAGGTGATCCGCGTGGGCCGGAGCGCCCGGGTGGACGCCGGCTGGGTGATTCGCGACGGCGATGCTGGGCGGCCGTTCTTCGAGGCGGCCGGCGTCGGCATCGACGCGGTAGGCTTCCTGGCCGTCGAGCTCGCCGAGCGGCGAGGACTCTGGCGTGCCGTCCGATCGCTGCTCCGCGCGCTGCGCCTGCGCAAGTCACCGATGCGCATCACGCTGGACGACACTGCCTACCGGACCGGCAGCCCCGCGGTGACCGTGAGCAACGGCCCCTATCACGGAGCCGGCTTCGTCGTCTCGGCGGAGGCGGATCCGACCGACGGCGTCTTCGACGTGGCGGTTTTTCACGGCATGAATCGCTTCCAGGTCATCCGCCACTTCATCGGCGTCGCCCGACGCAAGCCGCGGCGTGAGCCGCGCATCCGGCAGTACCGCGCCAAACGGGTGAAGATCGAGGGGGCCCGTCGGGCGCTGCCGGCGCACGCCGACGGGGTCAGCATCGGCTTCACGCCCGTCACCTTCGAGGTGCGGCCTGGGGCGCTCCGGGTGTTTCGTTAGAGGTTCAGGCTCGGTCGGAAGAGCCGGTCGTGGGTGGCCAGGGCGTATCGGTCGGTCATGCCGGCGATGAAGTCGGCCGCCTGCGTCTGCGGCGAGGCATCGTCCTGGCGGTACGTGTCGGGAATCTCGTCCGGATGGTCGAGATGCCAGTCCATCAGGTCGCGGATGACTGCTATGGCGCGCCGTTGCTGTCGGAGCTGCTCGGCCGACTGGTACACGTGGGCGAACATGAAGTCGCGCAGCTCGTTCATGACCCCGAGCGTCTCGTCTGCCATTCGGACCGATCCGGTGCGTAACGATTCCTCGATGACGGCGCCGATCATTGAGCTGATCCAGGATCGGCCCGGCTCGCCGAAGCGCTCGAGCACGACCGGCGGAAACGCATCGCGATCCAGCGTGCCGGCACGGAGAGCGTCGAGCGCGTCGTGGGCCAGGTAGGCGATGCGATCGGCCAGGCGCACGCAGTAGGCCTCCGGCGTGGCGGGCGGTGGCTCGATCTTCCACGAGTGGGCGCGAATCCCGTCGCGCACCTCCCAGCTCAGGTTGGCGTCCTCCAGGATCTCGAAGATCCGAACGCTCTGGGCTGCGTGGTGCCACTCGTCCGGATCGAAGTACGGGCTCAGCGCGTCCTCGCCAGTGTGCCCGAAGGGCGAGTGGCCGACGTCGTGGCCGAGTGCGATCGCCTCGGCAAGCGGCTCGTTCAGGCTCAGCGCCGCGGCGAGCGAGCGAGCAACCTGGGTTACCTGCATCGTGTGCGTCAGCCGGGTGACGAAGTGGTCGCCCTCCGGGTTGAGGAACACCTGCGTCTTGTGCTTCAGCCGGCGGAAGGCCTTCGAATGGATGATCCGATCCCGATCGCGTTCGAAGGCCGTCCGGAACTCGTCGGGCTCCTCCAAGCGGTGCCGGCCGCGTGACGCGGCGGAGCGCGTTGCCGATGGGCTGAGGCGTTCCTCCTCCGCCTCTCGCGCCAGTCGATCGCGCCGGCGAAGGTCCGATGCGCTGCCGATCTCCTGCACCGGCCGATGATGCCACGCGCAAGCTGGCCTCCGCGTGCCGGCGCATGCTAACGTTGCCGGCTTTGCAAGGACCGACGATCTCCGACCCGCGTACCGGGCGCGAGCACCTGATGGCCGTACTCCAGGGGCTGTTCGTCACCTTCCTGTGGTCGACCTCGTGGGTCCTGGTCAAGATCGGGCTCGACGATCTTGGGCTGCAACCGCTCTCGTTCGCCGGCCTGCGCTACGCGCTGGCCGCTGCGATCCTGCTCCCATTCGGGATTTTCGCCATGCGGTCGGCCGACGCCACGACGCCCGTCAGCGGGCGCCTTCTGGTCCGGCTGGCGGTCTACGGCATCCTGTTCGTGGCCGTCGCGCAGGGAGCGCAGTTCGCCGCGCTGGCGGTGCTTCCGGCGACCGCTGTGAGCCTCATCCTGGCATCGATCCCAGTCTGGGTTGCCGTCATGGCCATCGGCGGCAGCGCCGAGCGCGCGTCGATCGGGCAGGCTGGCGGCATCGGACTGCTGACCCTTGGGGCGCTTCTCTACTTCGGCCCCTTCAAGCTCGAAGCAGGTGCCGGTATCGGCTTTCTTGCTGCCTGCGTCTGCGTGGCGGCGGCCGCGGCGTCCTCGCACATGGGACGGGGCCTGGCGCGTGACGAGATCGGCCGTCTCGGCGGGCCCGTCGGTCTCACCGCCGGCAGCATGGCGATCGGCGCGCTCGGCCTGCTCGGCGCCGGCGTCGCGCTCGAGGGCTGGCCACGGCTCGATCTCACCGGCTGGCTCATCGTCGCCTGGCTGGCGGTGGTGAACACTGCCTTCGCGTTCACCTTGTGGAACCACACGCTGCGCACGCTGACCGCCGTGGAGTCGAGCGTCGTGAACAACACGATGACGATCCAGATCGCGATCCTGGCCATCGTCTTTCTCGCGGAGCGGCTCGGGCCGCTACAGCTCCTGGGCCTGATTCTGGCCGCAGCGGGCGCGGCCGTCGTTCAGCTCGCTCCCTTCCTGCGGGCACGGGCGGCCGTCAGGGCCGCTGGATCCCGGCGGGAGCCGCCTCCGTGAGCTCTGGCTGCTCGGCGATGGCCGGCTCCTCGATCGGCTCGCCGGTGACGCGCCTTGCTCCGGTGCCTTCTATGATCCGCCGGCGGACCCAGCCGGAGATCGTATCGACGAGGATTGTCGCCACGATCACGACGATGATGATCAGCCCGGCTCGCTCGAAGCGACCGAAGATGATCGCCTGCTGGAGCACGAAGCCAATGCCTCCCGCGCCGACGACGCCGAGGATTGCCGCAGCCCGGATGTTGATCTCGAAGCGGTAGAGCCAAAAGGCGACGATCTCGGGCAGGACTTGGGGGACCACCCCCCAGCGCTGGACTTGAAGCGCCCGGGCGCCGGACGCTCGCGCCGCCTCGACGGGACCGGAATCAATGCCCTCGATGACCTCGGCCGTCAGCTTGCCGAGCGTCCCCACCGAGTGCAGCCCGATCGCCAGGGCGCCGGGGACCGGTCCGATGCCGGCGATCGGGATCATGACGGCGATGGCCAGGACGACCTCGGGAAAGGCCCGGATGGCGTTCAGGATCTGGCGCATCGTATTCGAGACGAGGCCGCTCGAGACGTTCTTGGCCCCGAAGAAGCCGAGTGGTAGCGAGAGCATGGCACCGATCACCGTGCCCAGCCAGGCGATCTGGAGCGACTCGAGCATGAGGCGCAGGGCGTCGGGCAGGTAGCCCCACTCGACGCCGTTGCGCAGGAACATCTCGTAGAAGACCCTGCCGACCCCACCGGGCAGCGCCAGGATCTCGTCCGGTTCGACACCGACCGTCAGGGCGCAGAGGACGACGACGATTGCGGTCCCCGTTAGTGCGAGGTTGCGCTTCGCGTTCGTGGGTGGCTGTGGACGAGCGGACGCGGCCGCATCGACCGCGGTCATACCAGCC